>JAFTOT010000035.1 GCA_017463665.1 Clostridia bacterium | reverse complement strand
GATATCTACCATGCAACCAATATGATGAAGATCGTTCGCCGCCTTTGCGACGAGCTCGGAAAAACAGTCGTTCTTGTTCTTCATGAGATCAATTATGCCGCATTTTACTCGGACTACATCTGCGCTTTTGTGGATGGCAAGATCGCAAAATACGGTACGGTCGATGAGGTCATGAACAAAGAAACGCTTTCGAAGATCTACAATGTAGATTTTCAAATTATGGAGATCGATGGCAAGCCGCTTTCGATTTACTACTGACTTTGATGGTTTTATAAAAAATATATAAATATAAAGGAGATTTGAAACCATGAAAAAAATTCTTGCACTTATCCTCGCCGCCGTTATGATGATGTTTTGTCTCGTAGCGTGCAACAATGCCCCCGCAGTTGACGGAACCACTACCGGCGACAACGGTACCGAAAACGGCACGGAAAACAATGTACAGAAACCCGAAAAGATCACCATCACCTGTATGGATGGCTCTAAGGATGAAAAGGAAATTCAGCTTGAAGTTCCGTATGATCCTCAGAAGATCGCCGTATGCGATATGGCAGCTCTCGATATTCTCGTAAACCTTGGTCTGGAAGATCGTATTGTCTGTGTTGCTACCACCACGCTTGATTATCTTGTAGATAAGGTCGAGGGCATTCCTACCTGCGGTACGATCAAGACTCCCGATGCAGAGACCATTATGAAATACGAACCCGACCTTATTTTCATGGGCGGTCGCGGCAGTGACTATTACGCAACCCTTTCCGAGATCGCTCCCGTTGTACGTCTGACCGTAAGCGGTAACGTCGTAGAAGGTACGATCAAGAACGCACAGACGATCGCTTCCATTTTCGGCAAGACCGAAGAAATGAGTGCAAAGGTATCTGCTTACAATGAGAGAATTGAAGCGCTTCAGGCATTCGCGAAAGGCAAATCCGCCATCGTCGGTATGGTAACCAGCGGCGGCTTCAACGTAACCGGCAACAGCGGACGTTGCTCGATCATCGGTAACGAGATCGGCTTTGCTAACGTCGGTGTTGATAAGGAGTCCGAGGATGCTTCGCACGGCAACCTTTCTTCTTTTGAATACATCCTGCAGAAGAATCCGCAGTACATCTTTGTCATGGACAGAGATGCCGCAACAGGCGGTGCTTCGACTGCGGCAGAAGTAATGAACAATGAAGTCATCGATCAGACCATTGCTGCTAAAAACGGTAATGTTGTCATCCTTGCACGTCCGGGCGTTTGGTACACCGCAGAAGGCGGTTTCACCGCTCTCGGCATGATGCTGGAAGATCTTGAAAATGCGCTTCTGAAATAATCATAATATTATAGGCGGTTAAGCACTTTGGGCTTAACCGCCTTGTCTGTTTTGCTATTTTCCCTCGACTGTACGGAATAGCGTGAAGGATGCCTTAATCCAAAGATTTGTATTCTGTTACCGTTTTCGAATATTTTTCGGGATCGCCATTCAAAATGAGGTCGGCCTATTCAAGCGGTGCATTGTAGATCAAATAGTCAAGCTCTGACCGCTGATACATATTGTCGGCAACTTCATTCTCTCTCCTTTTATTTTGTTTTTAGGAGACGTATTCCGTGATTTCATTATATCGTGTGCACCAATCAAAGTCAAACATCCCGTTATTGAGTTTTATCAACCGTTGTCACCGAAATGGCATTGGAACCCCGCTTCTTTATTTTCTTGACAGATACTGCCCGTTTTGCTACAATAAAAGCAAACGCAAGTACGGGGGAAGATGCTCTGTATATAAGCGGTCGGGAAGGTGAAAATATGTCCGAGTTATATGAAAAGATCTACGCTGCTGTGCAGAAGATACCGCGCGGTAAGGTGGCGACCTATGCGCAGGTTGCCGCTATGGCGGGGAACCCGCGCATGTGCCGTGTGGTCGGCAACGCGCTGCATCAGAATCCGTATTACGGTATCGTGCCGTGTCATCGTGTGGTGAATGCCAAAGGTTGTCTTGCGAAAGGCTTTGTCTTTGGCGGAGAGGGCGTACAGGCAGACATGCTCCGTGCCGAGGGCGTGGAAGTCATCGACGGTAAAGTCGATCTCGAAAAATACAGAATGTAGCAGACCGAAAACGGTCTGCTATTCGTTTATTTATGGGTATATTTGTTTGGTATCGGTATTGACGAAAAATAATAGATTTGTTAGAATAGCGATAGAAACCTTTATAAATAGAAAGGAAAGAGTCTATGCGAAAGGTAATGCGTTTTTTATTAACTTCGATTTTATTCGTTATGCTGACCGTGACACTGCATGCAAAAGAAGTTGTTGTGTACGAAAACGATTTTTCGAGCGATGATTTCAGTGCGTTTACCAAGAAGGGAAGCTGGCAGGTTACCGATGGAATGCTCTCACTTGGCAATGGCAGCGGATCTGCCTTTTTAACGTACGCAATTCCCGAGGAATATGCAGGTATGAACTTTCAGGTAGACGTGGATTTTTTTGGACACACTTCCACGGGCGGTATCCTGATCGGTGGAACCGGTGACGGACTTGCAGCGACTGCACCTGAGTTTTTGGGTTATGACTGCTTTATCGGCACCAACGGCAAAAAAGCTGCCCTTGGCTGTTATAATGCACAGGGCGTATGGAGCGGCAACATCGTGGCAAGCTCTGATGTTGTCACTGCAAAAGATATCCATCTTTCTGTACGTGTAGTGGATAACGAGCTGACCTATACGGTCACTTCTCCGGATGGAACGACACAGTATTACGGTGTTACTTATGAGCACGGCACTTCGACCAAAGATGTGTACGATGCTTTCGGCGGCACGATCGGACTTCGCAAATTCTACAGCGATCGCGGCACGTTTGATAATTTCCGTCTCACCGTTTTTGTGGATGATGTTCTACCCACAATGAACGAAAAGGTGGAGCTTGACGGCGTTTCCTTTAATGCGGTCGGCTTGCAGAAGAGCGGCAGTGCGGTAAGCGGCAGCGGTGCCATGCTGACAACAGCTTCGATGCAAGAAAACTTTACGGCGGAAGTTATGCTCACGCCCGTTGGTGTCAGCAAGCTTTTCTTCGGCATGGACGACAGTGGAAACGGATACGCTTTTGAGATCCACAAAAAGGATGAGACGGTTGCACTGTATCAGATCAAAGACGGCAAATATATCTGCTTGGGACGCAAAAACGCGCCCATAGGCGATGGCTCCTATCTTGCATCGGTTTCGGTATATGAAAATGTTGCAACCGCGATTTTTGACACATTTTCGCAGGGAGAAGATGCCTTTTTCACCTTTGAACTGAAGCTGAAAGAGTATACGGCAGGCAAATTCGGCGTCTGGCTGGAGGGCGGCAAGATAGAGACGCTTTCGATCATGGACAGTCAGGGAAAAACAGGTGACACCTATACCAATCCCGTGAATACCGGAGCCGATCCCGATGTGCTGTTCTATGATGGCACATATTATCTCTATCATCGCATTTCCAACGGCAACAATATTTTCCGCGTATATACTTCGCCCGACCTGGTGCATTGGTTGCCGCGCGATATCGTTTTTACGCACAAACCCGGTGAGTATACCGCGAGCAGCTATATGAGCCCGAATGTTTTCTACTATGACGGCTTGTTCTATCTGTTTTACGCTGCAAAAAATGCATCCGGCAGTAACCGTATTTTCTGCGCATATTCCGAATCTCCTTATGGTCCCTTTGAGCACAAAAACGGGCAGGTGCCTTTGCACAATGTACCTGAAATCGGCGGTCACCCGTACCTTGATGAGAGCGGAAAGGTCTACATGTCCTATGTTCGCTTTGACAACGGCAACCATATCTATCTTGAAGAAGTTACTTTGAAGGATGGAGTTTTCTCAGCCGTTCCCGGAACTTTGAGAAAGGTTGTTTCTCCGACTACGGAATACGAGAATGACGGTTACGGTAATATCAGCGAGGGCGGCGTGCTTTATAAGCACAACGGCTATTACTATATGATCTATGCGTCCGGTCACTATAAAGGACATTACGGCGAAGCGTATGCGATCGCTGAAAACATCCTCGGACCGTACACAAAATATGAATACAACGAGATCTTAACCTACAACAGCGCGATCAATGGCGTGGGCGACGGTGTGTATGTCAAATCTCCCGACGGCACCGAGCTGTATATGGTGTACCACAAGCATGTTTCGAATAGTATTGTAGAACCCAGACAAACTTGTATCGACAAAGTACAGTTCGTCAAAGATCCGAACGGCGGTCCCGATATCCTTACAGTAAACGGTCCGTCTACCACTTCGCAGTATTTGCCTTCCAACATCTATCGCTACGATGTCAATCGCGACGGTAAGACAAATCTGCTGGATGCATTCTATCTGATCAAACGCCAGGCAACAAGTCCTGAATACTGCGGCAGTTATGACGTAGATGCCAACGGCAGAGAGAACTATATGGATGCCGTGGCGATCATGAAAAAGATCGCAGAATAACATCACAGAATAACAAAAGATAGCATAGCCAATTCGGCTATGCTATCTTTTTTAGATGTTATGCGTTTTCGTATACGACCTTGTCGTCTGCGACTTTGGCAATGACTTTATCGCCGGCTTTAATCTTGCCCTCGAGCATCGCCTCGGAGAAGGAGTCCTCCACAAGGCTTGTGATCGCGCGGCGCAGCGGTCTTGCACCGTAGACGGGATCGAAGCCTTTCTTGGCGACAAATGCAACCAGCGAGGGATCAAACGTGATCGAAACATCCAGCGTTTCGATACGTGTCTTCAATTGTGCGAGAAGCAGAGAAGCGATTTTCTGAATGTCCGCGTCGCCCAGACGGTTGAACACGATGATCTCGTCCAGACGGTTCAAAAATTCGGGACGGAATGTGTTTTTGAGCGCCTGCATAACGTTGCTTTCGATCGATGCCTGCTCGTTTTCGGCAGAGCTGCTTGTCGTAAAGCCGAGCGACTTTGCCTTTTCGGTGATGGCACCTGCGCCAACGTTAGAGGTCATAATGATGACCGTGTTCTTAAAGTCCACCTTGCGTCCCTGCGAGTCGGTGAGAATACCGTCGTCGAGGATCTGCAGCATGATGTTGAACACATCGGGATGCGCTTTTTCGATCTCGTCAAACAGTACGACTGAGTAGGGCTTGCGGCGGATCTTTTCGGTGAGCTGACCGCCCTCATCATAGCCGACATAGCCGGGAGGTGCGCCGATCAGCTTGGAAACACTGTGTTTCTCCATATATTCGGACATGTCGATACGGATCATCGCGTTTTCGTCGCCGAACATGACACCTGCCAGCGCCTTGGTCAGCTCGGTTTTACCCACACCGGTAGGACCGAGGAAGATAAAGGAGCCGAGCGGACGCTTGGGGTCTTTGAGTCCCATTCTGCCGCGGCGGATCGCCTTTGCAACCGCATCAACTGCCTTATCCTGTCCGATGATACGTTCTTTGAGGATCTTGTCCAGATGCAGCAGCTTTTTGCTTTCCTCGCTTTCGAGCTGCTTTACGGGAATGCCCGTCCATGCGGTCACAATGTCGGCGATATTGTCCTTGGTGACGATCAGCGTGCTGGCCTCGCGGGTCTGCTGCCATTTTGCTTTCTCTGTATCCAGCTTCTCGCGCAGTGCATGTTCTTCATCGCGCAGACGAGCCGCCTCCTCAAAGTTTTGTGCTTTGATGGCTTCTTCCTTACTGCGACTGAGTTCCTCGGCGGTTCTCTCCATTTCTTTGATGTCGGGGGGAGATGTAAAGTTGGAGATACGAATTCTCGATGCCGCCTCGTCGATCAGGTCGATCGCCTTGTCGGGGAGATAACGGTCGTTGATGTAGCGCTTGGAGAGGTTGACTGCCGCTTCAAGTGCTTCGTCGGAGATCTTCAGCTTGTGATGCGCCTCGTATTTGTCACGCAGACCTTTGAGGATCAGCAGTGCCTCCTCGGCGGTCGGCTCGCCGACCATGACCGATTGAAAGCGGCGTTCCAAAGCTGCGTCTTTTTCGATGTTCTGACGGTATTCGTTGATCGTCGTCGCGCCGATCAGCTGCATCTCTCCGCGGGAGAGGGCAGGCTTCAAAATGTTTGCTGCATCCATCGCGCCTTCTGCGGCACCTGCACCGACCAGCGTGTGGATCTCGTCGATAAACAGGATGATCTCGGGCTTCTTTGCCACTTCGTTCATCACGTTTTTAAGTCTCTCCTCAAATTCGCCGCGGTATTTTGCGCCCGCGATCATGGAGGAAATGTCAAGCGTGACAACGCGCTTGTTCACCAGCATTTCCGGTACGTTTCCGTCGGCAATGCGCTGTGCCAGTCCTTCTACAACGGCGGTTTTACCGACACCGGGTTCGCCGATCAGACAGGGATTGTTTTTGGTACGGCGCGCAAGGATCTGAATGACACGTTCGGTCTCGTTTTCACGTCCGATGATCGGATCGATCTTACCCGCTTTGGCAAGCGCGGTCAGATCGCGGCCATAGGAAGAAAGCGTGGGGCAATCCTTGATATCGGCGTTATTCTTATTATTTTTTGGCTGTTTCCCCATCGTTCCGCCTTCGGCAGATGCGGTGCTGCCGCTCTCCATGCCCTCAAGGTAGGAAAGCACATCTTTTTTCAGTTCGGCAGGGGAAATGCCCAGTGAATTCAAAATTTGATTTGCTACGCAGTCGCTTTCCTCGAGAAGGGCAAGCAGAAGATGTTCGGTGCCGATATAGCCGTGTCCGTAACGTGCGGATGCATAGGCAGACATTTCAATGATCTGCTTCGTGCGCGGCGTCAGGTCCGAGGCGTTGACGTTAGTCGGATTTCCCGTTCCCATGTTATGGACGATCGTATCTACAATTTTTTGTTTATTTGCACCTTTCGACAGCAGGGCGCGTGCCGCTACGCTGTCCTCATCTGCGGTAAGACCGACCAAAAGATGCTCGGAGCCGACATACGTGTGTCCGAACTCTCTTGCCGCAAGCAGTGCGTTGTTTAAGGCGTTCTGCGCCTTTTGCGTAAATCTATTGGTCATAAGTATCACTCCTTTAAAAAAGGTTAAATGCGTCGTTTGATAGTTTCTGCCCGGAGTTTGTCGCGCAGTGTTGCATCGGATGCCGCGTCCTTGTTTTTCGCAATCAGATGTGCAGGCATCGCTTCATAGAGCAGTTTGTCCAGCTCGCTCAGCTGTACCGAGTCGATCAGTCCAAGGGAAATGCCCAGCCGCACATAGGCATAGCAATCGAGGAATTCTTTCCCCGAGATCATGTGGGCATATTTGAGTATACCCAACGAACGCAGAATTTTATCGGTCAGTGCGTCACTGCGTGCGGCAAGCAGGGATTTTCGCGCACGCAGCTCATCCTCGGCGATGCGGCTTGCAACCGATTCGATCTTGCGGAGCAGGTCATCCTCGCTGAGTCCGAGAGAGAGCCGATTGGAAATTTGGTACATATAGGCATCCGCCGCCGAACCTTCGCCGTACAGACCGCGGATGGTCACGCCGATCTTTTCAAGCTGCGATTTCAGATCACCCATGCGTCCGAGCATCGTCAGCGCCGGCAAGAACATCATCATGGATGCACGCATCGCCGTGCCGAGGTTTGTGGGGCAGTGGGTAAGATATCCGAGCTCGCGGTCAAACGCAAACTTGATCTTCTCATTCAAAAGCCGCTCGGCGGCAAATGCACGCTTGCCTGCGGTAGTCAAATCAGCGCCGTCTGCAAAGCTCTGAATGCGGAGATGATCCTCCTCGCATACCATAATGTACGTATTGGCATCTGCGTTACAAAGCAAAGCGTGCAGCTCTTTATCGTCTGCAAATTCACGGCTGACCAGGTTTTCTTCGGAAAGCGCGTGCACGGCAACCGTATTGTCGGTATCGTTTTGACGAGTGTATCCATTGGTGCGCAGCGCATTTTCGGCTTTTTCGATGATTTCCTTACGGCACGCTGTGTTCAGCACAGGTGCAAAGGGATAGTCTACGATGTTGCGCGCCAGACGCACACGGCTGCGGAGAATAACGTCTTGCTTGTTGCCCATCAGTTTTCTCCTTTCAGCTCTTTGATTCTGTCGCGCAGCCTTGCGGCCTCCTCGTAGTTTTCATTGCGGATCGCGGTTTCCAGTGCGGCACGCAGCATCTCTTCCTCGGTCGGTTCCTTGTTCGGTTCGGGCGTGATAGCGGTAGAGCGCTCGGGCGTCAGCCCGACATGCTTCGCGGTGCCGTGAATGGAACGAATGGTCTCGCGCAGTTCATCACGGAAGGTGCTGTAGCAATCGGGGCAGCCCACCTTGCCGAGAGAAAGAATGTCAGTAAAGGTCAAACCGCACAGGCTGCAGGTCTTGCCGTTGTCGCGCTTTGGCGTTTTTTCGGCTGCAAACGGATGAAACAGCGGGGAAAGAATGTCGGTGCTGCCGATGCCGGATTGCTTTGCGCAGTTCGGGCAAAGCGCTGCCGAGGTTTCCTTGCCGTTGATGTTTTGCGTATAGAAAAAGGTTGCTTGCTCTTTTTTGCAGTTGGTACAAAGCATAAAAATCACTTCTTTCTTGGTTGCTTTGCTTGTTATTGCATCAGGGACAGAATCATGTTGCGGAAGCTGCTTGCGCGTACGGTGTTCTGCGTTTCCCTCGGCAGTGCAGAGAGTGCGGTCTGCGAAAGGCAGGCGCGGACAAAGCGGTTTTCACGCGCGGTGATGAGATCAGTGCTGTACAGGGTGTCGAGCAGGGAATATAAGTCTTTTTCTGCAAGATTTTCGCCTGCTGCTTGAAACATCTGCATCAAGAGGTCGTCCTCGCTCATTACCTTGCGGATAATGCGGATGTATCCGCCGCCGCCGCGTCGGCTTTCAATGATATAGCCGCGCTCGGGCGTAAAGCGGGATGCTACCACGTAGTTGATCTGACTGGGGACACAGCCGAGCCTTTTTGCGAGATCGTTTCGCTTGATCTCCAGTGTACCTCCACAGTCGTTGAGCATTTCGTCGATAAATGCGGCAATCGTATCGGATATCAGCATGGTATCAATCCTTTCTTTCTTGTTTGTCTATATTGTACGACAAAGATCAACGAAAGTCAAAGTCAAACAAAGTCAAAAATAAAGCGAGAAAAACAAATTTGCCTTGTTTATCTCGCTTTTTTGCGTTGTTTTGCAGTTTTTCAGCGATTTTCTTCGCTTTTTATTTAGGAATGCAGGTTGCCGAACTTATTGTAGTTTTTGACCAATGCGTTCCACGTTGCCTTATCGACAATGCCTGTTGCAGGGAGGGAGTTGCGCATTTGAAAACGGCGGACGGCGCTTTCCATGGTGTCATCAAATACACCGTTTAATGTGAGCGGGGCGAAGTCGTCATAGGCAACGGTCAGCGCATTCAGCAAAATTTGTAACAGCAGTACAATATCGCTGGTTTCACCTTTTTGAACCGATCTTCCGTTTCCAAAGATATAGAGCGGGAGCGGTTCGCTTGCCAAGAATTCGGCTTCCAGAGATTTTTCATACAGTGCGTCATAGGTCGCCTTGTCTACATCTCCTGTGACAGGTAAGTCGTTTTGCGCCTGAAAGGTGCGTACCGCTTCGGCAGTTGCCGAGCCGTAGATGCCGTCGATCGGCACGGTGACGGTTTCACCCGCTGCGATTTGCAGTGCGCGCAGCATCTCTTGAATGTGCCGAACCGCATTTTTTTGTTCATCGTTTTGATAGGTCATATTCTCGCCTCATCCCTCTGTGATCGTATATCCCGGATATTGACCGGGTGTTGTGGTGCTGCCGCTGTACAGATCTTCGTAAATTTCTATGATCGCGTTCCAGGTTTCCACGTCCGCAACACCGTCCTCCTCCAGTCCGAACAGACGCTGGAATGCCGAGACAGCGTTGTAGGTCAGTGCGCCGAAGTACCCTGTCACGGGGACGAACGGGATCTGCGTGTAGGTCTTTCCGATATAGTTCAGATATTCCTGCAGTACCGAAACATACTCGTTTTCGGTGCCGACGCGCAGGGCAAAACCGGGATAGGGGACAGCCGTGCCTTCCATAAACTGCGGCGGGATCGAAGCAATCAAGCCTTGATATGCATTATAGATGGCATACCAAGTCGTTTCGTCTACAACGCCCGTTACGGGGAGAGAATAGTTCTGCTGAAAACTGCGCACCGCCTGCGTGGTGGCGGGACCGAAAAATCCGTCGATGTTCGTCGGCTGCACCGCGGGGACAAAGGCGGCAATATAGGATAAAAAGTACTGCAGCAGCCGCACGCCCGTTCCTTCGCTGCCTTGCTGCAGCACTTCGGGAAACTGGCGAGAGACTTCTTCCAGCGTGATGCCTTCCGAGTTCAGATTTGCGATCTTTTTCACGCTGTTGTAGATGCGCAGGATGCTGTACCAGGTGGCACGCCCCACGACACCGTCGGGGGTAAGATTGAAAATACGCTGAAATTCGCGTACGGCTTCCTCGGTTTCTCCGCCGAAATAGCCGTCTGCGGGAGAGATCTTCGGAATGGCGGGATAGTTTTTGGAAATGCGGTTGAGACGGATCTGCAAGCGGCGGACATCATCTCCCGCCATACCCAGACGCAGCGGGATGCTCGGCACGCTGGTATCCGGCTCAGTCAGCGGTACATCCATCACAATATCAATATTGTTTCCGTAATAGTTTTGCAGGATCGCGTAGGGGAAAAGCCCCTCTTCCGCCAGCGTGACAGTGCCCCACTGCGAAAGCCCCGGGCACTGTGTCTGCACACCGTCACAGTATTGCGCAAACAAGGGCTCGACTGCCCCCTGCCGCCGAATATAGCTGTCGAAAATCTCGTCCACGATCTGCGATATGTTTTCAAAGTAGTCGCGTCCTTCGACAAAATATTGATCGTTCTGCGTAGTATTTGTAATGTCAAAATCATAGCCGCGGCTGCGGTAATACTCAGTGTAAATGCGGTTGAGCGCAAAGGAGATCTGTGCATAGATATTGGCGCGGATGGCACTCTCGGGCCATGTGGGATAGATCTCGCTGGATGCAACATTTTTTATGTAATCCACGAATGGCACGGTCACGTTTCGCGCATCCGAGCCGGGAGGTCCGAGATGCACGGTGATGGTTTCCGGAATAGTCGGCAGTCCGTTTGGCATAGTATATGTACCTCCTCAAAGCTCCGGATTTTGTCCCTCTGTGACATTGGACGAATCGGGATGCAGGATATCCGGATTATATTCGGTGAGCGGAATCAGATTGACAGGCTGGATTGAGGTCGTTTCGGAAAAGATCGGAACGTTGATAAAACTGCGCGGGTAAAAGCTATCTTTGTCAACCTCGATGTTGTAAGTGGCATACGGTTTTTCCGTACCGGGACTTTCCGATTCGGACGCAGGCGGCGCGGGCAGCGTGATCCGAGGCGTGTTGCCGCTTTGATCGGTGTAGAGTATCGAGAGCACGCCCGAGCTGTTTTGCTCGCCGCCGCGAATGGTGACCAGCGCCCCTTCTACGGGTATTGCGCCGCCTGCGGTATACACGGAAACGATCAGCGTACCGGTAGAGGTGTATTCCTTGGGTATACGGTTATTCATATAACGTTCCTTTCATAAAAGAAAATGAATAGTATATAGTATAGAAAAAGCATGAAAAACATGACCGCTTTTGTGCAAAATCAAAAAAAATTCAAAAAATGACATTTTTCTATGTATTTTTATAAAAAAGATGGTATAATGATATGCGTAGAACAAGCGCTTTGGCGCGGACAAAAAATGAATAGCATATCAGGAGGACATATGAACGATTCATTCTACGGAGATCTCAGCATAATTGGTATGCGTGGCTGTGAGGCATTCACTGCCGAGGTAGACAGCTATATCAAGGACTGGCGCCGCCATGTAGAGGACGAGACCTATATCACGCGCGCAGATTGCCCCCGCTTCGGTTCGGGTGAGGCAAAGGGTCTGATCCATGAGTCCGTGCGCGGACGCGATGTGTACATCATTTGCGATGTATTCAACTACGGTGTAACTTACAAGATGTACGGAATGACCGTTCCGATGAGTCCGGATGATCACTATCAGGACCTCAAGCGCATTATCAGCGCAATTGGCGGTAAGGCACGCAGAATTTCGGTTATCATGCCCATGCTTTATGAGGGCAGACAGCACAACCGCACGTCGAGAGAGTCGCTTGACAGCGCCCTTGCACTGCAGGAGCTTGTCAATATGGGTGTCAGCAACATCATTACCTTTGATGCACATGACCCCAAGATTCAGAACGCAATTCCGCTCAGCGGCTTTGACAATGTAAGACCGACTTATCAGATGATCAAAGCACTGGTTAAGACGGTTCCGGATGTTACCTTTACGCATGACAAACTGATGATCATTTCTCCCGATGAGGGCGCAATGACCAGATGTATGTTCTATTCTTCGCTGTTGGGACTCGATCTCGGTATGTTCTACAAGCGCCGCAATTACTCGGTCATCATCGACGGTAAAAACCCCATCGAGGCGCACGAGTACCTCGGCAGAGATGTCAAGGGCAAGGATGTAATCGTTGTTGACGATATGATCTCCTCGGGCGAGTCGATGCTGGATGTATGCGAGCAGCTCAAAGAGAAGGGGGCAAACCGCATCTTCGTATTTGCAACCTTCGGTCTGTTCTGCAACGGTTTTGAGAAGTTCGACGAGGCATATGAGAACGGCATTTTCACCAAGATCTTCACCACCAACCTGATTTACGGCAAGGACGAGCTCAAGGCAAAACCGTGGTATCAGTCGGTCAATATGTGCAAGTATGTTGCATACCTCATCGATACCCTCAACCACGATGCCACCATCAGCAACCTCCTCAACCCCGCCAAGCGTGTGCATAAGCTGATCGATAAGCACGCACAAACGCTCGCCGGCGAACAAGAATAAGTAAATATAGAAATAAGCATAAAAAGATAGCCGTTCGCGGCTATCTTTTTTATCAGAGTGAAAATTCCTATTGACAAAGCGTTCAAACAATGTTATAATGCAGAAAATTAAATATCACTAAAGGCAATGACGAGAGAGAGTACATTCTATTTTGATGCACAGAGAGAAGGTGGTTGGTGCGAACCTTCGTGAGGATAGTTTGGAAGCAGTCTCCGAGCTGTGGACCGAAAAATAGTTGGAAACATCTATTGAGTAGACTTCAACGGAATCTCCGCCGTAAAAAGGGAGAACGGTATTGTCATGTACCGACAGAGAGCAGAGATTTTCTCTGAATTCAGGTGGTAACGCGGATTTATCAATTCGTCCTGAGTCAAATTAGTTTGACTCAGGACTTTTTTATTTTTATTTTTTTGGAGGAATGAACATGACAGCACAAGAACTGAGAAAATTGTATATCGATTTTTTCAAAGAGCGAGGGCACAAAGAAATTCCATCGGCTTCGTTGTTGCCCGAAAATGATCCGAGCGTGCTTTTTACGACAGCGGGAATGCATCCGTTGATACCGTATTTGCTTGGAGAAAGGCATCCGCTTGGCACACGCCTTGTAGATGTACAGAAATGTGTGCGCACCGGTGATATTGATGCAGTAGGTGATGAAAACCATTGCACATTTTTTGAGATGCTCGGAAACTGGTCGCTTGGCGACTATTCAAAACCGGAATCCATCGCAATGAGCTTTGAGTTGCTGACGAAATACCTAGATATTCCGGTCGATAGGCTTGCCGTTACGGTATTCGAAGGGGATGAATCGGTTCCGAGAGATACAGAAGCGTACGATCTATGGCGTAAGCAAGGTTTGTCTGAATCGCAGATATTCTTATACGGACGTGACGAAAACTGGTGGGGACCGGCAGGAATCACGGGGCCTTGCGGTCCCGACACAGAGATATTCTTCAATAATACCGAAAAGCCGAAATGCAGCGACTCCTGCGGTCCGGCTTGCAGTTGCGGTAAATATGTCGAGATATGGAATAATGTTTTTATGGAGTACAATAAAAATGCTGACGGTTCCTATTCTCCGCTTGCACAGAAAAATGTGGATACAGGCATGGGGTTGGAACGTGTACTTGCCATCAAAAACGGTGTAAACAGCGTTTATAAAACCGATCTTTTTATACCGATGATTCACAAGTTGGGTGAAATGACGGGAATAGAAATCTCATCAGAGAATGAGCGTCAATATAGAATCATTTGTGAGCATACAAGAACCGCAACATTTATACTCGGAGATCCAAAAGCTGTCACGCCGTCAAATACCGAGCAAGGATACATCCTACGCCGTTTGATTCGTCGTGCTATCCGACACAGTAAGAGCTTATTTGGACAAAATGTGCTGTCCGAACTGGCAAAAACAGTGATCGAGCAATACAGCAATGCGTATCCGGAGCTGGAGCAGAATCGCGAATTTATTATACGGGAGATGGATAAAGAATCGGCTACTTTCGAAAAAACGTTGGATATGGGTCTGAAAAAAGCCGAAAAGTATTTTTCTATGCTGAATGACGGTAAGATTTTAGACGGTGATTTGGCATTCAAGCTGTATGATACATTTGGCTTTCCCATAGAATTCACCGAGGAACTTGCGGCAGAAAAAGGACTAAGCGTAGATTTGAATCGTTTTCACGAGAGATTTATAGAGCATCAAAATCTTTCGCGTAAGGGCGCAGAAGCAAAGTTCAAAGGTGGCATGGCGGATAACAGCGAGCATACAACAAGATTGCATACGGCTACGCATTTGCTGAATGGTGCTTTGCGAAAAGTATTGGGAGACACTGTTTTTCAACGCGGAAGTAATATTACGGCAGAGCGTTTACGCTTTGATTTTTCTTTTGACAGAAAGCTAACGGCAGATGAGCTTTCGAAA
This sequence comes from Clostridia bacterium, assembly GCA_017463665.1. GTDB lineage: Bacteria > Bacillota > Clostridia > Oscillospirales > CAG-272 > UMGS902. The sequence goes on along the minus strand of JAFTOT010000035.1, from coordinate 56,232 downwards.
GTATCCGATATCGTGAATGAAGCAATTCAAAAAGATATTCCCGTGATATGCGCAGAAATGAGTGTTGAGAAAGCCAAAGAAAAAGGTGCCATCGGTGTTTTTGACAGTAAATATGGGGCAGTTGTAAAGGTGTACACAATTGAAGGGTATTCCAGCGAAATCTGCGGTGGACCGCATGCTTCTCACACAGGTGAACTAAAGTCGTTTAGAATTTTAAAAGAAGAAAGTTCTTCCGCCGGTGTTAGACGCATTAAGGCTGTTATAGGTGAATAAATAGACGCAAATCCGATTGCCGAAAGTATTGATTTGTTTCCGAATATGTGGTATTATTATATTGTCGAATTCGATAATACATTATTTCATTTTGGAGGCAAACTATGTTTATTGAGGAAAGACACCAGGAAATTGCAAAACTTATTGAGCAAAACGGCAAAATACTCATTTCAGAAATTACAAAAAAGTATGGTATTTCAGATGAATCTGCCAGACGCGATTTGCGAATTCTGGAGCAAAAAGGCATGTGCAAAAGAACGCACGGCGGTGCGATAAAACTGCAGCAGGTGGGTGTTCGACCGCCCGTGGATCGCAGCTTTGAGAAGATGCCTGTATATGATAACTATAGGGCGATTGCCCGCGAAGCAGCAAAGCATATCCGTGAAAACGATATCATCTATTTGACAAGCGGTTCTTTGGGATACATTATGCTTGACTTTTTGCCGAAAGACATTCACTATACCATCGTTGTAAATTCAGTTGACATCGGAAAAGAATTGCGCGCGTTTGACAATGCCGATGTCTATATTGCCGGTGGAAAGATGCGGCAAAGCGGTTCTTTGGTGGACAGTCTCGCTACCGAATTCGTCAGTCGTATGCATTTTGATATTTGTTTTATCACCGGTGCGGGACTTACTACGGCATTCGGATTGTCAAACGGAACGGATGAAACCGCTGCGTTTCAGCGAACGGTGATCGGAAACAGCCGCAAGCGAGTTCTGCTGATGCCGAGTGCAAAGGTCGGCACAGATGCCTTTATTAAAGTTTGTGAAGCAGATGTATTTGATACAGTGATTACAGACTGGAACAGCGCAGAGGATCAAATAGCAGCACTGGAGGAAAAGGGTATAGAGGTGGTCGTTGTTGAAGAATAATAAAGATCGTGAACAAAATTTGCGAAACACTATTCTTGATAACTATGCCAGTTTGCGGCAGTTTTCTATCGAAGCGGATATTCCGTATAGTTCACTTATGACACTTTTGACGCGAGGGATCGGCGGTTCGTCTTTCGATACGGTTATACGCATTTGCAGCGTGCTTGGCATGGATCCATTTTTAGTCTAATAAGCAAAGCACCAACGGGGAGCCGTTGGTGCTTTGCTTATCTTTTCAGTTCTTTTTCAAAGCGCTTGGTGACTGCTGCGCTTTCCTCGGGACTTAGGATCGTATACAGCAGATACCGTCCCTCGCACACGACTGAGGCGTTTTCGATTTTAGACTGTTCATCGCTGCGGTAGCGGGTGTCCCAGTTTTGCTGTTTAAAGGCGAGATAGCGGTGGATCTCGGCGATGCCTGTTTCTTTCTCGGATGCGTCTTTTAACTTGAAAATGCCAATCTCGTTGTACATGGTTCCCGCAAAGGGGTAGAGTACGATATATTCCTCATACAGCGACAGATCGCTGCTCATGCAGTAACCGATATAGTCCGAGCTTGCCTGACCGAGATTTTTGTAACCGTCGATCTCTTCACCGAGTGCGTCTGCCAATATCTGCACGGGGATAGCGTCGTTGACCTGCCCGCAGGATACCAGTAGTAAGCAAGCCATGAACAAACAGAACCCTTTTTTCATTTCAATCTTCTCCTATCATGTGTGTGCATATATATTCGAGTTCTACATCCAACCCGAGCGGTGTCAGATGACAGCCGTCGGTAGAGTAGTCCTCGATCAAATATCCCGCATCGTCCGTCAAGACCTCCTGCGTGTTGAGGTAATACACCTCTGCACGTTTGGCGATCTCCACGATCCATTTGTTGCCCTCGCGAATGGAATCATTGGAGATCAGTGTATACGATCGGCAGACGGGAAACATGGATTGTAGGACGATCTTGGTGTTCGGACTGGCAGCTTGAATGGATTCAATCAGCTTCAAATACTCGGAGACAAAGTATTCCTTTTGCACCATTTCAAAGCCGTTGAACCCGAGAGAGATCACAAGAATTTCGGGTTGTTTGAGCGCCGCCGCCTCGGCACAGGTCATCTCGGTATCGGTTTCGGGATAGACGATTTTTTGGAGCTGCATATCCCAGATCGACATAGTACCGCTGCGCGGTGTCCAGACCTGTGCGGTTTCCTCGCCGCCGTCCAGCATGGAAAAGGCTTTGAGTCCGTAGGTGCGCGAGTCGCCGAGAAAGACAATGCGACTGAGATAGTCGGCACCGCCATGTTCAGTGGAAACCAGCAGTACATCGCTCTCGGGTACAGTATCGGAGAGGGCGGGGACAAAAGAAAACGCCTGCACGGTGCTATCGTGCAGGCGCGTTGATCTATATTCCGATGGTGCGGCGGTCAAACAAAGCGCAAAGGCACATGCCACCGCCAAAAATTCGGTATTTCGCATCAAAGCACCTGCTGAAAGTGAAGTGCTTTTGACATCTTTTATTTTCTGAACATAGAAGTATATTCATCTTTTGCATTTTTATCCTGTTTACTCTCAAGGAATGCATATGCAAGTGCGAACATCGAATAGAGCAATGTGATCGCGGAAAGCATGATCAGCGATTGCAACGATGTGGAGATGATCTTTCCGATCACGGCGAATCCTAAGAACGCCGAACCGAGCACAAGTGCATAATGGATAAGAATACGAACGATCATCGGGAGCTTCTTATATGTAAGCACTCTGCGGAAAACGGAGAGAACGATGCAGACGCCAAGCAGCATCGCCGTGCCACTGAGGGCTAATGTGACGGATTTCTGCTGGAAGCAATATCCTGCCGCATATATAATAAATACAAAAATCGTAAAAAGTATGCAGGAATCAGTTAGGATCTTTTGAATTTTTTTTGCCATAACAACAACCTCGCCTAAAATATCAGTATATGGGTATCATACCATACTTTTTCGTATCTTTCAACAAAAATTTTGCAGAGGAAAACTGTGTGAATGTTGATGAATATTCATTGACAATATTCACTCGATATTATATAATATAAAGTTGATAGACCATGCAATTTTGCATACAAAGAAATGGAGCTACTATGCTGAACAGACATGAATCGAGAGAAGCCGTCCTCGGGTTGGTTTTCGAGAATGAATATGGAATCTACGAGGACAAGCAGGCGCTGTATGACACCGCTCTTGCCGCAAGAGAGATTGAGGAAAACGAGTATATCAAGACAGTGTTCTTCGGTATAATTGAAAAAGCCGACGAGCTCGACGCATATATCGAAAAGTATGCAAAGGGGAGAAAGCTCTCGCGTATTGCAAAGGTGGCAAAGTCGATCATGCGCATTGCCATCTATGAGATGCTGTATATTGATTCGATCCCCGCAAGCGTTTCGATCAATGAGGCGGTAGAGCTGATCAAGGCGTATGACGATGAAAAGACAAAGGGATTTGTCAACGGTATTCTGAACGCCGTGAAAGAGGAAATCAAAAAATGAAAAGCTGCTTTGTCGGTATAGACACAAGCAATTATACGACCTCGATCGGCATCGTGGATGCTGACGGAAAGGTCGTTGCAAATATTAAAAAACTCTTGCCGGTTGCGGCGGGAGAATGCGGACTGCGGCAGAGCGACGCGGTGTTTGCGCACATCAAGAATCTGCCGGAGGTACTGGCGGCAGCCGATGAAGCATTGACGGGTTTTGATGTGCTCGCTGTCGGTTATTCCGCAAAGCCGCGGAATGTTGAAGGCTCGTATATGCCGTGCTTTCTGTGCGGCAAAGATGCGGCGCTTGCTTTCCGTCTGGGGAGAGGGATCCCTGCTTATGCGTTTTCGCATCAGTGCGGACACATTGCGGCGGCACTGACTTCGTCGGGGGCATGGGACATTGCCGAAAATACGTTTATCGCTTTTCATGTATCGGGCGGCACGACCGAAGTCGTGCTGTGTAATAAAGCCGACGAAGGTTTCGCCACCGAGATCATCGGCGGCACGCGCGATCTCAGTGCCGGACAGGCGATCGATCGCACGGGTGTGATGATGGCGATGCAGTTCCCATGCGGTGCGGAATTGGAGCGTACGGCGGCTGCCTACAGCGGTAAGGTGCCTAAGCCGAAGATCAGTGTGCGGGATGGATACTGCAATCTTTCGGGACTCGAGAATCTTTCGGCAAAACTGTATCACGAGAGCGGCGATAAGACCAAAACGGCGGCATATGTACTGTGTTTCGTCGGTCAAACGCTTTTACAGATGGCAAAGGATGCACGCGAAAAATACGGTGATTTGACGATCCTGTTCGGCGGCGGCGTCATGAGCAACCAAATGATACGCGGCATGCTGGAACCGCTCGGGAATGTATATTTTGCCGAGCCTGCTTTGTCGGCGGACAATGCGGTCGGCGTTGCGGAATTAACAAGAAGAAGTTTTCAAAGATAGGAGGCGGCGGCATGGAGAATTTCGACGATATGTTTGCTGTACCGAAGAGTACTACGGACGGTGCACTGACGGTCACGCAGCTGAATGAATATATCAAGGCGAAGATCGATGCCGACGGCTTCCTCTCGCGCGTGATCGTGAAGGGGGAAATTTCCAACTTTACCAATCACTATAAAACAGGACATTTCTATTTTACGGTCAAGGACGAGGGCTCACTGATCAAAGCGGTCATGTTTCGCAGTGCGGCGAGCAAGCTGAACTTTGTGCCCGAAAACGGCATGAAAGTCTTAGTGCGCGGCAGGGTATCCGCTTTTGTGCGCGACGGTCAGTATCAGCTATACTGCGACGGTATGGAGCCTGACGGAATCGGTGCACTGTATTTCGCCTTTGAACAACTGAAAAAGAAACTCGCCGCAGAGGGACTCTTTGACGAGGCGCGCAAAAAGCCGCTTCCGAAGATCCCGACGCGCATCGGCGTGATCACCTCGCCGACAGGCGCGGCGATCCGCGATATCATCAATATCCTCGGCAGACGTTTCCCGTATGCCAAGGTGATCCTATATCCCGCACTGGTGCAGGGAGCCGAGGCGGCGCCGTCTCTGATCGCGGGCATGCAGTATTTCAATGCACAGCGTAATGTGGATGTTATCATCATCGGGCGCGGCGGCGGTTCGATCGAAGACCTATGGGCATTTAACAGTGAGGAGCTTGCACGCACGGTCGCGGCATCCGTCATCCCGACGATCTCTGCGGTCGGGCATGAGACCGATTTCACGATCTGTGATTTTGTTGCCGACAGACGTGCTCCCACGCCTTCGGCGGCGGCAGAGCTTGCCGTACCCGAAACGCATGAATTGATGCGAAAAATAGACAACATCATCGGTCGCATGTCGCTGTTGATTTCCAAGCGGATCGAGAACGGCAGGCAGATTTTGAATTTTTACAGTACCCAAGGCGTTTTTGCGCATCCCGAGCGAATGTTTGAGGAACGCAAGATGCAGCTTTTGATGTTGGGACAACGATTGGATGGCGCGGTCGGCGCAAAGCTGACAAAAGAGCGCTATCGCCTATCTGAGCGCACGGCAAAGCTTGAGGCGCTGAGTCCTCTCGGCATCTTATCCCGCGGCTATTCGGTCGCTTCGGACGAAAGCGGAAAGGTGATCGCCTCTGTAAACGATACAAAGGCAGGAGAGCATTTTTTGCTCAGAGTAAAAGACGGCACAGTGCAGGCGACCGTTGACAATCTACTTAGAAACGGAGAATAACGATGGCAGATAAAAAAGAAAAGTCCTTTGAAGAAGCTATGGCACGCCTCGAAGAGATCGTTCGCTCTTTAGAGGGCGGCACGGCGGCACTCGACGACTCGCTCGGACTCTTTGAAGAGGGAATTGCGCTGGTCAAGCTCTGTAACGCAAAACTGGAGGGCGCGGAGCAGAAAGTGAAGTTGTTGTCCAAAGGGGAAGACGGAACTTTGAACGAAACCGACTTTGTCGGAGGCACGAAATAATGTGCGATATTAAACATAAAATTGTCGAAAACGCTACCACGGTTGAGCGTGCACTGCAGGACTTTTTCGCTCGAAAGAACAATACCACGCTGTACAAGGCGATGGAGTACAGCACTATGTGCGGCGGCAAACGTATCAGACCTTTTTTGGTGATCGAATTCTGCAAGCTGTTTGGCGGCAGTGCGGAAGCGGCGATGCCGTACGCCTGCGCGCTGGAGATGATCCATACTTTCTCCCTGATCCATGACGACCTGCCTTGTATGGACAATGACGATCTGCGGCGCGGTAAGCCGACCAACCATAAGGTTTTTGGTGAAGCCCCCGCACTCCTTGCAGGAGACGCATTGGTGTTTGCGGCATTCGAGTGCGCAGCGTCCAATATACATACCGATACAGAAAAGCGTCTTGCTGCTGTGCAGGTGTTGGTAAAAGCATCGGGCGCGGACGGTATGTGTGAGGGACAGATGATCGATATCGAAAGCGAAGGTAAGACACTTTCGTTTGATCAGCTCTTGAATCTGCACGCGCATAAAACCGGTGCGCTGATTCGTGCTGCAGCCAAGCTCGGTGTGATCGCTGCAGGCGGCAGCGATGCCGATATACAAGCGGCGGATACTTACGGCGCAGGCATCGGACTTGCATTTCAGATCATAGATGATATCCTTGACCGATACGGTAGCACCGAGGAGCTTGGTAAGCCGATCGGCAGTGACCAAAAAAACGAAAAAACGACCTTCCTTTCCTTTATGGATGCAGAGGAAGCGCTGCAATATGCAAAAACAGTTTCGGAGGAAGCATGCAACGCCATCCGCGGCTATACAGGTTCCGAAACGCTTTGCGCACTTGCAGAATATCTGCTTACAAGAAAAAGCTGATGCGTCTGGATGTATATTTGACCGAAAACGGTTTTGCGGACAGCCGTCAGCGTGCAAAAGTTATGATTGCGGGCGGCTGCGTTACTTTAAATGGCAAGCCTGCGTCAAAGCCTTCCGCAGAAGTGCGGGAAGGGGATTTGATCGAGGTCAGCGGCGATCCGATTGGCTATGTCAGCCGCGGAGCCCTGAAATTAAAAGCGGCGTTTGAAGCGTTTGCATTGTCTGCGGACGGTAAGATTGCAGCCGATATCGGTGCTTCTACAGGTGGATTTACCGAATATCTGCTTGAACAGGGCGCTGCGCGGGTATATGCCGTGGATGCGGGTACCGATCAGCTCGCGGCAAAACTGCGGGCGGATGTACGTGTGGTGTCCATGGAAAAGTATAACGCGCGAAATCTGGTGTTGAATGATTTCGATGGCGGTGTGGATCTTGCGGCTATGGATGTTTCTTTTATTTCACAGACTTTGATTCTGCCAGCGCTTGTAGGGATACTGAAAGAACAGGCTTTCTTTGTCAGTTTGATCAAACCGCAGTTTGAGGCAGGGCGCGATGCCATCGGCAAGGGCGGTATTGTGAAGAATTCTGTTTCTCGCGCAATGGCGATCAAAAAGGTGATCGACTGCGCCGCGGTAAACGGGCTTTCCTTTTGCGGACTCGCCGTGTCTCCGATCCTTGGCGGTGATGGAAATACCGAATATCTCGCTTGCTTTTCCAAAGGCGGCGCGATCGCTCCATTTGACGGCAATGTTGATCTTTTGATTTCCAAAATGGTGAATAAGAGGTAAGTATGAAACGAGTTGCGATCCTTCCGACGATTCGCAAAGAAATGGATGATCTGTACATCAGACAGACGGTTGCACAGTTTTTAAAAAACGGCGCGGAGGTTTGGATGGAGAATACTTTCGCAGGTGAAGTGTATGCAGAGAGTGTGCATTTTGCCGCAACCGATGCTGTATACGAAAGCAGCGACTTGATCGTTGTCCTGGGCGGTGACGGCTCCATTCTGCGTGCTGCGCAAAATGCACTGCGGTATGATATTCCGTTGTTGGGTATCAATCTCGGACGACTTGGATACATGGCGGAGCTGGAAAAGGATGAACTGGATCTCATTGATAATATCTATGCAGGACAGTACACGATCGAGGAGCGTATGACGCTGTCGGTCTGTGCCTGCAATGCGGATGGGGCGATTTTGCCGCTCGGAACCGTGCTCAACGATGTTGTGATCGGACGCGGCAGTTATTCCCGCGGTATTGATATTGATTTGCGTGCCGACGGGAAAAATGTTCGCACCATTCGTTCGGACGGTCTGATCGTGGCGACCCCGACCGGTTCTACGGCATATTCCATGGCGGCAGGCGGCAGTGTGCTGGATCCCACGCTCAAATGTATTTGTGCTACACCGATCGCACCGATCTCACGATATGCGTGCCCGATAGTATTCTCGGGGGATAGCACTCTGGAAATCGTACATAGCGACGATCGCGCAACCCGTTGGATGGTTACGGTGGATGGTGAGGAAACAAGACCGCTTTATCTCGGAGAACATCTGATCGTTCGACGTGCAGACACGGCGCTCAAAATGCTTTCACTGAAGAATGACGGTTTCTTTGAAACGCTCAACAGCAAGATATCCAAGTACGAATTGAAGAATTAGAAAAGAGGAATTCACGTGAAAAGTAAAAGACAGGAAAAAATTCTGGAGCTCATTGCGGAATATGAGATCGAGACACAGGAAGAACTGATTTTTTATTTAAACAAATTCGGTTTTGAAGCAACACAGGCAACAATTTCACGCGATATCCGAGAGCTGAAACTGACAAAAATCATTGGCAGCACGGGCAATTATCGGTATGCGGCGCATGAGCGTCAGCCGGTTGCCAATCCTACTCCGAAATTTAATGGTGTGCTGGTGGATTCGATCACCAAGGTATCATACGCGAATAATATTATTGTACTGAAAACTTTTCCGGGCCTTGCCAATGCGATCGGCTCGGGTATAGATTCGATCCATTCGCCGGAGATTCTCGGCTGTGTCGCAGGAGATGATACGGTCATTATCGTTTTGTCGAGCGAAGCGGCAGCAAAAGATATTTCCGAGAAGATCAAGCATATGATGCGCTCGGTATAAGGAGGTTGGCAAATGCTTGTCTCACTGCATATTGAAAACATTGCGGTGATCAAGTGCGTGGATATTGACTTGTACAGCGGCTTCACGGCACTGACAGGTGAAACCGGTGCGGGCAAATCCATCTTGATCGACAGCATCAATTTTTTACTCGGCGCACGCAGCTCGAAAGATATTTTACGCAGCGGAGAGGAACGGGCGCTTGTCAGCGCTATGTTTTCGGATCTCGATCGCGAGGTGGAAAAACGCCTTGCCGAAAATGATCTTTCGTTGGATGAAGACGGGAATCTGGTGATCAGCCGTACGATGAGTGCCGACGGCAGAACGCAGAGCAAGATCGGCGGTCGTGCTGTCAGCTCCTCCACCGTGCGTGCCATCGCGCCGCTGCTCGTGAATATTCACGGGCAAAATGACAGCCTTCGACTTTTAGAGGACGAAAACCATATTCTGTTTTTGGATGCGTATGCACAAAACGAGGATGCGCGTTCTGCCTATGCGGAGCGCTATGCCGCGATGAAGAATTCCTGCCGCGCATTGGACGCTTTACAGGAGCAGGAAAGAGAAAAGGCGAAGAAAGAAAAAGAATTAAAGCAGACGATCCGTTTGCTGGAAAATGCAAAAATACAGGTCGGCGAGGAAGAAAAATTGCTTGCCGAAAAGAGAATTGTTGCCAATGCCGAGAAGATTTCCAAGCAGACTTCGTTTGTGTATCGTGCTTTGAAAGGATCCGAAAAGGCAAATGCCGCATATATATTGGATCGCTGCTCGACGGCGCTTATGCAGATCGCCGATACCGTTGCTGAGGCGGCAGAGCTTGCCGCAAGGCTCAATACGATCAAATTTGAGGCTGAGGATATTGCTGAAACGGTGTATGATCTGACAGGCGATGTTGGAGAAGATCCAACGGCGAGACTTGATCGGATCGAAAGCCGATTGGAAACGATCAATCGTTTGAAGAAGCATTTTATGACAGATGAAGCGGGACTGAAAGAGCTTTTGTCGCGGTCGAAGTCCGAGCTTGCAACACTGGATGAGATCGGCGATGCACTTATGCGTGCCGAACGTGAATGCACAGAGACAAAACAAGCGGCGTTGGATGCAGCGGCAGCATTGACAAAGACACGTAAAAGCGCAGCAGAGAAACTCATCCCTCGGGTACTTTCCGAGCTCGAGTTTTTGGACATGGAAAAGGTCGTGTTTGACATTTCGGTTACACCAGCCGAACTGACACCGAGCGGTGCCGATGCCGTCGTCTTTCTCATTTCCGCAAACAGAGGCGAAGAACCGCGTCCCATTTCCAGGATCGCTTCCGGCGGAGAGCTTGCAAGAATCATGCTCGCGGTAAAAACTGTTTTTGCAGAGGCGTTTGGCGTACACACTGTCATTTACGACGAAGTAGACACAGGCGTTTCGGGCAAGACAGCGCGCAAGATCGGCATCAAGCTAAAAGAAAGTGCGAAGAAGGCGCAGACGGTCTGCGTGACGCACTCTGCGCAGATCGCGTCGCTTGCAGATCAGCATATGTTGATCCGAAAGAGTACGGTCGGAGAGCGCACGGAGACAAAAGTGACGCCCATAGACGGTGAGGATCGCGTAAAAGAGATCGCAAGAATTCTCGGCGGCGTAACCATCAGCGAAAATATGCTGATTTCTGCAAGAGAATTGATCGAAGAAGGAAAAAAATATAATAAATAACATAAATTATATAGGAGACTCTACAATGACTTTATTTGACGAACTCAAGGCCAGAGGACTTCTGGCACAGCTTACCGATGAAGAACAAATCAAGGAAATGATCAATGCCGGAAAGGCTACATTTTATATCGGTTTCGACTGCACGGCAGACAGCCTTACCGCTGGACACTTTATGGCGCTTACGCTGATGAAGCGTCTGCAGATGGCGGGTAACCGTCCGATCGCGCTGATCGGCGGCGGTACCACGATGATCGGCGATCCTTCCGGACGTACCGATATGCGCAAAATGCTTACCAAAGAGGATATCGATCACAACGCAGAGTGTTTTAAGCGCCAGATGGAGCGTTTTATCGAATTCGGCGAGGGAAAGGCACAGATGGTCAATAATGCCGATTGGCTCTTGAACCTCAACTATGTTGAACTTCTGCGCGAAGTAGGTGCTTGCTTCTCGGTCAACAATATGCTGCGTGCCGAGTGCTACAAGCAACGCATGGAAAAGGGACTTTCCTTCTTGGAATTTAACTATATGATCATGCAGAGCTACGACTTCTACCATCTGTTCAAGCACTACGATTGCAACATGCAGTTCGGCGGCAACGACCAGTGGTCGAACATGCTCGGCGGTACTGAGCTCATCCGCCGCAAACTCGGCAAGGATGCACACTGCATGACGATCACACTGTTGACTGACTCGCACGGCAATAAGATGGGTAAGACTGCGGGCAACGCTGTTTGGCTCGATCCGAACAAGACGAGTCCCTTTGATTTCTTCCAGTACTGGAGAAACGTGGATGACGCGGATGTTATCAAGTGCATGAAGATGCTTACCTTTATGCCCCTTGAGGAGATCGACGAGTATGCAAAGCTGGAGGGCAGCGATATCAATCGCGCTAAGGAAAAGCTTGCGTATGAGCTGACCGAGCTTGTACACGGTAAAGAAGAGGCAGAAAAAGCGCTCGGAGCTGCAAAGGCTGTCTTTGCAAACGGTGGTCTTTCCACAAATATGCCTTCCACTGTACTCACCGAGGATAACTTTACCGACGGCAAGATCGCGATCATTGATATGCTGGTGCTGTCCGGTCTTGCACCTTCCAAGGGTGAAGCGCGCAGACTGATTCAGCAGGGCGGTGTTTTGGCTGCGGATGTCAAGGTAGAAGCATTTGATAAAACCTTTGACAAAGAAGCATTTGCCGGTGACGGTATGGTTGTGAAAAAAGGTAAAAAGACCTTTCATCGTTTCACTCTGTAATGTAAAGAAGGACTGTTTTTATGTCTGTTCAGAATTTTGAGAATGCGCTCGCCGAGTATTCGGCGCAGGCGGGAAAAAGCAAATTTTTTGTTCGCCGCGACTTTTCCATGAAGCGCATTACTTCTTTCCGCATCGGCGGAAATGCCGATCTTGTAGTTTATCCTGCCGACGCAAAGGCTTTCGCCTTTGCGCTGGATGCTGCAAAGCAAAACGGAGTTCCGTATATCGTAATCGGTAACGGCAGCAACACGCTTGCTTCTGACAAAGGATTTCGCGGCGTTGTGTTTGTTACGACCGATATGCGCAAAGTGCAGATCGACGGAGAATACCTCACCGGTGGATGCGGTGTGTTACTTGGCAGCGTCGGTACGAACGCAAGCACCGCCGGTCTTAGCGGTGCGGAGTTCGCCAACGGCATCCCCGGAACGCTCGGCGGCGCTGTGTATATGAATGCGGGTGCCTATGGCGGACAGCTTTCGGATATCGTGTATTCGACGGAGTGCTACGATCTGGACAGCGGCGAGTTCTTGACGCTGGATAATGCATCGCAGCATTTCGGTTACCGTCACAGCGTTTTTATGGAGAAAAACTATATTGTTCTTTCTTCCACACTGAAACTTACCAAAGGGGATCCCGACGCGATCCGCGCTAAGATGAATGAACATCTGCAATGCCGTCGTGAAAAGCAGCCGTTGACCTATCCCAGCGCGGGCAGCGTGTTTAAACGCCCGGAGGGATACTTTGCAGGCAAGCTGATCGAGGATGCAGGTCTGAAAGGTACAAGTGTCGGTGGCGCGATGGTGTCTCCCAAACATGCCGGCTTTATCGTTAATACAGGCGATGCTACTGCAAATGATGTGCTTTCGCTGATCGAGATCATAAAACAAAAAGTATATACACTATACGGAGTTGCGCTGGAATGTGAGATCCGTTTTGTAGGTGAAAAATAATGTCGTTTTCTTCGGAGACAAAACTGGAGGCCGCCTCTTTTCAGATGAAGAAGCCTTGCTGTCGCCGTGCTTTTATCAACGGGGTACTGCTTGGCGGTGCGGATGTGAGCGGCGAGGATATTTCTCTTTACGTGGATGGGGCAGAGCTTGCAGAGATCTGCGCGAAAATGATCCGCGAGCAGTTCGGCAGAGAAACAGTGCCCGAAAAAATCGGCGGGCGGGGCATTCTCTTACTCGCTTTTTCTTCCAGAAGTGCAGGCGAATTTTTGCAGAATTGTCGTATACAGGCGGATCTTTCCGGGCAGTTTAAATGCGAGGAATGTGTTTGCGCTTTTTTGCGCGGTGTATTTGTCGGCGGCGGCACTGTCAGCGCCCCTGACAAGAAGAATTATCATTTTGAGATAAAAAGTCGAACCGCCGAGAATTTATGTGCGCTTTCCCATGTTTTGGAGGATGCCGGATATGCTATGAAAACTTCGGTGCGACTCGGCAAGCAGAGTCTATACTCCAAGGATAGCGGCGTGATCGAGGACTTTCTGTTTTACATGGGCGCAAGTAAGCAAGCATTTGATTTTATGAACGCCAAGATCAGCCATGAGATCAAAAATGATATCAATCGCCGCACGAACTGTGAGACGAGTAACATAGCGCGCTCGACCGCGTCTGCGGCAAAGCATATTTCTGCGATTCGTTATCTTGCAGATCGCGGTAGACTTTCCGAACTCGGACCCGAGCTCGAATATACCGCGCAGATGCGATTAAAGTATCCCGAAATGTCGCTTTTGCAGCTTGGGCAGACAATGACACCTGCGGTCAGCAAGCCCGGACTTTATCACCGATTGGAAAAAATCTGCGTATTTGCAGACAATTTGAAAAGCAAAGATTTATAAATAAAAGGAGGATGCCGGCAATGGGGTTTGTACATTTACATTTGCACAGTGAGTATAGCTTACTGGACGGTGCATGTCGCATTGCCGATATCCCGAAAGCGGCAAAAGCGGCAGGGCACAGTGCCGTGGCACTTACCGACCACGGCGTCTTGTACGGTGCGGTTGCATTTTACAAGGCATGCAAAGCCGAGGGAATCAAACCGATCATCGGATGCGAGGTATATGTCGCACAGCGCACACGGTTTGACAAGGATGGCAGGCGCGATCTTTCCGGCAATCATCTTGTCCTTCTGTGCAAAAATCAAAAGGGGTATGAAAACCTCATATATATAGTTTCCAAATCCTTTACCGAAGGATTTTATCAAAAGCCGCGAGTGGATATGGATCTGCTGCGTTCTCATTCGGAAGGCTTGATCGCGCTTTCGGCGTGTCTCGCGGGATTTATACCACGTGCGATCACAAGCGGTGATTATGCAGGCGCCCGAGTACATGCCAAGCAGCTTGCCGGGATCTTCGGGGACGGAAATTTCTATCTTGAACTACAGGATCACGGCATTCCTGAGCAAAGAGAAGTCAATGAAGAACTGATCAGGATGGCGGACGAGTTGCAGCTCCCGTTGGTGGCGACCAACGATGTGCACTATCTGCGCAAATTGGATGCGGAGCATCAAGCAGTGATGATGTGTATCCAAACAGGCAGTACGCTTGCAGAAGGGAAGCCGATCGGTTTTGAGACCGAGGAGTTTTACTATAAAAACACGGCTGAGATGGAAAAGTTGTTCGGTCACGTGCCTGCGGCGATTGAAAATACCCAAAGGATCGCCGATGCCTGCAATTTCGATTTTTCCTTCGGCAATTTATATTTGCCTAAAATCGCGGCAAAAGACGGAAAAACACCCGCGGTACTATTGCGCGAGTACGCTTTTAGCGGTTTAGAAGAGAAGATCAGCAAAGGATATATCACCTTTGATACGTATACAAAACAGGACTATATATCACGCGCGGAATATGAGCTGTCGGTCATTGAGCAAATGGGCTTCACCGATTACATTCTGATCGTGCGGGACTATGTAACATATGCAAAAGAGCACGGTATCGCGGTTGGTCCCGGCAGAGGATCCGGTGCGGGAAGTCTGGTCAATTATCTCATCGGTATTACCGATGTAGACTCGATTCGATTTGATCTGCTGTTTGAGCGGTTTCTCAATCCCGAGCGCGTCAGCATGCCCGATATTGACGTAGACTTCTGTTACGAGCGGCGCGATGAAGTAATCCGATATGTTTCCGAGCATTACGGTACAGAACATGTTGCGCAGATCGTTACCTTTGGTACGATGGCGGCGCGAGCGGCAATCCGTGATGTCGGTCGCGCGCTTGGTATGAGCTATTCCGAGGTGGACAAGGTTGCAAATCTTGTGCCGCGTGAGCTCGGTGTTACGCTGCATGATGCACTGAAACGCAGAGAGCTGAAAGCTCTGTATGAAAGCGATTCCAATATTGCACGGCTGATCGACACGGCACGTGCATTGGAGGGAATGCCGCGGCATGCCTCCACCCATGCTGCGGGCGTGGTTATCACGGATAAAGAGGTTTGCTCTTACGTACCGCTTGCGGTCAACGGTGATACGATCGTTACGCAGTTTGACATGGATACATCTGCGGAACTCGGACTTGTCAAATTTGACTTTCTCGGTTTGCGATATCTCACCATTATTGCCGACGCAGAGCGGCTCATTAAGGCAGAGCATCCCGATTTCGACATTCAAAAGATCAGATTTGATGATGCAGAGACCTACGCACTTATTTCCGAAGGGCGAACAGGCGGTGTTTTTCAGCTGGAGTCCAAAGGTATGAAGCAGGTGCTCACCCAGCTTTGCCCGGATTGTATTGATGATATCATTGCCGCGATCGCACTGTACCGTCCGGGACCGATGGATTCGATTCCCCGGTATATTGAGCGGCGGCACGGCAAAACGCAAACCGAGTATAAACATCCTGCCTTGGAAAAAATTCTTTCAAAGACCTACGGCTGCATCGTCTATCAGGAGCAGGTCATGCAGATATTTCGCGAGATCGCGGGATACAGTCTCGGTAAAGCAGACATCGTTCGCAGAGCAATGTCGAAGAAGAAAGCCTCGGTCATGGAGGCGGAACGCAGTGTATTTGTTGAGGGCGCTAAGAAAAACGGAATGTCCGAGGCGGATGCAATCGCTCTGTTTGAAGATATGGCCAGCTTTGCAAGTTATGCCTTTAACAAAAGCCATGCTGCGTCCTACGCGGTGCTTACGTATCAGACCGCGTATTTAAAGACGCATTACATGGCGGAGTATATGGCAGCACTGCTTACCTCGGTGCTCGGAGATTTTGGAAAAACCGCCGAGTATATCGGCGAGTGCACCAAGGCAAAAATTGAGGTACTTCCGCCGCATGTCAATGAAAGTATCGCATCTTTTGGCACAGCGGGCGGTAAGATCCGTTTCGGTCTTTTGGCGCTCAAAGGTGTAGGACGGCTGTTTGTCGATCAGATCATTTCCGAAAGAAAGCGAAACGGCATTTTTACAAGCTTTGAGGACTTCATCACCCGAATGGGTGGTTATGATCTGAACAAACGGCAGGTGGAATCGCTCATCAAGAGCGGCGCGTTTGACGGCATTGGTGCGCATCGAAGTCAGCTGCTTGCATCTTACGAGAAGATCATTGAAAATGCGCAAAGTAAAAACCGCTCCGAACTTGATGGGCAGATAGACTTCTTTTCGTTGATGAGCGAAGCGGTCACGGCGGCGCCTGTTCAGTTTGCGTACCCTGATATTCCGGAGTTTACGCTTCGAGAAAAGCTGATGCTGGAGAAAGAGTGCTCCGGTATGTATTTTTCCGGGCATATTCTCAATGACTATTCGAAACACATGGGTGCACTCGGTGCGGATTCGATTGCGGATATCTATGCTTCTTTCGAGGAAGACGCGGATGGGCAATATAAAGATCGTCAAACGGTGACCGTGGCGGGCATGATAACAAAAAAAACGGTCAAAAATACCAAAAGCGGTGAAGCCATGGCATTCGTTCTGATCGAGGATAAAACCGCGGAGATCGAAGCGGTCGTGTTTGCCGGACAGTATGAGCGGTTTGTCGATCTGCTTCTACCCGAAACACCTGTGGCTGTGCGCGGTACTATCTCCATCAAGGATGAAGAAAAGCCGAAGATACTGCTGAACGATTGCAAGCTGCTTCTGTCCAACGGAGACTACGCCGAAGCGAAAGCGCAAAAGCTTTATCTGCGTGTCGCCTCTGTGCATGATCCGCAGACGGCACAGGCGCTTGCTTTGATCGGGAAGCCGAGCGATGGCGCCGAGGTCGTGCTGTACGATAGGACAGCCAAGCAGTACGTAAAGGCGGTTGGCTGCCGCGCGACAGTGACAGATGCGTTGCTTGCAAAACTTGCTGCGCTTCTCGGGCGAGAAAATGTTGCCTTAAAATGATCAGGTCGAGAAATCCTCTATGATCTGCGCAAGGTCCGAAAAGGTATAGATCTCGATTCCCTTTTTCAGGGCGAGTCTGTCAGCGGAAGGCAGTGTCGTGACAAGTACATCAATGATGTCAATCAATACTTCGGTTTTGGCATCATAGATACCGATTTTACCGCCGCATTCGTACAGGCGGTAGATCGCATCGCTTGCAAGCATCGGAGCATCTGCTGCGTATACGCTGCGGCTTTCGCTCTCTTGCTGTTCAATGCGGTGCAGCATTTGATTGGTGTAAAACAGGTTGATGCATTGCGCGATGCAGGAAAAGAGCAGAGCAAAAAGCAAAGCTCCGAGAAAAAAAGTTCGTTTATTAGGAATTTTTATTTTCATATCTGCCGAATCCTTATTATTTCGTTGTGAATATTATTTGCATTGCGTGGTGAACTATACAAAGAAAAGCGCAATGCAAAATGATGCGTAAGAGGTTTGTTGTGAAAAAAAGAGAAAAACAAGTGACAATTGATAGTTTCAAGAAGGAAAAGAAATCCGCAAAAGGCATATTTTCCAAGATCGGAAAGGCAATCGGATATTTTTTCAGCGCACTCTTGACGTTCATTCTGGTATGTTTTATCACCGGTATTATCGTCGGATGTGTGTTTGCCATCTATGTCAGCAACAATATTGATCCCACGATGGATGAGTCGCTGTTGGTAACGGCAACGGGTGACAAGACAACAAAGATCTATTATTATGAGTTTACGGATCGCGCCAATCGAATCGGTACGGCTGTCGAGATCGAGGAGGCACGCATCTACGGCACCGAAAACAGCCTTTGGGCATCGTATGATGAGATCCCTACGTATCTGCGCGAGGCGTTTGTGTCCATTGAGGATGAACGTTTTTGGACGCACAACGGTGTGGACTGGAAACGAACTGCCGGTGCGGTACTGGAATTTGTCTTCGGCAATTCTTCCTACGGCGGTTCTACGATCACACAGCAGTTGATCAAAAATGTTACCGGCAACAATGAAGCAACGATTCAGCGAAAAGTGCAGGAAATTCTATCCGCACTCAATCTTGAGAAGAGCAAAAGCAAGGAAGAGATCATTGAACTGTATCTCAATATTGTTCCGCTTTCGCAAGGTTGTAAGGGTGTTCGTGCCGCTGCAGAGACTTATTTCGGAAAAGAGCTGAGTGAGCTCACACTTACAGAGTGTGCCGCGTTGGCTTCTATTACGAAGTTTCCGACAAAGTATGATCCGATCCAGAATCCGGAATACAATCGCGAACGTCGAGTAACAGTTTTGTGGAAGATGTTGGAGCTTGGAAAGATCTCTCAACAAGAGTATGATGAGGCGATGGCGGAAGAGTTGGTTCTTGTGGACAGTAGTGCCGGTGAGGAGGAGGCTGTTGACAAAAACAACATCAATTCCTGGTATATAGAAACCGTATTCTGCGAAGTGCGTGATGACTTGATGAAGACGTACAACATCTCCAGCGAGATCGCAAGCAACCTGATCAACTCGGGCGGCTTAAGCATATATATACTCATGGATCCGAAAGTGCAGTCCATCATGGAAGAAGTGTACGCGGACGAAAGCAGTTTCCCGGCGAATACGGGCGGTATTCCCGCCGAATCCGCTATGGCGGTAGTGGATCCCGAAACGGGAGACTTGCTCGGCGTGGTCGGTTCACGCAGCGAAAAGCGCGGTAACCTTGTGCTCAACTATGCAACGCAGACGCAGCGTGCCCCGGGTTCGTCTCTGAAACCGTTGTCGGTATATGCGCCGGCACTGGAAGAAGGAATCATCACTTACGGTTCCGTGTATGATGATACGCCGCTTTGGTTTAACGGAAATGATCCGTATCCCCACAACCTGCCGGATGTTTATAAAGGGCTTACTACGATTAACAGTGCCGTGGAGCGCTCGGTCAACACTGTAGCGATGAAGGTGCTTGAGGAACTGACGATCGATGTTTCTTACGGTTATCTCAAAAACAAACTTGGCTTTGACTATTTGATAGACTACGCAGAGGATCGGGAGGGCAGAGGCTACACGGATAAAGGTCTTGCGGCGCTTTCTCTCGGTCAGCTCAACTACGGTGTGACCGTACGCGATATCGCGGCGGCGTATACCGTGTTCCCGAATGGCGGCATCTACCATAAGAGCAATTCTTACCTGTATGTTTATGACAGTGAGGGAAATCTGCTGCTTTCCGGTGATGATGCGGGTGAGATCGTGTTCAGTGAGCAGACCTCCTATATCATGACCAAGATGCTGCAAAATGTTATGAACCACGGTACAGGTACCAGTGTAACGCTGCGCAAAACCGTAGATGTTGCGGGTAAGACCGGTACCGCGGGTAACGACTATGACCGTTGGTTCGTCGGCTATACGCCTTACTATGTCGGCGCGGTTTGGTATGGATACTCTTATCCTAAGTCGCTGAGCAATCTTTCGCAGAATCCGTCAAACAAGCTGTTTGATTTGGTAATGACGCGTTTGCACGAGGATATCATCGCCGAGGCGAACGAAACAGGAAGTGCGTTGCGCAGCTTTGATGACAATCGACCTTCGGATATTGTCGAAGTTACGTACTGCAAGGATTCGGGCAAGCTGATGACCGATGCATGCCGATTGGATCCGCGCGGCAGTCGTGCTGATACGGGTTATTTCACGGTTTCGACCATGCCGACTGAGTATTGTGACACGCATGTCATCGTGGACTATGACAAGACCACAAATGCGTTTGCGCATGAGTATACACTGCCGGAGAATATCAAAAAGGTAGCGTTGATCCGCGAGAACACGCGTTCGTTCCCTGTGCAGATTTATGTAGAGGATGCACAGTATGTTTATCGTGATCTGCCTGCTTCTGTTCGTCCGTGCGGATGGTGGGGTGAGCCGTATTTCATTCACACGATTCCGGATGGAACCTATGTTGGCACTACCAACCTGAAAGGTGGCAGACAATTCAACTCGTTCAGTTATGAAAACTATGACTTTTCTCGCTTTGAGCAGGCGCAGACAACGGCTCCTGCCGAAACTACGACTGAACCCGCAGATACGCTTCCGCCGTCAGGGGACGAAAACACGGTTTACGAAGATGAACCGTAGTAAAAAACATGTATAAAAATTACATCAATTTTATTGACAAGAAAACTATCTTCAAGTATAATGAAAAAGTAAAATCAGGTAATGAAAGGAGAAAAGCTTATGAATACGTTTTTTATAAAGCTTTCCACTATTGAAGAGATCCGTAAATTTGTTGAGATCGTGACCAGACAGGAATATGACATCGATCTGTCCTCGGGTAGATATGTTGTAGACGCCAAGTCGATCATGGGTATTTTCAGCCTGGATTTGATGAATAAGATTGAGCTTACTGCGCATACTGACAATGCGGATGCGCTCAAAGCCGAGCTCGCGGCATTTGTTGTACAGTAATATACAATAAGAGCCGTTCGTCCCAAGCAAATTTAAAATACAATGTTTGGGCATCCATTTTCATGGATGCCCAATACTTTTTGAAGGAGTATACATGATTTCGGAAAAGGAAAAATACATATCTCCGTTCAGTACGCGCTACGCCAGCAGCGAAATGCAGTACCTTTTTTCGGAGGAAAAGAAGTTTAAGACATGGCGCCGCCTTTGGATCGCGCTTGCCAAGGCAGAGAAACAGCTTGGACTTGATATTACCGATGCGCAGATTGAAGAGCTGATTGCGAACGCCGACAACATCAATTTTGAAGTTGCCGAGGCGCGCGAGGCGGAAGTAAGACATGATGTGATGTCGCATGTCTATGCATACGGCAAGCAGTGCCCGAATGCCGAACCGATTATTCATCTCGGTGCGACTTCCTGCTATGTCGGCGACAATACCGACTTGATCATTATGCGTGAGGCTTCTCAGCTCGTGCTCAAAAAAGCGGCGCAGGTTTTGAAGAATCTCGCTGAATTTGCAGAGAAGTACAAAGCGATGCCTTGCCTTGCATATACACATCTGCAGCCTGCACAGCTGACCACTGTCGGTAAGCGCGCAACACTTTGGGCTAACGAGCTTGCTATGGATGTAGCGGAACTGGAACACCGTATCGAGACCATGCAGCTCCTTGGATCGAAGGGCACTACCGGTACGCAGGCAAGCTTTATGGAGCTGTTTGATGGCGATGAATCGAAGGTAAAAGAGTTGGATCGTCTGGTTGCTGAGCAGATGGGCTTTGATTCCTGCGTGATCGTATCCGGTCAAACGTATTCCCGCAAGGTAGACGCATATTTCCTTGCCGTGCTTTCGGGTATCGCGCAGAGCGCGCACAAATTTGCAAATGATCTTCGTATTTTGCAATCTTTTGAAGAGATGGAAGAGCCGTTTGAGAAGAATCAGATCGGTTCGTCTGCCATGCCGTACAAACGTAACCCGATGCGCAGCGAGCGTATTTGTTCGCTGGCTCGCTATGTAATTGCCGATTCTGTGAATCCCGCATTCACTTCGGCGACGCAGTGGTTCGAGAGAACGCTGGATGACAGCGCCAACAAGCGCATCAGTGTTGCCGAGGCATTTCTGGCGATTGATTCGATCTTGAATATCTATATCAATGTAACCGGTGGACTGGTGGTATATGACAAGGTCGTACGCCGTAGAGTGATGGAAAAGCTTCCGTTTATGGCGACGGAAAATATTATGATGAAGTCGGTCAAGAACGGCGGTAACCGTCAGGAGCTGCACGAAAGACTGCGTGTACATTCCCATGCGGCTGCTGCAAAGGTGAAATTGGAGGGCGGTGCTAATGATCTGATCGATCGCATTGAAAATGATCCGGCATTCCCGATCACGCGCGAAGAGATCGAGGCGGAGCTTTCCCCTGAATTGTATATCGGCCGCTGCGTTTCGCAGGTTGAGGAGTTTGTCAAAGAAGTGGCAGATCCGATCGTGAAAAAATATCTCACCGAAGAAGTAAAAGTAAACTTGAAAGTATAAACCGAGGAAAAAATAATGGAAGAGGACAAAAAAAGCAAACTGACAGCCATCGTAGGTATCAACTGGGGTGACGAGGGAAAGGGAAGAATGGTTGACCTTCTCTCGGAGGATTATGATGTGATCATCCGTTATCAGGGCGGCAACAACGCCGGTCATACAGTCGTAAATGATAAGGGCAAGTTCATTTTGAATTTGCTGCCGTCCGGTATTCTTCGCTCGAATACGGTGAACGTAATGGGCAATGGCATGGTCATTGATCTTGAACATCTGGTCGGCGAGATGCAGCGTCTCACCGATAAGGGAATCGAGATCACGCCCGATCATCTTAAAATCAGCGAAAAGGCTGTTATTTGCATGCCATATCACAAGATGCTTGATTGCCTGGAGGAAGACCGTCTCGGCGATGCTAAATTCGGCTCCACGCGCCGTGGAATCGGTCCGGTGTATGGCGACAAATATATGAAGAAAGTTCTGCGCATGTGCGACCTTTTTGAGTCGGAGGCGTATCTTGAACAACGTCTCGATGGTATCCTCGCATGGAGAAATCTTACCATCCATAACGGTTACGGCGCCGATGCCGTTACGGCGAAGGACATGCTGGCATGGCTGAAGACTTACGGCGACGCTTTGAAGCCGTTTGTTTGCGATACTACAAGCTATCTTGCATCTGCAATTCGCGATGGTAAGAAGATCATGTTCGAGGCACAGCTTGGCGCGCTTCGCGATATTGATTTTGGTATTTTCCCGTATACGTCCTCTTCTTCGACAATTGCCGCATACGCGCCTGTAGGTGCGGGCATTCCGTTTGCAAAGCTGGATGGCAGCATCGGCGTTATGAAGGCATATTCCACCTGTGTTGGTGAAGGTCCTTTTACCTGTGAAATGTTTGGCGATGAGGCAGAAAAATTGCGTCAGGCAGGCGGCGAATACGGTGCCGCGACCGGCAGACCGCGTCGTGTTGGTGGGTTTGACGTAGTTGCTTCCAAGTATGGCTGCATGATGCAGGGGGCGACCGAGATCGCACTGACCAAGCTGGATGTACTTTCTTATTTTGAAAAGATACCGGTCTGCGTAGGTTATGAGATAGACGGCGAGGTCGTTACCGACTTTATGATCGGTGAGCGCTTGAATAAGGCGAAGCCTGTATATGAGTACATGAAGGGCTTCAACTGTGACATTTCGGGATGCAGAAAAGCTTCCGATCTTCCTAAAGAAGCGTATGATTATATCAAGTTTATTGAAAAATCCGTCGGCGTTCCGGTTACGTATGTATCCGTTGGTGCCGAGCGCGATGCATATATCAAGATGTATGAATAAAAAATACCGCTTTGCTTATGCAAAGCGGATTTTTTTAGCAATAAAGAATTTTTGAAAAATAAAAATATTTTGTGGATTTTGTTCAGCTCCTTATGCTATACTGGTGATATGGATAAGGAGGGAGAGCCATGACATACGAACAAATTTCCTCTTTGGTGGAGGCACGCCGTGCAGAGATGCAGGGAGTATTGGATTTTATGGAAGCGCATCCTGCTGCGGGATATCGCGAGTGGGAGAGCAGCAACTATCTGGAAAGGGCATACCGCGATCTCGGATATGTACCTACGATGGCGGAAAATATTCCCGGATTTTACGTGGATGTGGATACCGGAAAACCCGGACCGCGTATTTTGATGCTGAGTGAACTGGATGGTCTTTCCTGTCCCGATCATCCCAAGGCAGATCCGAATACCGGCGTTGCACATGCCTGCGGACATCATGCGCAGTGTGCCGCTTTGTACGGTGTTGCTGCTGCATTGCGTGTCCCCGAAATTCTGGAGGGACTATGCGGAAGCATCCGTCTGTGTGTTGTTCCTGCCGAGGAGCTCGGCGAGCTCGAATTTCGCGAAGGACTTCGCCGCGATGGCATCATTCATTATTTCGGCGGCAAGCAAGAGTTTCTGAGACGAGGCTATTTTGACGGCTGCGACATGGCGTTTATGATCCATACAGGCGGCGGACAGCATCGCTTTACCATCAAACCCGGCTGCAACGGCAGCATTATGAAAACGGCGGAGTTTATCGGTAAGGCGACACATGCGGCTGCACCGCGGCATGGCATCAACGCGCTGTATGCTGCGAATTTAAGCCTCAGCGCGATCAACGCTTTGCGCGAGACCTTTAACAACTATGATTTTGTTCGCGTGCATCCGATTATTGTGCAGGGCGGCACGGTTGTCAATGCCATCCCCGGCCGTGTTTTGATGGAGAATCAGGTGCGTGCATCTACGGTAGATGCTTGTACGGCTGTCAATATTAAGATCAATCGAGCTGTTGCAGCTTCGGCTGCGGCGATTGGTGCCAATGTCAAACTGCGTGATATTCCCGGCTATATGCCCGGCGCATATGACAAAACACTGACTCGGTTTGCCATGCAGGCGATGGCAGAGGTGGTCGGAGAAGAAAATGTACATTATGTAGAGAATCCCTGGGACACCGGATGCAGTGACATGGGAGATCTTTCACAGGTTATGCCTGCGGTGCATGCATTCGGCAGCGGTTCTGTCGGTGCGGCACACGGTGCAGCATATCGCATTGCCGATTTTGACAGTGCATGCATGGATTCGGCAAAAGCACAGCTTGTCCTGTTGCGCAATCTGCTTTCAAATGATGCTGCGGCGGCTAAGGAAGTCATTGCAAATGCGAATGTACGATTTGCTTCGTTTGCGGAATATTTTGCAGTGATGGATGACATCTTTACCGAGTGCACAGCCGTTGAAAAGATTTCCGATCATGAATTGAAATTGAATTTTTAATAGAAAAAGTATTTTCGACAGTCTCAGAAAAAAGCAGCCATCGGGCTGCTTTTTTCTATGGAATCAGAAGAGTTTCAGTTTCAAGCGAAGATTATCGGCGATCATAGCAATAAATTCTGAATTGGTGGGCTTGCCGCGGTTGTTTTGAATGGTATATCCGAAGTAAGAGTTAAGTGTGTCCACGTCGCCTCTGTCCCATGCAACCTCGATCGCATGCCGAATAGCGCGTTCCACACGGGAAGTGGTAGTAGAGTATTTTTTAGCAACAGACGGATAGAGAACCTTGGTTACGGAATTGATGATCTCGCTGTCATTTATGGTCATGAGGATCGCGGTGCGGAGGTATTGATAGCCTTTTATATGTGCAGGTACGCCGATTTGATGAATGATCTGCGTAACCTGTGTTTCAAGATCTACGGAAGATTTTGCGGTCGGCTCGGCGGGTAGGGCGGCGTGAGGCTTGGCACGGCGAGTGGCGATTGCATCGATATGTTCGATCATACTGGTGTAGTTATACGGCTTGAGCAGACAAAGCTCGGCGCCGAGATTGGTTGCTTCTACAAACAGATTTTGGTTGGCGACCATGGAAACGATGATAAAGGACGTCGGCATGTCCTTTCCAAAGTCAAGTGTTCGCGCATTCCGAAGTACACCGACACCATCCAGTTTTGTCAGCCAGATGTCAATGATTGCAATATCGGGATGCATTCGATTGATTTTCAGAATAGCATCTTCACCGTTTGCGGCGATATCGACATTGCGGTAA
Source organism: Clostridia bacterium (assembly GCA_017463665.1). GTDB lineage: Bacteria > Bacillota > Clostridia > Oscillospirales > CAG-272 > UMGS902. The sequence goes on along the minus strand of JAFTOT010000035.1, from coordinate 30,341 downwards.
CCTGCTCGATAGAGATTTTCTTTTAAAAAATTTCTTTGTTCGAGGTTTTCATCCGCAATTAGAATTTTTGTGTTCAGTTCCATAAACTATATGTACTCTCCTTCTTCTTATAAATGGATTTTACGATAATATATTACCATATTGTGGTAAAAATTTCAAGAGAAATGGAGAATAAAGATTACCAAAATTTTACTAATATTATTGGAAATTTCCAACAAAAAAGTTACTGCCGCTGTCGAAGACAGAAGCAGTAACTCGAAAAGGGCAGTAATGACGCTATTTACAGTGCGAACATTTTCCGCTGAATTGGTCGGTGAGATCCATTTCAAAGATATTTTCGTCGATCTCTTTGAAGCCTATAGCGCGGATCAGTGTAAGGTCGCCTGCATCTGCTGTGCATCGGGCGAGATGAATACCGCACAGATCGATATAATTCAGCGTTCCGCGCGCTAAAATGAACATCGCTTCAAAGTCATCCACACCGATCTTTGACCGCAGATCGGTGAGAATTGCCGTTTTTCCGGAGAGAGCAAACTGACAAAAACCGATCAAATTTCCGTCATCATAGGCGGAACAGGCGAGCAGATCCGCATCATATGCGGCACCGCAGGCTTTGCAGATTTCTTCCTGTTTATCTTTTTCCAAAATGGGCTTTACGATCAGCATATGTATCCCTCATTTCGCATTTTCCTTGATGCTTTTTAGATATTTGATCTGTGCGCGATCCAAAAAGCGCCATTTCCCGAGCGCAAGACCACTGAGGCGAATTTCGCCGATCTGTACACGGCAGAGACGGCTGACGTGCAGATGTACCTGTTCGCACATTTTGCGGATCTCTCGGTTGCGTCCCTCATAGAGCACGATTTTTAACTTTCCGCCGCCTTCATGCTTTTCGATCAGTTCTACCTCGGCGCCGCGCGTGCGATAGCCGTCGATCAGCATGGGCGCACGCAGTGTTTCAAGCGTCTGTGTGCTGATCTCGCCGCGTACCGAAACGTTATAGACTTTGCCGACCGAGTGCTTCGGATGGGTGAGAATATTTGCGAGCTCGCCGTCATCCGTAAGCAGCAAAAGTCCTTCAGAGTTGAGGTCGAGACGACCGATCGGGTATACGCGTGCACCGACATCGCTGACCAATTCCGAGACGCATTTTCTGCCGTGGTCGTCGCTCATACTGGTGAGATAGCCGCGCGGTTTGTGCAGCATGATATAGATGTGCTCACCGTGCGGATATTCGAGGATCTTTCCTTTATATACGACGACATCGGCGGCAGGATCTACCTTGTCGCCGAGCTGCGCTGTTACACCATTGACGGTTACTTTGCCCGCTTCGATCTCAGCTTCTGCTGCACGGCGGGACATGAGTCCGCATTCGGTAAAAAATTTTTGCAATCTTATTTTTTCCATATTTGTCCTATCTGAAAATATCGGTTAGTTTTTCTAAAAAAGAAGTATCGGTTTGTCTTTTGCCTACATACGTTGCCGCGTAGAGCGGGGAAGAGGCGATCTCGTTTCCTGCGAGGGTATATACGATCCTGCCGACTTCATCCCCTTTATAAATGGGGGCAAAGCGCGGTTGGAGCAGTTCAATGCGTTCTACAATACTGTCACGATCTTTTGGGAGCACTGCGGTAACATCGTTTTGGATATGCAGTGCCACACTGCCGCATGCACCGCCGATCAGCGGTAGCTCGCAGACAAAGTCATCTTGCTTGGCAAGTTGTACGGATTCTAACTGTGAAAAGCCGTAATCCAGCAATGCGCGGTGGTCATCCCAATCGTTGGGTGCGTTTAGTGTAACTGCAATGAGCTGTACGCCGTTCCGCTCCGCGGCGGAAACAAGGCAGCGTCCTGTTGCCTTGGTAAAACCGGTTTTTACGCCGTAGGTGCCGTCGTAGATTGTGAGCATCTTGTTATGATTGATCAGCCAACGAACGCCCTCTGCGGCGGGAATGGTTGTTTTACGAGTGGAACAGATCTCCCGAAAGGTTTCATTTTTCAGGGCGTATGCGCTGATGCGCGCAAGATCGCGTGCCGTGGTATAGTGGTCATCGTCTGCAAGTCCGTGCGGATTGGTAAAATGCGTGTTCGAAAGTCCGAGTTCGGCGGCTTTTTGATTCATCATTTCGGCAAAACCTTCCACGCTGCCGCCAACGAGAATAGCGATTGCCTCCGCCGCATCGTTTGCACTTTGCAGCATGAGTCCGTAAAGCAGTTCGCGCAGTGACATTTCCTCACCTTTTTTGAGATACAGGGAAGAGCCTTCTACGCCGAGCGCTTCATTCGGGATGGTGATCTTTTGATCTAAATCACCGTTTTCGATTGCCACCAGCGCCGTCATGATCTTGGTCGTGCTTGCCATACCGCGTTGCTCGTCTGCGTTATATGCGGCGATACATTCGCCGTTGTCAGCGCGGATCAGGATCGCACTTGCAGCGGATAGACTTGGCTGCTCGGCAGCGACTGATACAAGAAATGCCGCGCATAAAAGCAAAAACGCTGTTGTTTTTTTGAAAAATACACCGAATTTGTACATGTAATCACCATCCTAAGCAAAGATAGTGTTTACAGAACCGTATGTTCTATACCGTGTACAAAATCGGTGTATCTGGATTATTCTTCAGAATCTTTGGTAAACGCGGTCTTTACGCGCGAAATGATCTCGGGCGAACGCTCGATGATCGAAACAAGTTTGTCGATAGAATCTCCGGCGTTCGGATTATCTACCGTCAGCAGATCTACGCGTCCGTCCTTGCTCACGACCAAGAAGCCGATCGGTGAAACGCTGATACCGGTTCCACCGCCGCCCGAAAAATTAGCGGCCTTCAGGAGCGAGGATTTTGTTTCTTTTGCGGCACGCTCGGGATCGTAGTCGAGACCGCCGGAGGCAAACCCGACCGCTACCTTGGAGACGGGAATGATCGTGGTGCCGCTTGCAGTTTCGATCGGGGAACCAATAATCGTTTCCGCGTCAACAATGTCTTTTATTTTCTCGAGAGAGACTTTGATAATATCATTGATCTTGCTTTCCGCCATGGTGGTGTTGTCCTCCGTAAGTTTAAGAATTTATCAAATGAAATATATCTTTACCTTTAAGGTAATTATACGCCAAAGAGATACCGATGTCAAGAATTTGCCATACAGTGAGCGATGCGGAAAGAAAAATGTCATAGGAAATACTTTCCGCAGTGAAGTCACAGCGCACATCGATCTCGCCGCTGCGCTTTTTGCTGATGTTCAGGTTGCAATCTAAAAATTCGAGCAGGTAGGCGACGGATTGCGATACAATGCCATAGGTGATCGCGCATTTCGCGGCATCTTCCGCGCCGACCGTGACGAGGATGCGCGAAATGTCCAACCGCAGGTGTTTGAAAAACTTTGAAAAGAATTTTTTGAGCAGAGAAATGATCGTTTCGATCATTTCGCCGATCGGTACTTTTTCTTTCGGCTGTTTTTTCTTTTTCGGCTCCTTGACCGCTTTTTCCTTTTCCAATTTAGACTTTGGATATCCCTTTTTGAATTTTTTGGGATCTGCCTTTTTTTTATTTTGCGGATATAATGGAATTTTTATTCCGTAAATGCTGAGTTTTACCGAAATTTCCTCACTTGCGCTGATGATAACATGTATCCGTGTCAGGCAGAGCGCCGTGATCAGCAAGACGAAAATGCCTAATATCCATAGAATGACCAAACGCTCACCTCCAAACGTATTGTTGACCTTGAAAAATAATTTTACTCGGCAGTCGCGCTATCTTCCGTAGGTTCCGCAGGTGCGTTTTCACCGCCCATTTCTTTGAGAGAGTCGAGTAAGGAGATATCTCCCTCATTCAGCTTTGGCAGATCCTCCGGTGAGCTCAGACCGAAGCAGCGTAAAAATGCTGCAGTGGTCGTGTACAGCATCGGACGACCGGGGGCATCCAGGCGGGATTTGGATTCGATAAGACCGCGCTCTACCAGGGAACTTACCGCATAACCGGAATCCACACCGCGTACTGTATCGATATAAGCGCGGGTAACGGGTTGGTTGTAGGCGACGATCGCCAAGGTTTCCAGAGAAGATGCGGAGAGATTTCCGCCGCGGCGAATGCCGAGTGCAATACGGATCTCTCGGATGTAGTCCTCTTTGGTGCAGAGCTGACAGCAATCGTCAAATGTGAGCAGCAAAAGACCGCGTGTGACCTTGCCGCTGTTGTATTCTTCGGCGTATTCTGCCACGATGCCCTTGGCTTCACGCGGAGAGACTTCAAATACCTGTGCCAGCTTTTCATAGGTGAGCGGGTGACCTGCGGCAAACAACACCGCTTCAAGGACTTCCTTGGTTTGCTCCGAAAGTGTAAAAAGTTCTGCCATGAATGTCCGTTCCTTTCAGGTTCAAAACTCGGTAATGGGAAGGTGCCCTCCGGCATCTTCGTTGAATTTCAGCATAACACTGTTGCCGATATTGCCGCTTTCCGCATCGTCATCGTAGAGCAGGATCGTTCGCTCCTTGATCAGTTCCAGCAGCGCCATAAAGGTGGCGACCAGTGCCGAGCGAGAGGAGGCGGTGCGCATAACTTGCAGCAAAGATGCAGGTTTTTTCTTAAGATGCACAACAATATCGCTGATCTTGTCTGAAACAGAGACCACTTCTCCCTTTACCAGCGGGGAGAGATTACGGGAGTGCGCGGCTTCCAGTTCTCGCAGACGTACCGAGATCACGCCGAGAGCTTTTTTTAAAAGCTCGGGAGAAAGTCCCTCGGGGACTTCGCTCGGCGCTTTGATCTCGTCTTCTTCTTTTTCGGTTCGTCCGCTGTATGAGGAGTACATCGGAGCGAGCAGCTCGGCTGCTTCTTTGGCCTGCTTATAGATCAACAGTGCTTCGGCAAGGGATGCGCGCGGATCTTCCTCGTCGGGTTCAACGCGCGGCAGAAGCATTTTGCTTTTGATATACAAAAGCTCGCTTGCCATGACAATAAATTCTCCCGCGAGTTCCAGATCCATGACGCGCGCTTGCTCGATATATGCCATATACTGATCACAGATCAGCGAGATCGGGATATTCATAATGTCGATCTTGTTCTTTTCGATCAGATCCAGCAAAAGGTCAAGCGGTCCTTCATAGACCTCCAGCTTGTAGGTGAGTTGTTCCATAGCGGTCTCCTCTTATAAGAATGGGAGGAACTGTATAACAAAGTTGAATGCCGTGACAAACAGATGTAACACCGCGCTCAGCACGCCGTCCAGCCAGCCCATCCACAGGCATGCAAAGAGCACAAGCTGAATGATCTGCTCATACTTCATAATGCCGAAGTAGATCTTGTCGGGCAGAAATACCAAAAGGATGCGCGAACCGTCCAGCGGCGGTATGGGAAGTAAATTGAATACGGCAAGGGAAATGTTTAAAGAGAAGAAGGTATAGAAAAACAGAAAGAGAATATAGGCTAGTTTTCCGCCCGTTGCATACACGTCAAAGTAGCTGTTATAGCTGCCGAATCGCACTATATATGCACTTATGATATATGCCACAAATGCCATCAGCAGATTGGAAACCGGACCTGCAAGGGCGGAAAGCGCCATGTCTCTGCGCGGTTTTTTGAAATAGCGCGTGTTGATCGGTACGGGCTTTGCCCAACCGATGCGGAAGAGCAGCATAGACAGCGCACCGATAGGATCCACGTGCTTCAAGGGATTGAGACTGAGCCTTCCCATGCTTTTTGCGGTGGGGTCTCCGAGCTTGTATGCAGCATAACCGTGCGCGACCTCATGCACGGTCAGCGAAAGCAGGATAATTGGTATGCGAAGTATATATTCAAAAACATCAAAATTCATTCAAATATCCTCACACAAGCCCTGCATAGGACAGGATCTCGTTCCAAAGTGTTTGTTTTCCCTCGCGCGTTTCGGAGGAGAAAGGAATGATCACAGTATCCGCGGCGAGCCCTGCCGATGTGCGTATCTTTCCTTCTGCCTTTGCCGCATCGGTCTTATTCAGCTTATCCATTTTGGTTGCGACAATGATAAACGGTACTTCGGATTGCTGCAGCCAGTCGATCATCATAAGGTCATCTTTCGTCGGACCGACCTTGGCATCGATCAGCTGCACGACCAGCTTTAAAAGATCGATGTTGGGATTGCCGGTAAAGAAGCCGTCCGTGAGCGCGGACCATGCTGCTTTTTCAGCGGGTGGGCGCTTGGCAAATCCGTAGCCGGGCAGATCCACTAAAAAGAGCTTTTCGTCCACTTCATAAAAGTTGACCGTGATGGTTTTTCCCGGGGCACTGCTGACGCGTGCCAGCGACTTTCTGCTGAGCAGCGTGTTGATCAGCGAGCTTTTTCCGACGTTGGAACGACCGGAAAAAGCGATCTGAGGGATAGCTTTGCGCGGAAACTGCTTCGGCAATCCGGCGCTGATCGTCAGCTTGGCGTTTTGCAGATTGATGCTCATGTTTTCTCCTTATAAAGAGGCGTGCGCCCGATCGGGATCGGCACTCTTTTTCATATCGGATTTTACGGTGCCGCCGACTTTGGCAGCCGTTTTCTGGCTTGCATTTCTCGGGATGAGAGCATTGTCCAATACATCGCGGACACACTTGCAGGGAACGATGTTTAGATGCTCGCGTGCTTCTTTATCGATTTTATCCAAATCTTTAACATTGTCTGCAGGGATCAGCACGGTTTTGATGCCGCAGCTGTACGCCGCCATGGTTTTTTCTTTGAGACCGCCGATTGGGATTACGCGACCGCGCAGGCTGAGTTCGCCGGTCATGGCGACATCGCGTTTGACGGGTGTGTTGGTCAGCGCGCTGACAAGAGCACAAACAATGGTAACGCCCGCACTGGGGCCATCCTTTGGCACTGCGCCTTCGGGAAAGTGGATATGTATGTCCTTGGTCTTATAAAAGTCGGTTTCAATGCCGTATTCTTTTGCCACTGAACGAACGTAGCTTACGGCAAGCTGCGCGGATTCCTTCATCACATCGCCGAGAGATCCTGTCAGTTCGATCTTGCCCGTGCCTTCCAAAACGGCTGCTTCGATCTTGAGCATGTCACCGCCGACAGCTGTGTAGGCAAGTCCGTTGACAACGCCGATCTCATCCGCAGCGGCAAGCTTCTCGGGAAGGAATTTTCTGGCGCCGAGATATTTTTCAACGTCCGATGCCTTTATGGTCACTTTTTCAGCACCGCCGAGCAGTGCTTTTGCAGCTTTACGGCAGAGCGCGGCGATCTCACGTTCAAGATTGCGCACACCCGCTTCCGCGGTGTAGTAGTCGATGATCTCCGCGACGGCGGTCTGCGAGATGGAAAGCTGCTTCTTTGCAATACCATGTTTTTTAAGCTGCTTGGGAATCAGGTGATTTTTTGCGATGCTCAGCTTTTCGGTACGTGTGTAGGTGCTAAGCTCGATGATTTCCATACGGTCAATGAGCGGACGCGATACGGTCTCCAGCGTGTTCGCCGTAGCGAGAAATACGCATTCGGAAAGATCCACGGGCATTTCTACGAAATGATCGCGGAAGGTCTTATTTTGCTCGCTGTCCAACACTTCCAACAGGGCAGAGGCGGGATCGCCGTGCGCGTCGCATGTGAGCTTATCGATCTCGTCGAGGAGAATCAGCGGATTCATCACGCCCACACGCTGCAGCGCGGCGATGATGCGTCCGGGCATGGCGCCCACATAGGTTTTTCTGTGACCGCGGATATCCGACTCGTCGCGTACGCCGCCGAGCGACACGCGGATATATTTTCTGCCGAGCGCTTCCGCAATCGAGGATGCAATCGAGGTTTTGCCCACGCCGGGAGGTCCGACCAGACAGAGAATCTGTCCGCCTTTCTTTCCCGAGAACTGCGATGCAGCGAGAAATTCCAAGATGCGCTCTTTGACTTCATCCAGTCCGTCGTGGTCGCGCGCAAGGATCGCTTGCGCCTTCTTTATGTCGCATTCTGCGTCTGTATATTTGCCGAAAGGAATGTCAAGGCATTCTTCGAGGTAATTATGCAAAACCGTGCTCTCTGCGGAGCCGTAAGGCGTTTTCGCAAGGCGATTGGTCTCTTTTACAAGTTTATCTTCGATTTCCTGCGGCAGGTGCGCATCTTCGATTCTGTCGAAAAACTCGTCGATCTCGCTTTGTCCGTCATCGCCCAGTTCACCTTGGATCACTTTTATCTGCTCGCGCAGATAAAAGTCACGCTGGTTTTGATCCATTTTTGCGCGTACTTGCTTGTGAATATCCATCTCGCAACGCAAAATGTCTTCCTCGCTTTCCAACATGGAAAGAATGGCGGTCAGACGTGCAATGGGGTCGAGCTCTTCCAGAATCTCCTGCTTGTCTTCAAAGCGGATCAGAATATTTGCAGCGATGAAATCCGCAAGAAGTCCCGCGTCGTGAATGGTGTGCACCGAATAGATCATTTCATCGGAGATCTTCGGCATGAGAGACGTTACACGCTCCAGTGCCGAAAACGCCTGCCGCATCAGCGCTTCTTTGTAGATGCTGTCCTCGGCTGCGGGAACCTCGGCACTGTTGACAACGGCGCTGAGGTAGCGGTCATTTTGTGTGTATTCCAGTACCGAAGCACGGCTTTTGCCCTCCAGAATTACACGTACGCTGCCTTCGTTGGTTTTGACGGTTTGTTTGATCTTTGCGATCGTACCGATGCGGTAGAGATCATCCGGGGATGGTTTTTCCACGGAGATGTCTTTTTGCGCGATCAGCATGATGCAGCCGCCGAGACGCTCTGCGGCGCGAATGGCGTGAATGGATTTTTCTCTGGCAACCTCCAGACTCATCGGAATGGAAGGGAAAGCCACCATGCCGCGCAGCGGTACTACGGGCAGGCGGATCTGTTCATTTGTAAAACAAGTTTCAGACATGTATTAAAAACTCCGCGGCATATTTGCCGCAGTCCTTTCGCAAACAATAATATTTCAATTTAATAGTATATCATATATCTGCGCAGATTTCCATAGGTAAAAGCGAAATTTCGTCGGGATTTTCGGTGAATTCTTGATGAATTTTTGTAAAATCGAAAAAAATTATAAAAAACTGTTGACAAACTTGGCGGCGTGTGGTATCCTTTTATGGCAAAACAAAGAAGAACTCACTCCGTTCTCACCCGACGGCAACGGCGCTGTCGCGGTTAATAACGTTTACCGCTGTAAAGGCGGATATCGGTGTGCGGAGAGTTTTTCTTCGCATTTTTTGATTTTACTGGAGGTGTTTTTCATTAGCACAAAGGATACTACGCAGATCAACGACGATATCAGAGCCAAAGAAGTACGTGTGATCGGCGACGACGGCGAACAGATCGGTATTCTCCCTCTTTCGCAGGCAAAGGAGATCGCCTATAACAAAGGGCTCGATCTTGTGCTGATTTCTCCGCAGGCAGACCCGCCGGTATGCCGCGTTATGGACTATGGCAAGTTCCGTTTTGAGCGCGACAAAAAGCAAAAAGAAGCCAGAAAGAAACAGCAGATCGTCAAAGTAAAGGAAGTACAGCTTTCTTGCCGTATTGACACTCACGATTTTGAGACGCGCGCAAATCACGCACGTAAGTTCCTCGAGGGCGGCGATAAGGTAAAGGCGATCGTTCGTTTCAAGGGCCGCGAGATGGCACATCAGGATATCGGTCGCGCAATGCTGGAGAAATTCCTTGAAGCTTGTGCTGATGTCGGAACCTCGGAAAAGGGCATCACGATGGAGGGCAGATTTATGTCCACCATCATTGCTCCGATTAAAAAGTAAGTATAAGTTCGGGCGCGAATTTATATAGAACAGTTTACACTGAAAAGGAGATATAACCATGGGAAAAATCAAGACACACAAGGCGTCGGCTAAGAGATTCAGCGTTACCGGCAGCGGCAAAGTAAAAATGAACCATTCGCAGCATCGTCATAAGCTCGGCATCAAGACCGCTAAGCGTAAGAGATCGCTTCGCAAGGGCGCATACCTGAGCACTTCTATGGCACCTACGATCAAGGCGCTCATTCAGAAGTAATCGCTGCTATCTAAAAATCAGTTAATTTGGAGGATTCAATAAAATGGCAAGAGTAAAAGGCGCCATGATGACGCGCAAGAGAAGAAAGAGTGTACTGAAGGCTGCTAAGGGTTATTGGGGTGCAAAGAGCAAGCACTTCAAGATGGCGAAGCAAGCTGTTCTCAAGAGCGGTAACTATGCTTTCGCCGGCAGAAAGATGAAGAAGAGAGACATGCGTTCTCTTTGGATCACCAGAATTTCCGCGCAGGCAAAGGTTTGCGGTATGAACTATTCCACGCTTATGCACGGTCTCAAGAAGGCAGGCATCGACCTCAACAGAAAGATGCTCGCTGAGATCGCTGTTTACGACAAGGAAGCGTTCGCAGCTATCGCAGAAAAAGCTAAAGCTGCCCTTTAATTGCAGTATAAAAACCCGGTAACCACCGGGTTTTTAGCGTTTTATGGGATGTTTTACAGCGTTTGTTTAGGAGCTCAATATGCAAGAAATAACATACATCAGTAGCCGCGCGAATCCTTTTGTGCAAAAATATGCGAAGCTGACGGATAAAAAGTATCGGGAAAACGAAAAATTATTTTTGCTCGAAGGCGCCAAGCTTTTTGCCGAGGCGGTGGATTTCGGCATCGGAATAGAAGCGGTTTTGCTGTGTGAAGAGAAAACGCATGCGATCACCGAGCGTACATTGCAAAAAATGCAGAATGTATCGATTTATGCACAGACGAAGCTTTTTCGTTTGTCGGAGAGCGTGTTTACCAAAATAAGCACAGAAAAATCTCCCGATGGCGTAATTTGCGTTGCAAAACATCTTGACAATTTCAATTTTTATAATAAAATAGAAAGAAATGACGTCTTACGCTGTGCCGATGAGAAGATCATGCTGTTGTATGCACTGCGGGATCCCGGTAATGTCGGTACGATCGCGCGGAGTGCAGCGGCATTTGGATTTGACCGCTTGATCGTCAGTGCAGACACGGCGGATCCGTATGGCAGCCGCGCTATGCGTGCTGCTATGGGCGCATTTTTTAAGTTGAAGGTCGATTTTGTTTCTGACTTTTCTTCGGTGCCTGCCGCGCTGATGGAAACGGGCAGACGCGTTTTTTGCGCTGAACTCAGAGAGGGCGCAGTCTCGTTGGACGATTTACAGATTACTGCGTCCGATTGCTTTATGATCGGCAATGAGGGACACGGGATCCCCAAAGAGCTGTCTGCAATTTGCACGGGCAGCGTGTATATTCCGATCGCACCGAATTCCGAATCGCTGAACGCCGCGATCGCAGCGTCTATTTTAGCATTTGTACAAAAATAAGACTTGGAGGGACTATTATGAGCGAGAGTTTATACTGGACCTGGCTTTCTATTAAGCTTGGTGCGGCAAGTCCGTACCTCAGCAGGCTTCTTGCGACACATGCCTCCCCAAAGGATATTTATGATGCGGAAAGCAGCGAACTGCTGTCACTGGATAAGATCCCCGAGTCTGTCAAGACACGTTTGACCGATAAAAGCCTGGATCGTGCCGAGCGCATATTGGAAAACTGTCGGGCTGCGGGTATAGGCATTATGACCTATGCCGATCCCCGGTATCCGCGCGTTTTAAAGTATACGGATAAGCCGCCTGCTGTCTTGTATTTCAGGGGACGACCGATCGATTTTGACCGTAAACTCTGTGTTGCTGTTGTCGGTACACGGCAGATGAGCGACTACGGCAGAGATATGGCGTACCGTTTCGCATACGAGCTCGCGTCCGCCGGTGCGATCGTTGTCAGCGGTATGGCGCTCGGTGCGGACGGCATGGCTGCCGCGGGAGCGTTGGATGCACAGGCACAAACGGTAGCGGTACTCGGCGGCGGTGCGGATGTTGTATATCCAAAGGTACATAAAAAACTGTATAACAGCATATTAAAAGATGGACTCGTACTCAGTGAGTATCCTCCGGGAGCGGCATCGGATGCTGCGCATTTCCCGCAGCGCAATCGCATTATCAGCGGACTTGCGCGCTGCACGTTGGTCGTAGAATGTCCCGAACGCAGCGGCGCGCTGATCACGGCGGAGTATGCTGCCGCGCAGGGCAGACCTGTATTTGCGATCCCGGGTGCCGTAGATATGCCGAACAGTGCCGGTGCCAATCGGCTGATTAAAAACGGTGCTGTTATGGCAACCTCTGCTATGGATATTTTAGAGTCGTTTGAGTCGGCTGCGTTTCCGGATCTTGACAGCAGTGCCATCGGCGCCATGCGGTATGACGCCAAAAAGGCGGCAAACCGATACGGCGTTTCTTCCAAGAAAGATGATAACCGCGTGATTCGTCTCGGCAGTTTTCGCGGCACAAATACGGATGAGGACATTGAACAAGCCTCTGCGTTGGGCATGGAGAAGGAACAAAAAGAACCGGCAAGAGAGTTTGTCACCATGTCTCCTGCTGAAAAAACAGTGTATGATTTTATTCCCGAAGAGGGAGATGTCAGCATGGATCTGATCGTTTCGGCAACCGGACAATCGGTAGCCGATGTCACCATGCATCTTCTGTCTCTTGGTATCAAGGGCGCGGTAACGGAGCTCCCAGGCAACCGGTATCGCAGAGCATAAACCATAAAAGAAAGGATCTGCATTTGCAGAATTTTAAGAATGGCGAATTTAGTAATTGTGGAGTCACCCGCTAAGGCAAGTACGATCAAGAGCTATCTCGGCAGTAACTATAAAGTTGTTGCGTCTAAAGGACATGTTCGTGATCTGCCGAAAAGCAGCCTTGGCGTAGATATAGAGAATAATTTTGCTGCGCATTATATCAATATTCGTGGCAAGGGCGATCTGATCAAGTCGCTCAAAAAAGATGCGAAAGCGGCAAACAAAGTGTTCCTCGCGACGGACCCTGACCGCGAGGGAGAGGCGATTTCCTGGCATCTTGCAACGGCGCTTGGTATTGCCCCCGAAAAGTGCTATCGTGTTGCGTTCAATGAAATTACCAAAACGGCGATCAAAGAAGCGATCAAAAATCCACGCGAGATCGATGAGGAATTGGTAAACTCTCAGCAAGCGCGCCGAATTTTGGATAGAATCGTTGGCTATAAAATCAGTCCGTTCCTTTGGAAAAGTGTCAAGAGCGGTCTGTCGGGCGGTCGCGTACAATCCGTTGCTACGCGCATTATCGTAGACCGTGAGGCTGAAATCAGGGCATTCGTACCGCAGGAGTATTGGACAATCGACGCGCTGCTGAATACCGCCGAGAAAAAGTCGGTAAAGGCTCGTCTGGTCAGCAAAGGGAAGAGTAAGGTAAAGCTTGCTTCCGGCGCGGATGTAGATGCTGTGCTTGCCGAGATCGGCAATGGCGATTTTCTTTGTGTCAGCGTCAAGAAAGCTGCAAAGACTAAGCAGCCCGCTCCGCCTTTCACAACCTCGACGATGCAGCAGGAAGCGTCTCGCAAGCTCGGATTCCAATCGCAGAGGATCATGCGCGTTGCGCAGGAGCTGTACGAAGGCGTAAACCTCGGCAGCGAAAACGGCGGTGTGCAAGGTCTTATCACCTACATGCGTACAGACTCGCTCCGTATTTCTACGGATGCGCAGAGTGCGGCGCTTTCGCTGATCGCCGAGAAATACGGTGACAGCTACTGCCCGTCCCGCCCTCGTGTGTATAAAACCAAGGCAGGGGCACAGGATGCGCACGAAGCTATTCGCCCCTCCAATGTGCAGCTTGAGCCTGCACAGATTCGCAAGTACCTTTCGAGCGATCAGTATAAGCTGTATAAGCTCATCTGGGATCGTTTTGTTGCAAGCCAGATGGCATCTGCGGTATTTGATACCGAAACCATTGACTTCGATGCGAATGGCTATACTTTCCGCACCAGTGGTTATACGGTCAAATTCCAGGGATATATGGCTGTATATGAGGAATCGCAGGACGATCAGCCGAAAAACGAGCACAGCGAAGAGGATAAAAACCAAAAGCTTCCTACGATCCATGAGCAGGACATGCTGAAGCTGGATGATTTCGACAGCCTGCAGCATTTTACCGAAGCTCCCCCGCGTTTTACCGAAGCTTCGCTGATCAAATTTCTCGAGGAGAAAGGTATCGGTCGTCCGAGTACCTATACGCCTATCATTACAACGATCATCGCGCGTAACTATGTCACGCGCGAGGGTAAGTCCCTTGTTCCGACAACGCTCGGCGAGGTAACGACCAAGCTGATGGTAGAGAATTTTCCTGAGATCGTTGACTACACGTTCACGGCGCAGATGGAAGATAAACTCGATGGTATTGAACACGGCGAAAGCACCATGGAAGGCGTCCTCGGCGAATTCTATGCAAGTTTTGCAAAGTCGCTCGAAAAAGCGAACGAAACGCTCTCTAAAGAAACCATCGAGGTTCCCGCAGAGGAAACGGATATTATCTGTGATAAATGCGGCAGCCGTATGATCGTGAAAAACGGTCGCTTCGGTCGCTTTGCAGCATGCCCCAATTATCCGACTTGCAAGAACACGAAGCCTCTGGATAAAGCAGAAAAGAGCGAAGAAGAGAAGAAGCTCGTTGTTGCTGATTTTAAGTGTGAACTTTGCGGCGGCGATATGGTTCTGCGCAGCGGCAGATACGGCAGCTTCTACGCATGTGCAAACTATCCTACCTGCAAGTTTACCAAGCAGCGCTCCAAGGATATCGGCGTTGCCTGTCCCAAGTGCGGTGCAAAGCTGGTTTCCAAAATGGGCAGAAACAGAACGTTGTTCTATAGCTGCGAACGCTATCCGGATTGCGATTTTTCCGCATGGGATATGCCTACTAACGAAAAGTGCCCGAATTGCGGCAAAATGCTCTTCCGCAAGAAGGGAAAAGACATGTATATCTGCCATGATAAGGAGTGCGGCTATAAAGCAGAAGCGCCCGCTCTGACGCAGGCTGAGGAGAACTAATTGACAGAGATAAATGTAATCGGTGCCGGTCTTGCCGGCTGCGAAGCAGCATGGCAGGCAGCACAGCGCGGCGTGAAAGTGCGTCTCTATGAGATGAAGCCGCAAAAATATACTCCCGCGCATCATAACAAGGATTTTGCAGAGCTTGTATGCTCCAACTCTCTGCGTTCCAATGTGGTGTCCAATGCGGTCGGACTTCTGAAAGAGGAGATGCGTCTGCTGGATTCGCTGGTGATCGAGGCGGCATATGCCACCGAGGTGCCGGCGGGCAGCGCACTTGCCGTAGACCGCGAACGTTTTTCGGCGTATATCACCGATAAGATCAAAAACCATCCGAATATTGAGATCATTGAGGGCGAGATCACCGAGATCCCGAAAGAGGGGATCACGGTGGTTGCCTCCGGACCTCTCACCTCGGATGCTTTGTCCGAGGATATCGGCAAGCGCATCGGCGGGACTAAGTTGCATTTTTTTGACGCAGCTGCGCCGATCGTGGATTTTTCCAGTATTGATATGAATACGGCGTTCTTTGCATCCCGCTATGGAAAGGGCGAGGCGTCTTATATCAACTGCCCGATGACCAAGGAGCAGTATGATACGTTCTATCAGGCACTGATTACGGCAAAAGAAGCTGAACTGAAAGAATTTGACAAAGAAAGTCAAAAGGATCTGACGGTGTTTGAAGGCTGTATGCCCGTAGAAGTCATGGCAAAGCGCGGATATGAAACGCTTTTGTTCGGTCCTCTCAAACCGGTTGGACTCCCGTTGCCGTCCACCGGAAAGGACGCTTATGCTGTTGTACAGCTTCGCCGGGACAATGCCGAGGCAACCATGTTTAACATTGTCGGTTTCCAGACGCATCTCACATTCGGTGAGCAAAAACGTGTATTTTCGCTCATCCCGGGACTGGAAAATGCAGAATTCGTTCGCTATGGCGTCATGCACCGCAATACCTACTTGAATTCCCCCGGACTTCTTGCGGCGGATTATTCGGTGAAAGACGAGCCGAATCTCTTTTTCGCGGGACAGATGACCGGCGTGGAGGGATATGTGGAGTCCGCAGGATCGGGACTTGTGGCAGGTATCAATGCTGCCATGACCGCGCTTGGCAAGGAGCGCGTACTCTTCCCGCGCGAGACAGTGATAGGTGCGATGGCGCATTATGTTGCAAACGGCGGTACAGGCGCATTTCAGCCGATGAATGCCAATTTCGGCATTGTCACACCGCTTGAGAAGCGCGTAAAAGGCGGCAAAAAGGTCAAGAATGAAGCGCTCGCGGCGAGATCGTTGTCTATTCTTTCTGCGTATTGCCAAACTACAGATAAAGGAGAGAACATATGAGAATTATCATAGATGTAATGAGCGGAGATAATGCACCGCTCGAATTGGTAAAAGGCGCTGTAATGGCGCGCGAAGAGCTCGGTGTAGATGTGGTTGCCGTCGGCGACCGTGAAGTGATCGAGTATATCGCAGCAGAGGAAGAGATCGACCTTTCGGATATTGAAATCGTGAATGCCAATTCGGTCATCAATATGGAGGATCCTGCCCTCAGCGTTGTGCGCGATAAGAGTGATTCTTCCATGGCAGTAGGACTTCAAATGCTTTCGCACGGCGAGGGAGATGCTTTTGTCAGTGCCGGCAATACCGGTGCGCTGCTTGCGGGATCGACTTTGATCGTGCGCCGTATTAAGGGCATTCATCGTGCGGCAATCGGAACGGTGCTGCCGTTCCCAACGCCTGTTCTTCTGCTGGATTCCGGCGCGAATATCGAGGTGGATGAAAAAATGCTGGAGCAGTTTGCTGTAATGGGATCTGCTTACATGGAAAAGATCTACGGACTGGAGACTGCCCGTGTCGGTCTGCTGAATAACGGAACGGAGCCGTCGAAGGGTACTGCGTTCTATAAGAGCGCCCATGAGCTGTTATCGAAATCGGAGTATATTCATTTTATCGGCAATGTAGAGGCAAAGGGGATCGCTTTTGATGCTTGTGACGTGCTGGTTTGCGATGGCTTTACGGGCAATGTGCTGCTGAAGTCCATCGAGGGTATGGGTAAATTCTTTATGAGTACGCTCAAAAACGTGTTCTATGAGAATATGCTTACCAAGGCAACAGCGCTTCTTCTGAAAAACAAAGTACAAGGACTCAAAAAACAGTTTGATGCCTCTGAGCACGGCGGTGCGCCGCTGCTCGGTATTTCCAAGCCCGTCATCAAGGCGCACGGCTCCTCGGATGCTCGCGCGGTTTTGAACGCGGTCAGACAGGCAAAAGAATATATCAATACAGGCATTATCTATGATATTGCTGCGCATGCGGCGGAGACAAACCAATCTGGCAAGTAAAGGTTCGGTTTGATAAATTGCGGAAGGGATGACCATAACATGCAAAGTTTGCGGAAAGATCGTGCGGGATTGGAAGCGGCGATCGGATACACTTTTCAAGATCGTACACTGCTGGAGACTGCGCTGACGCACTCCTCCTATTCAAACGAGGCAAAGGGCAGGGGGGCTGTTGTGGAGTGCAACGAGCGATTGGAATTTTTGGGCGACTCGGTGCTGTCGATCATTGCGAGTGAGTTTTTGTTTTTTGATTTTGCAGACTGTCCCGAGGGTGAGCTTACCCGTATGCGCGCCGAGATCGTTTGTGAAAAAGCGCTTGCTGTGCTTGCAAAGAAAATCTCGCTCGGCGACTATCTCAATCTTGGTCACGGCGAGGAGCTGAGCGGCGGACGCGAGCGTGCTTCGCTGCTTGCAGACGCGTTTGAAGCACTGCTTGCCGCCATGTTTATCGACAGTGGAAAAAACAAAGAGACGGTCGCAAAGTTCTTGCTTCCGCTACTCAGCCAGCAGCTCTCACAGCTGGAGATCAGCGGCGCCGCAAAAGATTTCAAAACCCTGCTGCAGCAGTTTGTGCAACAGGCGGGCGGCGAGATCCTCGAGTACTGCGTCATCGGCGAGAGCGGCCCCGACCATGATAAGCGTTTCACAGTCGAAGCGCGTCTCAACAGCAATGTGATCGGCACCGGCGAGGGCAAGAGTAAACGCGCCGCCGAACAGATGGCAGCGAAACAGGCACTCGAACTATTTGGACAGGAATAAATTAAAAGTGCGTACAGGCAAAATGTACGCACTTTTTTGTTACAACACACAGTCGCTTTACAAAGTTCGGTTTTTGTGGTATGCTGTTTTCAATGATGAGATAAAGTTAGGAGGGTATATGAAATACACAATTGTTGATTATTTCGGATATGATCTTTCACCGCGAGAAAGAATGAAAGCTATAAAACAAGCAGGGTTTGACGGCGTGATCCTGCTGTGGGCAGACTATTTTGACAAAGATTATAAAGATTTTCCGAAATACGCCGAAGAAGCAGGATTGTTTGTAGAAAACGCACACGCCCCCTATATGCCGGCAAACACTATATGGAAGGATACGGTGGCAGGACAGGAGTATACGGATCAAATCATACAGTGCATTGCGGATTGTGCACAGTATATGATACCTACACTTGTGGTGCATCCGATCAATGGGGTAACGCCTTTACCCAACGATCATGTTGGTATTGAGCGATTTCAAAGAATCATGGATGCTGCGGAGAGATACAACATCAATATTGCCATAGAAAACCAAGGAAATCCTGCGTATATTGATTTTGTTTTCAAACATATTCAATCTGAAAAACTGCATTTTTGCTTCGACAGCGGACACGAAAAATATTACTCTCCGCAGTGTGATTTGTTAAATTTGTACGGAGATAAGTTGATTGCTTTACATTTGCACGATAACAACGGCAAAGAAGATACACATGCACTCCCGTTTACGGGGTGTGTCGATTGGAGCAGAATCACGAATAAGTTAAAAGAAATCCCATACAAAGGTGCAATTGCACTTGAAACGCTGAATAAAGGATTTGAGCATATCAAGGATCCGGTTGAGTTTTTGCAGATCGCTTTGGAAAGAGCAAAGCGGATTTTGTGATTGAAGAGCAAGCTTTCGTGTGGCGAAAACTTGCTCTTTTTTCTTCCAATAAAAACGGCAAAAAATGTTGAAAAGTGGTGAAATATATTGTATAATATATAAGTTAATATTATAATGCTATACTTATAGGAAACGGAGGGCTGCGCGTGTACTTAAAATCGCTTGAACTGCATGGATTTAAGTCATTTCCAAACAAGACGGTTTTGAATTTTGAGCCGGGCGCAACCGTAGTCATCGGACCGAACGGCAGCGGAAAATCCAACATTTCGGATGCAATGCGTTGGGTGCTCGGTGAGATCTCCAGCAAGAACATCCGCGGAACGAAAATGGAGGATGTCATTTTCGGCGGCGCGGACTCGCGCAAGCCGATGAGCTTTGCCGAGGTTTCGGTCACATTTGACAATTCCTCCGACGCGCACCGCGTGGATATTCCGTACGATGAAATTACTGTCACCAGACGGTACTATCGTTCGGGGGACAGTGAATATTTTATTAACCGTAAGGCCGTCCGTCTCAAGGACATTCACGAGCTGTTCATGAACACGGGTATCGGTCGTGACGGCTATTCGGTCATCGGACAGGGCAAGATCGGCGAGATCCTTTCGCGCAAGGGCGAGGATCGCCGCAATGTCTTTGAAGAGGCGGCGGGTATTGCAAAATATCGCTACAAAAAGCATGAAGCGGAGAAGAAGCTTTCTGCGGCAGACGATAATCTTGTACGGTTGACCGATATTGCTACTGAGCTTGGCAGCCGCGTCGGACCTTTGGAAAAAGAATCGCAAAAAGCAAAAAAGTATCTCGACATCTATGAAGGCAAAAAGCGCGCAGACGTCAGTCTGTGGATCTACGATGGTGCGATGCTGAAAGAAAAGCTCGACGATGCGGAAAAGGCGGTGCGCCTTTCCGAGCATGAACTGGAAGTGGCAGAGGACAGCCTGCGCTCGCTTGAAACGCAGAGCGACAAGCTCTATGAAGAGAGTCAGCAGGGCAAAATGATATCCGAAAAGCTACTCACAGAGATCAACGATCTTAAAGAGCAGATACATCGTGTGGACAGCGATTATAAGGTCGCAGAAAATGAGATTACGCACAAGAAGGAACTCCTGCAAAAAGCAGCCGAGTCCATAGACGGTGCAGCTGCAGCCACTGCTGCCGTTCAGTCGGAGTTTGCCGAGGTAGAGCAGGCGACCGTGGAGAAGGCGGCTGCTTTGGCGGAGATTGAACAGGAACGTACCGTTTTATCCGAGCGACATGCGGCATGCGGCATGCGTGCCGATGCGCTCGAAAAGGAAATGGACGAGAAACAAGCACTGGCGCAGAAATTACGTGATACTGCCGTGGATATCAAAGTGCGCGTGAGCGTGCTGGAGAATACCCGCATTACTGACAGCAATGTGGGGGAGCAGACCGAGGCGGAGATCAACGAGTATGAGCGCGAGGCAAAGCGTCTTGCCGATGAGATCACCGCAGTGAACCGTGAACTGGATGCTTACAAAGAAAATGCCGCGCAAACCGAAAAGCTGATCGGTGAGTTGAATGCTGCGCTCGAAGAAGCAGAGCTTGCGAGAGACAAGTCGCAAAACAACCTTTCGGATGAAAAGCTGCGTTATGACGGTTATGTGCATCGCGTGGAAGCGCTGCGCCGCATGGAGGAGCTGTTTGAGGGTTATTCTTCCAGCGTTCGCTATGTGATGCAGGCGTACAAAGAGGGAAAAATCCGCGGCGGCGAAGTGTTCGGACCGCTGTCCAAGCTTATCAGCGTACCTGAAAAATACGTCACCGCAATCGAAACTGCGTTCGGCGCGAATATTCAGAATATTGCTGTCGAAAATGAAGATGCGGCCAAATCCGCAATTCGCCTGCTTAAAGATGCGCATGCGGGCAGAGCGACCTTTTATCCGCTCACCTCGGCGACCGCGCAGGATGAGACCGAGGAAATGATCCGCGCACGCAAATACAAAGGCTATATCGGCAGAGCCGATCTGCTCTTTGACTTTGATCCGAAGTTTTCGGAAGTCATGCGCAGCATCCTCGGCAGAACTCTGATTTTTGATACGCTGGATAACGCGTCGATCATGGCACGCGAACAAAAGTATCATGTCAAAGTCGTTACGCTGGACGGACAGGTTATCAATGCCGGCGGTTCTTACACGGGTGGATCGGTTCGCCGCGACAGCGGTATTTTGACACGTTCGGCAGAGATTCGAGCGCTGGAAAAGTCCGCGTCCGAGTCTGAAGTCGCGCTGAAAAAGCTGGAAAGCGGACTCGCCAAGGCGGCTGCTGCACTCAAAGATGCGCAAACGCGTCTTGCGGGTGCAATGCAGCAAAAAGAAATCGTCACCACGCTTGTTACTTCCGAAAAAGCGCATTTGGATACGCTCGCAGCAAAGCTTTCGACCAATACGGGTCTTTGCGAGAAGCTGCGCGCCGATCTTGAACGTCTCAAAACGCAGGAGGCGGGCTATAGCGGCGAGATTGAAAAACTGAACGAAGAATATACAGCACTGGAAGCGCAAATTGAGGAGATTCGCACATATCGGCAGAGCAAAGATGCCGAGCGTAACGATGCGCTCGACGAGCAGCGCGAGATCGACAAGAGACTCAGCGAGTCGGCGATCCGACTTGCTGAGGTGAATAAGGATATCGAAGCACTTGCTTTACGCAAGTCGCAGCTTGGCGCCCGTCTGACAGAGATTGCAGAGACGGTGTTTACCTCTGAGCGGTCGCAAAAAAGTTATGCTGCTGAAATCGAAGCTTTACAGACCGCGCAGGAAGAAAACCGCGAGTCTGCCGCACAGATGGTGACTAAGCTGGAGCTGCTCGGTCAGCAGCGCGGCAATGTGGAGAGCGGCACGGCAGAGTATGAGCGCAAGCTTAATGAAACGCGCCTGCGTATCCGCGAAAAGAACAGCCAAAAAGAAGTCATTTTGGTCGCGTATAACAAAAACGAAGCAAGATTGCGTTCGCTCCATGCCGAGCAGGATAAGACCGCAGAACGTATGTATGAGGAATACGAGCTGACGTATGCGTTGGCATTGGAGCTCGGCTATCCGCCGCTCACGCCCGAAACCCGACCGTCCGTCGCTTCTGCTGCTGCGGAATACCGTAGAGAGATGAAGGCGCTCGGTCCCGTTCACGTCGGCGCGATCGAAGAATATGCCGAGGTCAAGGCGAGATATGACGAGATGTCGAAGCAGATCGAAGATCTGAAGAAGTCCAAGGCAGAGCTGACAAGTGTTATCAACCGTCTCGAAAATGAGATGCGCGGTCAGTTCATCGAGGCGTTCAATCAGATCAACAAGAATTTCTCCGAGGTGTTTACCGCGCTGTTCGGCGGCGGTACGGCAGAGCTTTCGCTCACTGAGCCCGAGGATGTTTTGACCAGTGGCATTGAGATCAAGGCGGCACCGCCCGGCAAGATCATCAAGAGTCTTACGCTGCTTTCGGGCGGCGAACAGGCGTTCGTTGCTATTGCGTTGTTCTTTGCGATTTTGAAAGTCAATCCCTCTCCGTTCTGTATCCTCGATGAGATTGAGGCGGCGCTTGACGAGGTGAATGTCTCTCGCTTTGCGGATTATGTTAAGCAGATGTCGGATAATACGCAGTTCGTATTGATCACGCACCGCCGTGGTACGATGGAAGCTGCTGATCGCATCTACGGCGTCACTATGCCGGAACGCGGCATTTCCAAAGTGCTTGCACTGAATGTAAACGATATGGATTTTAAATTGTAAACCAAGAAAGGTATAGCGTATACATGGGATTTTTTGATAAACTGAAAGCAGGACTCACGAAGACAAAAAATGCTTTTGTTGAGCAGGTGGACAATCTCTTCAAGAGCTTCGTGAAAGTAGACGAAGAACTGTTTGAAGAACTGGAAGAACTGCTCATTTGCTCGGATGTCGGCGTTAATACAACCGAGGAGATCCTCGAACGTTTGCGCGACCGCGTAAAATCGGAGCGTATGACCGACGGCGAGGAGGTCAAAAATGCGCTGAAAGAGATTCTTGCTGACATGGTCGGTGAGGGTAGCCCGTTGAAACTGGATACGAAACCTTCCGTTCTGCTGATCATCGGCGTTAACGGCGTCGGCAAGACCACTTCTATCGGCAAAATTTCGGCACAGCTGAAAGCAGAGGGGAAAAAGGTTGTGGTTGCGGCGGCGGATACGTTCCGCGCGGCAGCGATCGATCAGTTGGCTGTGTGGTGTGACCGAGCACAGGTCGAGCTGATCCGCCAGAGTGAGGGATCTGATCCCGCGGCGGTAGTTTTTGATGCTGTCAGCGCGGCGAAGAGCCGTAATGCGGATGTGCTGATCGTAGACACGGCAGGACGTCTGCACAACAAGAAGAATTTGATGGATGAGCTTGCCAAGATCGACCGTGTCATCTCTCGTGAACTTCCCGGCGCAGCGCGTGAAACACTGCTGGTACTGGATGCGACTACGGGACAGAATGCGATCATGCAGGCAAAAGAGTTTAAAACGGTTGCAAATATTACCGGATTGATTCTTACCAAATTGGACGGTACTGCAAAAGGCGGCAGTGTGTTCTCCATCAAGGGAGAGCTGGATGTACCCGTGAAGTACATCGGTGTCGGTGAAAAGATCGACGATATGCAGCCTTTCAATGCGCAGGATTTTGTCCGTGCTATGTTTGATTAAGGGGTATATATGAAAGTATTACTTGCATCGCACAACAAAGGCAAGATTGCCGAGCTGCAGGCGCTGATGCATACGATCTCTCCCGAAATCGAGGTGCTCTCGATGTCGGATATCGGCTTTTATGAAGAGATCGTGGAGGATGGTTCGTCATTTGCCGATAATGCGCTGATCAAGTCGCGCACAGGCGCGCGTCTTGGCTATATTACGGTTGCCGACGATTCGGGACTCATGGTAGATGCACTCGACGGCACACCCGGTGTTTACTCTGCGAGATACGCAGGCGAGGAGTGCGACACTGAAAAAAATAACAAAAAGCTGCTGCAGGCACTGCATGGCTTGCCCGCCGAACAGCGTACGGCAAAGTTCGTTTCGGTCGTTGCATGTTCCTTTCCGGACGGCAGGGAGGATATTGTCGTGCGCGGCGAATGTCCGGGCTGCATCTTGACCGAATACCGAGGTACCGGCGGTTTCGGTTATGATCCTCTGTTTTGGTACGAGCCGATGCAGAAATCTTTTGCCGAGATGTCGCAAGCGGAGAAAAATCAAATCAGCCATCGCGGCAAGGCGATGCTGAAATTTGCGGAAGAATTCGCAAAGATTAAATTTTAAGGTGAAATATGCTGACAAGTAAACAAAGAGCAAAACTTCGTGCTATGGGCACGAGCCTTGATACCATTTTTCAGATCGGAAAAGGCGGTATCAGTGAGGAGACGGTAAAACAGATATCCAACGCGCTGGAAGCGCGTGAACTGATGAAAGCGCGCGTGCTGGAAAACAGCGAGTATACCGCACGCGAGGCAGCAGATACTCTTGCAGAAGCGACCGGAGCCGATGTGGTTGCCGTTACCGGAACGAGATTTGTGCTGTACAGAGAATCTGTAAATAAAAAGAGGATTGAACTGGATTGAAGCGATATAAAAAGCTGGCAGTGTTCGGCGGTACGTTTTCTCCCGTGCATAACGGGCATCTGCTTGCACTGCGCGCTTATGCTGAAACGGTGCGGCCGGATGTGCTCTATATTATTCCGACAGCCGTACCGCCGCATAAGAAGCGAGAAGACGATGCAACCGATGCAGAGCGACTCGCAATGCTGCGTATTGCGATAGAGCCATTGGATCTTCCTTGTGAGATCGTCGTATCGGATATGGAGATAGCCCGCGGCGGGAAAAGCTATACCGTAGATACAGTGGAGATCTTGCTCCGGATCGCCGATGAAGTGGTGATCTATTGCGGAACCGATATGTTGCTGACGCTGGATGGATGGTATGCGTATGAACGCCTGCTGCACATGGTTACGGTAGCCTATATGCAGCGTGAGGATGATGGACGCTATGCGGTCGAAATTGCCGAAAAGGTGCAACAGCTTACGAAAACGTGCGGTGCGCGTTTCATAGCATTACCTCCTTTGTCGGTGGAGATATCCTCCAGTGCCATTCGTGACAGTGTACGGCAAGGCAAGGATATTAGTATGTTTGTACCCGAAGGTGTTGCGTCATATATTCGAAGAGAAGGTCTCTACAGGTGAGAGAAGGGCGGTTGCAATTGGAAGAACAGGACAAACTTTCCGAACTGCGTAATGCGATATGCGCAAGGCTTGGTGAATACCGTGCAAAGCATGTGCTTTCTACGGAAGAAGAAGCGGCGAAGCTGGCTGCCGTGTATTTACCCGAAAAAACAGAAAAAGTGAGGATTTCCGCACTTTTGCACGACATAACAAAAGAATATGATGCAAAAAGGCAGTTGCAAATCTTTTCCGAGTTTGGTATAATAGTCGATAATGTGATGCTTGCATCCCCGAAGGTCTTTCACGCTAAGACTGCCGCACTTTTGATCCCGCGTGAATTTCCGGAATATGCCGATCCCGAGATCGTTTCAGCGGTTTACAAGCATACGACGGGATGCGCGGATATGTCGGTGATGGATATGCTGATCTATCTTGCTGATTATATTGAGCCGACAAGAAAATTTGCAGATTGTCAAGTACTGCGCTCTTATTTTTGGGATGGACTCGCAAAAACTCAAACCGAGCCGGAAAAATTACTGCATCTGTATAGAACCATGGTGCTGTCGTTTGACCTCACCATCAAGAATTTAATGGAAGAGCAAAGCGTGATCGCTCCGGATACAATAGCGGCACGCAATGCGTTTGTGTTGAAATGTAAGAACATTTCAGAGGAAGGTAAATGAATTTTCAAAACAAAAAGCGGACTAAAAAAGAAGAGGCACCCGTCAAAAAGCGCGTAAACAGAAAACCCGGAAAAACTGCGGCAGTCATCGTTGCCGTACTGGTTGCGATCTTTGTTGTTTTGGCGGCCGCTGTTACGATTTTACTTGTATACAAACCCAGCTACGATGATAAGCCGCCGGCATTTTTGACGAATGATCCCAAAAATACCGACAGTACAGGGAATGTCAGCATAGTTGTGACGGATGATCAGGGCGGAGATGTTGAGATCGAGCGAAATCAAGAGCAGATCAACATTATGATCATCGGCAAAGACCGTTGGGCGTACAATACGGACGTTATGATCATAGCATCCTATGATGTTACGAACGGTGCAATCAGTCTGATGCAGATTCCGCGTGATACGTATATTGATATCGGTCGTGGAAATCATAAGGCGAATTCACTGCTGGCTTCTTTCTATAATGAAGCATATAAGAATAAAGAAGCAGATCCGCAGGCAGTTGCTCTGAAAAGCCTGGAAGAAACTTTTGAGCAGGTGTTCTGCATTACCATTGATTATTACGCGATGATGGATCTCAACGGCTTTGTCAACATCGTGGACGCGCTTGGCGGCGTGGAGGTGGACGTGCCGTTTGATATGAAGTATAACGATCCCGTGCAAGGACTCAAGATCAATTTGAAAAAAGGTCTGCAGACTCTGGACGGCGACAAGGCTGAGCAGTTTGTTCGTTTCCGTGTGGATTATGTCGAGGGCGATATCGGTCGTGTAGATGCGCAGAAGATTTTTATCAGCGCTTGCCTGAATAAGGTTAAGAACAATTTCAATGTATCCACCATTGCGGCGATCGCCGAGCAGGTCATGCAGTATGTAACGACAGATATTCCGCTGCAGGATTTTGTCTACTACGCAAAGAAAGCTCTTTCGGTAGACCTTAGCAAGATGACCATGCTGACATTGCCCGGTATTCAGGGAAGACAGTTTGATACTTCGGGAACCTGGTATTATATTGTACATCGCGACAGTGCAATCGATGCGATCAATAAATATTTCAATTCTTACAATTTTGATATCACAACATCGATGTTTGATAGAAACGATTCGTTGTATGATGAAACGGGAACTTATATGCATTCTATTTTCCTGTCGCAGCATACGGAGGAAGAATCCTATACGGCGGACAATACGAGCGATATCCATATTTCTAAGTATACCTACAAGCCTGCTGCAACCACCACCGCGACGACTACAGCGGCTGCTCCGGTAACAAATTCGGCAGAGACATCGCAGACGTCTGCACCGTCTGTTCCTGCTGCCACAACAGCCGAGAGCAGTATACATACAGAAACCGCAGAGCCTTCCGCGACGAAGCAAACGGCAGATCCGACGGACACGTTTGCAGAAACGACTAAAGTGCCTGACGAAAGCGGAGAAGCGATGACTGACGAACCGCAGCCGGAGGAAACAACGGTTATTGAGGTTACTGAGGAGATCACAGAACCGACGGAAAGCGAAGAACCGGAAGTGACTGCGGCGCCTGCGGAACCTACGGAGGAATAAAAACTATGGCAGAAAAACAATTCGATCTGAATACCCCGCTCGGACTCGCGGAGTTTTGCGTGCACACGCTGGATATGAAAAATGCATCGGATATTCGACTATTCAAGGTAGATGAGCAGACGATCATCGCAGACTACTATGTACTCTGCTGCGGTCGCTCCACCACGCACGTAAAAGCACTGTCGGACGAAGTGGAATATCAGACCGGCGAAAAAGGTGTTGAGATGCTGCGCGTAGACGGCAGAGAAACCGGCACATGGGTGCTGATGGATTACGGCTCGGTACTCGTGCATGTCTTTACCAAGGATCAGCGCGAGTTCTATAAGCTGGAAAAACTCTATAACGAAGAAAACGAAATTGATATAAAAGGCCTTTTGACGGGCATCGGCGCGCCGAAAGACAACGAGGGCGAAACAGATGAAGCATAATTTTAAAGAGATCGAACCGAAATGGCAAAAAGCATGGGATGATGCCCATGCGTTCGAGGCGAAGAACGACTATTCCAAGCCGAAATTCTACGGACTTGTGGAGTTCCCCTATCCCAGCGGTGCAGGTATGCATGTTGGTCACATCAAGGCGTATTCCGGTCTGGAGGTCATTTGCAGAAAGAGAAGAATGCAAGGCTATAATGTCATGTTCCCGATCGGATTTGACGCTTACGGCCTTCCTACGGAAAACTACGCGATCAAAACAGGCATTCACCCGAGACAGGTTACCGACAACAATATCCAAAAGTTTACCTCTCAGCTCAGACGCGTTGGCTTTTCCTTTGACTGGAGCAGAGTAGTAGATACCACCGAAGAAGGCTACTACAAGTGGACGCAGTGGATCTTCCGCAAGATGTTTGACGCGGGACTTGTTTTCCGCGCAACCACGCTGGTAAACTATTGCCCGAGCTGTAAGGTCGTTCTTTCCAACGAGGACTCGCAGGGCGGCAAGTGCGATATCTGCCACAGCGACATTGTGCAGAAGTCCAAGGATGTTTGGTATCTCCGCATCACGGAGTATGCCGATAAGCTGTTGCAGGGACTTGACAAGGTGGATTATCTCCCTAATGTCAAGCTTCAGCAGGAAAACTGGATCGGTCGCTCTGAGGGAGCTTTTGCGAATTTCAAACTCGCGCTTGATAATGCCGAGATAGAAGACAGCCTTAGAATTTACACTACACGTCCCGATACCATGTTCGGCGTAACCTTTATGGTTATCGCTCCCGAGCATCCTGTTATTGAAAAATACCGTGACAAGATCACCAACATCGGCGCTTTGGATGCATACAAGGAAGAGTGTGCAAAGAAAACCGAATTTGAGCGCACACAGCTTGTCAAGGACAAGACCGGCGTATGTATCGAGGGACTTTGTGCCATCAACCCCGCAAACGGAAAGCAGATCCCGATCTACATTTCCGACTATGTCATGATGGGCTACGGCACAGGTGCTATCATGGCAGTTCCTGCGCACGATGAGCGTGACTACGAATTTGCCAAGAAGTTCGGTATTGATATTATCGAAGTAATCAAGGGCGGCGACATCGCCAAGGAAGCGTATACCGGCGATGGTGAAATGGTAAATTCCGAATTCCTCAACGGCATTACCACAAAGAAGGAAGCTATCGCAAAGATGCTCACATTCCTTGCGGAGAAGGGCTGCGGCGAAAAGGGTGTCCAGTATAAAATGAAGGACTGGGCGTTCAACCGCCAGCGTTATTGGGGCGAGCCGATCCCGATCGTGCACTGCCAAAAATGCGGCATGGTCGGCGTTCCCTATGAGGAGCTGCCGCTCAGACTTCCCAAGGTTGAAAACTTCGCTCCCGGCGAAGGCGGCGAAAGCCCGCTTGCAAAGATCGACTCTTTTGTAAATTGCAAGTGCCCGAAGTGCGGCGGTGACGCAAAGCGTGAAACTGACACAATGCCCCAGTGGGCAGGTTCTTCTTGGTACTTCCTCCGGTACTGCGATCCGCACAATACCGAGGAGTTTGCTTCCAAGGAAGCGCTGAACTACTGGATGCCCGTTGACTGGTATAACGGCGGTATGGAGCATGTTACCCGCCACCTGATCTATTCGAGATTCTGGCACAGATTCCTCTATGACATCGGCGAGGTGCCGGTAGATGAACCTTATGCAAAGAGAACCGCACAGGGACTCATTCTCGGACCGGACGGCGAAAAAATGTCCAAATCCAAGGGTAATGTTGTGGATCCGAACGATGTAGTAGACCAGTACGGTGCAGACGTGCTCAGAGTATACACGCTCTTTATGGGCGACTATGCATCCGCCGCTCCCTGGAACGAAAGTTCTGTAAAGGGTGTAAAGCGTTTCCTTGACCGCGTTGCGGGACTTTGCGACATTGCAAAGGGCGAGGGCGCAACAGCGGCACTTGAGTCTTCCTTCCATAAGACGATCAAGAAGGTTTCCGACGATATTGAGGAAATGAAGTTCAATACCGCTATTGCGGCGATGATGAGCTTGATCAACGAGATCTACGATGCCGGAACTTTGACCAAGGATGAGCTCGGTATATTCGTGAGACTCCTTTGCCCCTACGCACCGCATCTTTGCGAGGAGATCTGGGAATTCCTTGGCAACACTGAGCTTTGCGCATTTGCGCCGTGGCCGGTGTATGACGAGTCTAAGACTGTAGACAACACTGTAGAGATCGCACTGCAGGTCAACGGTAAGTTCAGAGGTACCATTATGGTAGCTGCAGGTCTTTCCAAGGACGATCTGCTTGCCGCTGCTAAGGCAGATGCAAAGTTCGCTGCGGCGATCGAGGGCAAGACTATTGTCAAAGAAATCGTTGTCCCGAATAAAATTGTCAATATTGTTGTAAAATAACACAAAAATTTTATTTTCCATCTTGACATTTTTCTGCAAACGCGATATAATATGTTGTAACATTTGTTTGTTGAGCATAGAAGCTCAATGGCGAGGGGAGGGAAAATCAATGGCAGAAGTCAGAGTAAAAGAGAATGAGTCTCTTGACAGCGCTCTTCGCCGCTTTAAACGCCAGTGCGCGAGATCCGGTGTGCTCACCGAGCTCCGCAAGAGAGAGCATTATGAGAAGCCCAGCGTAAAGCGTAAGAAG
>JAFTOT010000001.1 GCA_017463665.1 Clostridia bacterium | reverse complement strand
GGTGGCGCGCATGGTCATGCCGATATTTTGCAGCATCATGTTGCAGAGCGTCACCCACGACATCAGCGGAAAGACCACGAGCTGCGCACGGAAGGTGAACGCGGCGATCTCTGCCGCGAGTGGGCTGCTGCCCGCAACGGCATGCGTGATCGGCTCGGCAAAGACATAGCCGAGTGCCGCAAGCACGACCAGTGCAACGGCAGACACGCGCACACAGAAGCAGTAGGCGCGGCGCACGCGGTCGTATTTCTTCGCACCGTAGTTGAAACCGCAGACGGGCTGAAAGCCCTGCCCGAAGCCGATGAGCGCCGAGGATAAGAACATCATGATCTTAGAGGTGCCCGTCATCGCCGCCTGTACCGCGTCGATCATTTCGTCGGTGACGAGGTACAGACCGATCGAGTGGTTGAGACAAGCGGTAGCAACGCTGGCAAGTCCCTGCCGCGCAAGCGAGGGCAGACCGCCCTGCACAATGCCGCGCAGATAAAAGAACTTCGGCGAGAAGTTGCGCAGGCGGATCTGAATATTGTCGCTCTTTCCCATGCCGACGGCAAGCAGCACAAAGCTGACCACCTGACTGACAGCGGTGGCAAGTGCCGCGCCCGCAACGCCCATGCCCGCGCCGCACGGCATAGTGATCGCACCCGAAAACAGCGTGTCACCCTTGCTGAAAATGAGCAGCGGATCGAGCACGAGGTTGACGATCGCGCCCGAAGTAAGCCCGATCATGGCGAAAAAGGCATTGCCCTGCATACGCAACTGGTTATTCATCACGATCGCACCCGTCATAAACGGCGTCGCGATCAAAATATAGATCATATAATCAATGGTCGAAGCGATGGTCGCCTGTGTTTTCGCACCGAGCAGCATCGCAAGCGGCTCGCGGAAGATGAGCCCGATCGCCGCAAACAGAACGCCGAACAAAAACGCATAGCCAAAGCCTGTCGCCGCCATCGTCTCCGCGTCCTTATAATCCCGCCTGCCGAACGCGCGCGAGATATAGTTGCCCGAGCCATGCCCGCAGAAAAATCCGAACGCCTGTATAATGTTCATCAGCGGCAACACCACGCCGACCGCAGCGACCATGCTGTCGTTTTCGAGCTGCCGCACGAACAAAGTGTCCGCGAGGTTATAAAACGTGGTCACCAGCATGCTGATGATCGTCGGCACGGCAAGCTTCGTGATGAGCTTTTCCACCGGCTCGGTCGTCATGCGTATGTACTTTGCGTCGCCCGCTTCTTGTTTTGTGATCTCCTCTGTGCGCATTTTTGCCGCTCCCATTAGAATTTCTATTTCTATTTTACCACCGTGCGGCGCACTTGTAAATCAAAATATTGACTTTATTTGCATTTTTTGGTATACTGTTTTTTAATCTTTCCAAGGAGCATCCCATGAACAAGAGTGAAAAAACATCCGCCACCGTATCTTTGATCGCCGCCGTGCTGCTGTTTGGCACCATCGGCATTTTCCGCGCCTACACGCCCCTGCCCTCGGGACTCCTCTCGATGTCCCGCGGACTCATCGGCGCGCTGTTTTTGCTCTCGGTGATGCTATGCACGCGGGCAAAGATCTCGCTTGCCGCCATCCGTAAAAACTTCTTGCTTCTCGGCATTTCGGGCGTGATGATCGGGCTCAACTGGATCCTGCTCTTTGAAGCGTACAACTACACCACCGTTCCCGTCGCCACACTCTGCTACTATATGGCACCCATCTTCGTGATCCTCGCCTCGCCGATCGTGCTGAAAGAAAGGCTGACAAAAACAAAGCTGCTCTGCGCCGCCGTCGCCTTTGTCGGCATCGTGCTGGTGGCATTCGGCAGTGACGCGGGCGAAAACAGCGGCGAAAAGAATCATCTGCTCGGCATTCTCCTCGGCATCGGTGCCGCCGCACTCTATGCGGGCGATATTCTCATTAACAAAGTGGTAGACGGTGTCACCGCACAGGAGCGCACGCTGACGCAGCTCGCCACAGCAGGCATCGTGTGCATCCCCTATACCCTCGCCGCCGAGAACCTCGGCGCGGTAGAATTCACCCTGCCGAGCGTGATCCTGCTCATCGTCATGGGCGTTCTGCATACGGGCATCGCCTACACGCTCTACTTCGGCGCGATGAAAAAACTCCCCGCGCAGACAGTCGCCCTGCTCAGCTACATCGACCCCGTCGCATCGGTCATTTTAGCCGTGCTGCTCCTCCCCGGCTCGATCCTCACCGCCGCCGGCTGGATCGGCGCCCTGCTCGTCCTCGGCGCCGCCGTCGCAAGCGAAATGAAGCATAAAGAGAAATGAGGGTTTATGGTAGGAAGTACGGCGAACAGTAGCCTCCCTTGCCTAAAGGGAGGGGGACCGCAATAGCGGTGGTAGGATACGTTCCAGGGCAAACTAACTTCTAAAATAAAACAAAATTAAGAGGTTAGTTTATCTTCGGAAACGTATCCCCCAGTCGCTCACGCGACAGCCCCCTTTAGGCAAGGGGGCCTTTTATTCCCTAACCTTTCATCTCCCTTTTTAAGGCAAAGCGCCGAGCTCCAAAGAGCTCGGCGCTTTCACTTTTGATTTTGAACCGCTTTTTACACATCTGCCATGGAGATATATTTCGCGCCGTTGTCGGCGATGTACTGACGGCGGCGGGCGACGTTGTCGCCGAGCATCAGCTCGAACATATCCTCGGTCGCGGCGGCATCGGTCGGCGTAACCGCGATCAGACGGCGGGTGGCGGGATTCATGGTGGTTTTCGACATCATCTCAGGCTCGTTCTCGCCGAGACCTTTGGAGCGCTGCAGGTTGTACTTGGTCTTGCTCTCCTCCAGCTTTTTGATGATCTCCGCCTTTTCAAACTCGTTGTAGGCAAAGTAGGTGTCATTCTTGGTCGTGATCTCAAAGAGCGGCGACTCGGCGATAAATACCTTGCCCTTTTCGATCAGCGTGGGCAGGAGCTGATAGAACAGCGTGAGCAGCAGCGTGCGGATCTGGAAACCGTCCTCGTCGGCATCGGTACAGATGATGATGCGGTTCCAACGCAGCGCGTTGTAATCGAACATGGCGAGGTCGCCGCGCTCCTTGCCCTTGAACTCGACGCCGCAGCCGATCACGCGGAGAAGATCGGTGATGATATCGCTCTCGAAAATACGCTTGGTGGAGGCTTTGAGGCAGTTGAGCGTCTTTCCGCGCACGGGGATGATCGCCTGGAACTCGGCGTTGCGAGCAGTCTTACACGAGGACATCGCGCTGTCGCCCTCTACGATGTAGAGCTCGCGCACGGACGGATCCTTCGAGCGGCAGCCGACAAATTTTTCCACGCGGTTGGAAATATCCATGGTGGTCTGCAGCTTCTTTTTGATGTCGCTCTTGGTCTTTTCCGCCGTCTCGCGGGCACGCTTATTGGTCATAACCTGGTTTGCGAACACCTCTGCCTCGGCGGGGTGCTCGGCAAAATAGACTTCCAGATTATGCTTGATAAAGTCGGTCAGCGCATCCTTGATAAAGACGTTGGTGATCGCCTTTTTGGTTTGGTTTTCGTAGGATACCTGCGTGGAACGGCTGTTGATAATGAGGATCAGGCAGTCCTCGATGTCGGCAAAGCCGACCTTGCTTTCATTCTTCTTGTACGCACCCACGGACTTGAGATACTTATCGAGCGCGTAGACAAAGCCGAGGCGAACCGCCTTGTCGGGCGAGCCGCCATGTTCGAGGAAGCTCGAATTGTGGTAATACTCAATGCGGTTGACCGTGGGCGAGATGCAGAAGGTCAGCTCCGCCTTGAGCTTATAGTCGGGCTTGTCCTCGCGGTCGCGTCCGCTGCACTCGAGGTTCCAGAGCACAGGCTCGGTGAGCGCCGTGCCGTTGGCGATCTCGCGGATGTAGTCGGAGATACCGTTTGCATAGACAAATTCCTCGGTCAAAAAGCTGCCGTCCTCGTTTTCGGTCTTGAGGATGAATTTGAGCCCCGCGTTTGCGACCGACTGCTGCTGCAGTACGCCGCGAAAGGCATCATAGGGGATCGCAATATCGGTGAAGACCTCGATATCGGGGCGCCAGCGAATGATGGTGCCGTGCTTTTTGCCGCGCTTTTCGATCGGCGCGCTCTGCAGCTTGCTTGCCACTTCGCCTTTTTTGAAAGAAATGGTGTGCACCTCGGTGCCGTCGTAGGAAGCGACCTCCATAAACTCGGAGGAATACTGCGTTGCGCACGCGCCGAGACCGTTGAGTCCGAGCGAGTATTCATATGCGGCATTCTCATCGTTGTTGGAATACTTACCGCCTGCATACAGCTCACAGAAGACAAGTTCCCAGTTGTAGCGCTTCTCTTTTTCGTTGTACCCGAGGGGTACACCGCGTCCGAAGTCCTCGACCTCGATGGTATGATCGCGCCAAACGGTGATTACGATCTCGCTGCCGTGTCCCTCTTTCGCCTCGTCCACGGAGTTGGAAAGGATCTCAAAAAAGGAGTGCTCGCAGCCCTCCAGACCGTCCGAGCCGAAGATGACCGCAGGGCGCTTGCGCACGCGGTCCGCGCCTTTGAGCATCGAAATACTTTGGTTATTATACTGTGCGTTGTTCTTGTCGCTTGCCGCCATGAATTTTCCTCGCATTCAGTCAAACTTCATTATTTTTAATTATACAATATCTATTGATCTTTGTCAATTCAATCAAGATGTAGTTTTTTATCATTAACCGTTGTGTATGCGCGTATTTTTTGATATACTAAGTACATAGGTTATTTTCGCGAAAGGAGATCGTTTTCGTGGAGGATCGTAAGGAAATCCGCAGGCTGAAAAAAGAAAACCGCGAGCTG
This sequence comes from Clostridia bacterium, assembly GCA_017463665.1. Classification (GTDB taxonomy): domain Bacteria; phylum Bacillota; class Clostridia; order Oscillospirales; family CAG-272; genus UMGS902. The sequence continues at coordinate 18,325 of JAFTOT010000001.1, read as the reverse complement.
AAAAGAAAGCTGTACAAACTGGAAAAAGAAACACATTCCGAGCAGCCTGCCGACGAGGACAACATCCACTGCTACCGCGCAAACAACTATTTTGCCTATCTCCTTGCCAAAGCACGCAAAAAAGACTATTTTGCCGCGGCGGAAAAATTTGCACGTTATTTTCGCAACTCCCTGTGGGTGACGCGCATTTTCCGTTGGGGTATGCTGCTCTACCGGTATTTGCAGGCGGGTGCGTTTGTGCTGCTCTACACGGCGGCGTTCATTCTGATCATCCCGATCATGCTGGCGCTCACGGTGCTGACGCTGGTGCTCACACTGCTGCTCCGCAGCCGGAATGCGAAAAAGCTCTTGAAAGAATCCCGCCGCGATGTGGTATTTCTCATTCCGAACAGCAAGGAAAGCTTCGACCCCGAGGCACTCGGCAAGGAAGCCCGGGCGCACCCCGATTCCACCGTGCTGCTCGTCACGCCATTCTTCTTCAAAAAGCGCGGTATCGGCACAAGTGAGGACTGGTTCGTCTGCTACCGAAAGGAAGATAACAACATCTATATCCTGCGCAACTATTTCTTTTTCTATTTCCGCAAGCGCCTGCAAAAAGAAGGTCGCTTCGAAATGCACGAAATACATCTCGGCGGAAAGAAAAAGGGATGAAATATCGTCTTCCCAATCTCCCATGAAAGGAGTCATCCATGCTTACACTGCTGTACGGCACGCGCGGTGCGCGTGCCGAAATCTATAACCGAATAACCGCGGATGTTGCCGAAGGGCGGCGCGCCTATCTGATCGTCCCCGATCAAAAGGCACTGCTCGCAGAAAGCGCACTGATGCGTGCACTGCCGAAAAGCGCCGCGCTCCTTGTGGACGCGGTCGGTTTTTCGCGCCTTGCCAACCTTGTGTGCCGCCGCTACGGTTCGCTGACCTACCGCTACGCCACCGAGGGTGCCAAGGTCGTGACCATGTACCGCGCGGTGAAAAAGCTGCGTCCCTACCTGCGCGTATTCGGCGGCGAACTGCAAAACGGCACGCTCAGCGCGCTCTGCTCGCTGATGAGCGAATTCCGCGCCTGCGCCGTGCGCTCGGATGAGCTCTCCGCTGCGGCGGAAACGCTCGGCAGCACGCCGCTCGCCGACAAAATGCGCGATCTCTCTCTGCTCTACACCGAATACGAAAGCATATTGCACGAGAACTTCGCCGAGCAGGCAGACGACCTCGACACGCTTTGCGATCTGCTGCGCGAGCACGACTTTTTCGGCGATGCGCATGTCTATATCGACTCGTTTATCAGCTTTACGAAGCAGGAAATGACCGCGCTGTCGCACATGCTGTCGCGCGGCGTGCACGCCACGGTCGCGCTCCCCTTTCGCCGCGTGGGCGCACACATGGCGGAATGCGCCGATACGCGCAAAAAGCTGCTTGCGCTGTGTGCAAAGCTTTCCGTGCAGCTTGACGAGCAGTACATAGCCGAAGATGCGCCCGCCGCACTCGAATTTGCCAAAGAAAATCTCTGGGACTTTGCCGCGACCGACCGTTTTGAAGACGATACACAGGGCGTTTTGGAAGTGGTGGAATGCGCCGATAAGAACGAAGAGGCGCAGCTCTGCCTCGGTGAGATCTTCCGCGCTGTCAAGGACGGACACGCATACGCGGACATCGCCATCATCGCACGCAGCGCCGAGAGCTATACAGGAACACTCGACCGTGCGCTGGACCGCTGCGGCATCCCCTTTTTCTTTTCCAAAAAGACAAGCGCCGAGCTGCTGCCGCTCACAAAGCTGATCCTTTCGGCGCTCTCCCTGTATGTGTACAACTTCAAGGAAAGCGATATTGCCGCGTATATCAAAACAGGGCTCTGCGGACTGACGGACGACGAGTGCGACCTGTTTGAAGAATACATCGACCGCTGGAACATCTGTGGCAGGCAGCGGTATCTGGACGGCGAGGACTTCACCATGTCCGGCAAGGGCTACACCGCCGAGATCACCGACCAAGAAACGCTTGCAGAGATCAACGACATCAAAGCGCGCATTGCCGCGCCGCTCTCCCGCCTTTGCGACTCGCTGGACGGCGCCATGACCGTGCGCGAATTTGCCGCTGCGGTCTTTGCTTATCTCACCGAAATGCAGATCAAGGAGCGCTCGGTCGATCCCGCATTTGCCAAATACTTCGGCACCGATAAGACCGCCGACGCCGTTCGCCTGTGGAATGTGACCGTGGAAGCGCTCGACACGCTGGTGGACGCTGCGGGCGACGAGACGACCACTGCCGCCGACTTCGGCAGCCTTGTGCGCATCCTTTTCTCGGCGATCGACATCGCCGAGATCCCCACCTCGATGGATCAGGTCATCATCGGAAACGCCGACACCATCCGCATCGACGAGCGCAAGATCGTGATCCTCCTCGGTGCGGTCGAGGGCGTGTTCCCCGCCCCCGTCTCCGAAAGCCCCACGCTCTGCGAGAGCGAGCGGCGCGAGCTCGAGCACATCGGCATCGCGCTGTCGCAGGATCTGCGCCTGCGCTCGGCGCGCGAGCTCTACCACTTTGTGCGCGCCATCGACTTTGCAACCGAGCGCGTCACCCTCTCCTACTACACCGCCGACGCAGACGGGCGCAAATGCGAGCCATCCTTCGCCGTCGCACGGCTGAAGCGGATCTTCCCCGCCCTCACGCGCTATACCTACGCGGCGCTCGATCCCATGGACAAGCTCTGGTACAGCCCCTCTGCCGCCGACGCGATCGGACGCTACGGTGCGGCAACCGAGGCGGTGCTCTGCGAAGTCCTCTCCCCGCGCGGCATGTACACCCCGCCGATCGACGATCCGAGATCGCTCGGCAACGCATACGCCGCGCTCACACCCGCCATCGCCGAAGCGATCTACGGACGCGATATGCGCCTTTCGCAGAGCAAGATCGACTGCTACAGCGACTGTCACCTGCGCCACTTTATGCAGTACATCCTCACGCTCGAGGACACCGCGCCGTTCGAGTTCAACCCCGCCGACACCGGTACCTTTGTGCACAGCGTGCTCGAAAACTTCCTGCATAATGCAAAGCGTGATGGGCGGCGCATCGCCGACTACACGGATGAGGAGATCGAAGCGCTCGCCGCCACCCTCTGCGCCGCCGAGACCGAAAAAATTCTGCGCTCGACAAACGGCGGCAGCGCACGCATGCTCTGCTTCTTTGAGCGCATGCGCCGCAACCTCACCCTCATCCTCAAAAATCTCGTTGCCGAGTTCAAAAACAGCGCATTTGAGCCTTTCCTTACGGAATACCGCATCGGCGCGCACGGGCACCGTCCCCTCACCGTCGAGCTTGACGGCGGCGGCAGCGTATCCTTAAACGGCATTGCCGACCGCGTGGATATTTACAAGCAGGACGGCAAGGTCTATCTGCGCGTCGCCGACTACAAAACGGGCAAAAAGCCGTTTGCCGAAAGCGATCTTGCCAAGGGCAAGAACCTGCAGCTGCTCATTTACCTGTTCTCGCTCTGCGAGGTCGCGGACAAGCAGTTCTTCGACCTCGTGGGCGTAAGCTCCACCGAGGACATCCTCCCTGCGGGCGCGACCTACTTTGTAGTCAAGGCGCCGAGCATCGGACTGGACAATCCGCCCGAGGAGGACATGACCGAAGCCGCGTCCTCCGCGCTCGAACGCAAGGGCTTTATCTTCAGCGCGGAACAGCTTGCCGACGCGATCGACCGCTCTGCGGATAGGCAATTCTCGAAAAAGCTGACCGAAAAAGACGACGAGGGCGCAGCCGAGCTGTTCGCCACCGTCAAAAGCAGTATCGCAAACGTTGCAAACAGCATGCGCGCAGGTCACATCGACACTGCGAATACCGCCAAGGGCGTCCATTCCCCTTGCCGATACTGCAACTATCTGCACATCTGCCGCAAAGAAAAAATGAAAGGAGACGAGGACGATGGCTAAGCTCACCCCCGCGCAGCAGCGCGCCGTGGACGAAACGTCCAAAACGCTTCTCGTCTCGGCGGCGGCGGGCAGCGGTAAGACCACCACACTGATCGAACGCATCCTGCGCTCGGTCGTGCGAAAAGAAAACCCCGTCATGCTCGACCGCCTACTGGTCGTGACCTTTACCAAGGCGGCGGCAAGCGAGCTGCGCCTGCGCATTTCGGCGGCGCTGTCCGAAGCGATCGCCGCCGACGGCGAAAATGAAGTGCTCGCCAAGCAGATCTCCCTGCTCCCGAGCGCAAAAATTTCCACCATCGACAGCTTTTGCCTTGACCTTGTGCGCGCAAACTATGCCGCGCTCGGTCTCTCACCTACCTTTCGCATTGCCGACACGGGTGAGTCTACCCTGCTTGCGCATGAGACCATGGAGCGGCTGATCGACGAATGCTACGACAGCCCCGTCGGTACGATCGCGGGCGGTGCGCGCGGCTTTGCCGCCCTCGTGGACCTGCTGCTCGGCAGCAGCGATGACAAGCGCCTTGCCGATCTGCTGCTCTCCCTCTACGAAACCCTCTCCGCCTACCCGCGCGGGGCAGCCGCGCTCTACGACTGCGAAGTGCTCTTGCGCGAATATGCAAAAGCCGACTTTTTTGAGTCGCCGCCGGGTAAGCGCATTGAAGAACATTTGCGCGAATTGTTTGCGCACTACCGCCACGCCTACCGTTACGCCATGGAGCTGCTCGAAGCCAACGCCGCAGCAGCAAAAGCGTATCTTGCCGCCTTCACTGCCGACTATGACGGCATCCTTGCCGCCGAAAAAGCGCTCGCCGAAGGCTACGCTGTCGGCAGAACGGTCATAAGCGAGCTTTCTTTCCCGCGCCTCGGCTCCTACCGTGGGGAAAAGACAAGCGAGCTCGAACAGATCAAGGAACTGCGAAACGAATACAAAAAGCAGGTCGCCGGTCTGCAAAGCGGCTACCTCGCCGCCGACAACGCCACATTGCAGCGCTGCGTCACCGAGACCGCCGAAGTCTGCCACGCGCTCGCCGAACTGCTCTGCGAATACGAAAAGCGCGCCGAAGCCGAAAAAAAGCGGCAGAATGTCTGCGACTTTGCCGACCTCAGCCGCTACACGCTCCGTCTGCTCGTGGACGCGGACGGAAACGACACCGCCTTTGCCTTCGCACAAAAAGGACTCTACGACGCGGTCTACATCGACGAATATCAGGATGTGAACGCCGTGCAGGACCGCATTTTCTCGGCGATCTCCACCGAGACCAACCGCTTTATGGTCGGCGACATCAAGCAGAGCATCTACGCCTTTCGCGGCGCGGAGCCCTCGATCTTTGCCAAGTTGCGCCATGCCTATCCCCCAATCGAAGCCGCCGAGGACAGCCGCTATGCGACCATCTTCATGAGTGAGAATTTCCGCTGCGGCAGCGAGATCATCGACTTTACCAACATGGTCTTTGACCGTCTCATGCCGCTGATCTCACCCGACATGCACTACACCGCGTCCGACTCGCTGGTGTTCCGCAAGACGGCAACCGACATTGCCCGCCCCGTGCAGATGGTGCTGACCGAAAAGCCGCCGAAGGATTCCCCCATGGCAGGGGAAAATACCGAGGCGGACTTTATCGCGCGGGAGATCCGCCGCCTTGTCAAAGAGGAGCGCAAGGACGACGGCACGCCGATCACCTACGGCGACATCGCCATTTTGATGCGCTCGCCCAAGGCGAAAATGGACGAATACGCGGGCGCACTGCGCGCAAACGGCGTCCCCGTCTACGCCGAGACCAACGAAAATCTCCTGCTGCAAAGCGAGGTGGAGATCCTGCGCTGCATGCTGGAGACGATCGACAATCCGCGCCGCGACATCCCCCTGACGGGCGCACTGCTCTCCCCCCTGTGCGGACTTAACTGCGACTTTTTAGCCGCCCTGCGCACAGACAAGCGCGATGAGCGCCTGTTCACTACGCTGCGCGGCTATCTTGCCGGCGATGCGGAGGACTGCGCGGAAAAGCAAAAGCTCGCGCACTTCATCGAACAGCTCGCCGAGTTCCGCCGCATGGCGCGCTTTATGAGCGCGGGCGACCTTTTGGACGAGCTGTACACGCATTACGCCGTTTACGCGCGTCTTTGCGCCGACAGCGCACTCCGCCGCGCCAACCTCGAAAAATTCCGTCAACTGGCGCACAGCTTTGCGGGCGGCACGCCGCGCAGCCTGTCGGAATTTCTGCGCTATCTTCGCAGCGTGGAGACCAGCGCCACGGCGCAGCTCACCGCCGCCAAGGTCAGCACCGACACGCACGATGCAGTGCAGATCATGAGCATTCACCAATCGAAAGGTTTGGAATATCCTGTAGTGTTCCTTGCCGACACGGCAAAGAACTACAATCTGCGCGACGCCGACATGTCTCCGCTGTACACAAATGCGGCAGGCTTTGGCATGCGGCTGCGCGATGCGAGCGGCTTTTGCGTATACGACACGCTGCTGCGCAAATCGGTCGCCCTCGCCCTGCGCCGCTCCGCCAAGGAAGAGGAGCTGCGCCTCTTGTACGTAGCGCTGACGCGTGCACGCGAACAGCTCTACATAACCGCCATGGTCGATGAACCCGAAAAGCGGATCCGCGCAGCGCAATTTGCGCACAACTATCTTTCGGCGTTCTCGGCGCTCGAGCAAAAGAGCCATCTCTCCCTTGCCCTGCTGGCGGCGGGCGACGGCGAACAGCCGTTTTTGAACATCCGCACGGTGCCGTACTTCCTTGCGGCATCGGGGGAAACCGCCGCCGAGACGGAAAGGGCGGCGGCAGAAGCACCGACCGCCGATGCCGAAAGTGTCCGTATCCTCACCGAGCGATTCAACTACCGCTATCCGCACGCGGCACGCACAAAGATCCCCGCCAAGCTCTCGATCTCACGGCTCTACCCCGATATTCTGGATGACACCATTCTCGAAGAATCCATCGGCGAAAAGAAGCTGCCGCCGCTTGCGGCAGCGCCCCGTTTTATCGAGAACACCAAAAACGACGCCGCGCAGCGCGGCACGGCAACGCACCTGTTTTTGCAGTTTTTCGACTTTGCAAACGCCGCCGAAAACGGTGCCGCCGCCGAACTCGCACGACTGACCGAAAAGCACTTTCTGACGGCGGAGGATGCCGCGCTTGTGAACATGGCGGAGGTCGAAGCCTTCCTCGCATCGCCGATTTTTGCCGAGATGCAGGCGGCGAAAAGGCTCTACCGCGAGCAGCGCTTTAATCTGGAGCTGCCTGCCGCCGATTTTGCAGCCGATGCGCGACTAAAAGAAGAACTCTCGGGCGAAACTGTCCTTGTGCAGGGTGTTATCGACTGCTTCTTCTATGACACCGAGGGCAACATCGTGCTGGTGGACTATAAAACCGACCGCCTGCCGAAAGATCGCGCCGCCGCCGAGGAAAAACTGCGTGCCGCGCATGCGCGGCAGCTCGGCTATTATGCCCGCGCCATCGAGGAGATCTGCGGCATGCCCCCAAAAAGGCTGCTGATCTACTCACTTTGCCTCGGGGACGCCGTTTCCCTATAAAAATTGCTGTAAAACCCGTGCATTTTTGCGTGCTTTTTGTCAATTTGGCGGTTGCATTTCTGCGCCGCGTAAAGTATAATAGACTTGTATTTTTATTTTCTTCTATTTTGAGGTAATTATGAATAACGAGAAACTTGCTATGCTGACCGAAAAAGCAAAGCTCGTCCGTAAAGGCATCATCGAAAGTACCCATGCTGCCGGCTGCGGACATCCGGGCGGATCGCTTTCGATCGCCGACATCGTCACCTATCTCTATTTCGCAGAGATGCACATTGACGAAAAGAATCCCAAGATGGAAAACCGCGACCGCTTTGTCCTCTCTAAGGGACACGCCGCGCCCGCGCTCTACTCTGTGCTGGCAAACCGCGGCTATTTCCCGCTCGAGGATCTGAAAACGCTGCGCAAGACCGGCAGCTATCTGCAGGGACATCCGGATATGAAGGGCACCCCCGGCGTAGACATGACCACGGGTTCGCTCGGTCTGGGTATTTCGGGTGCATGCGGCATGGCGCTCGCAGGCAAGCTCTCGGGTAACTCCTATCGCGTATACTGCGCCGTCGGCGACGGTGAAAGCGAGGAAGGTCAGGTTTGGGAGGCAGCCATGTTCGCTGCACACTACAAGCTCGACAATCTCACCGTTTTCCTCGACCTCAACGGTCTGCAGATCGACGGTAAGGTCGCCGACGTTATGAACCCCACTCCCCACGATGAAAAATTCGCGGCATTCGGCTGGAATGTCATCACCATCGACGGTCACAACTTCGCCGAGATCGAAGAGGCCGTCAACGCGGCAAAGGCATGCAAGGGCAAGCCCACCGCCATCATCGCAAAGACTACCAAGGGCAAGGGCGTTTCCTTTATGGAAGATCAAGTCGGCTGGCACGGCAAAGCGCCGAATGACGAGCAGTACGCCATCGCCATGGCAGACCTTGACAGATAAGGGGGAAACAGACAATGGCAGAAAAGATTGCAACCAGAGAAGCCTACGGCAATGCGCTCGTAGAGTTTGGTAACGAATATGAAAATCTTGTGGTGCTGGACGCTGACCTTGCAGAAGCGACTAAGACCTGCAAGTTCAAGGCGGCGCACCCCGACCGTTTCTTCGATTGCGGTATCGCAGAGGGCAACATGATGAGCGTTGCGGCAGGTCTCGCCGCGAGCGGATTCATCCCCTTCGCCTCCAGCTTTGCCATGTTCGCAGCAGGCAGAGCATTTGAGCAGGTGCGCAACTCGATCGGCTACCCGCACCTCAATGTCAAGATCGGTGCAACGCACGCAGGTCTGACCGTCGGCGAAGACGGTGCTACCCACCAGTGCAACGAGGACATCGCCCTCATGCGCACCATCCCCGGCATGACCATCATCAATCCCGCAGACGCAGTCGAAGCCAAAGCGGCTGTCAAGGCGGCGATCGAGTTCAAGGGTCCTGTATACCTGCGTTTCGGCAGATATGCCGTTCCGACCGTCAACGGTGAGGACTACACCTTTGAGCTTGGACGCGGTGTAGAGCTGTGCGACGGTAAGGATGTTTCCATCGTGGCAAGCGGTCTGACCGTGCACATGGCGCTCGAAGCAGCAGAGCTGCTCAAGGCAGACGGCATCAGCGCGCGCGTCATCAACATCCACACCATCAAGCCCATCGACGCGGATATCCTCGTCAAAGCGGCTAAGGAGACCGGCGCGATCGTCACCGCAGAGGAGCACAGCATCATCGGCGGTCTCGGCAGCGCAGTTGCCGACGTGCTCAGCGAAAAGTGCCCCGTCCCCATGCGCCGCATCGGCGTTGGCGACAAGTACGGCAAGAGCGGTCAGGTACCCGATCTGCTGAAAGAATACGGTATCACCACCGAAAATATCGTCGTTAAGGCAAAAGAAGTTATCAAAATGAAGAAGTAATACCGTTGCATCGGTTAACAAAAACAAGTGGTACTTGGCTGCAAGGCTGGGTACCGCTTATTTTTTAACTTGCTATACAAACTACAAGCACGGCAAAAAATTCGCATCTGCATGATACTGTATAAAAAGTTTAATTTTTTTGTAACGTTTGCCACTCTCAATTGTTATTAGGGTGAAAGGAGGCTTTTGTGCATGGACTTTGATTCTATATATACATTCTATTTCAAAGATGTTTTCCTGTACTTGCGCAGTTTATCGGCAAATGCCGATATTGCCGAAGAGATCACACAGGAAACATTCGAAAAAGCTCTAAGATCAATAGACTCTTTTGATGGCACAAAAGATATACGGGCATGGCTTTTCACGATCGCCAAGAATACATACTTCACTTACTGTAAGCGGCAAAAAATCTTCGTCGGAGAAGAACCGCCCGAGGATATATCCGACCCGCAGTCAATTTTCACAGAGCGTATCTTGGATGAAGAAACTTCATTTCTTATCCATCAGTTTTTGCATACTATGAAAGAGCCGTATAAAGAAGTGTTCTCTTTGCGGGTATTTGGCGAATTGTCCTTTGAAAAGATCGCTTTACTGTTTGGAAAAAGTCCAAGTTGGGCGCGTGTCGTTTTTTACCGGGCAAAAACACAAATTAAAGAATACATGGAGGCATTGCATGATGAATAAAACAAGCTGCAACATAATCAAAGACATTCTTCCGCTGTATGTGGATGAAGTTGTGAGTGAGGATACCCGCAATTTGGTATCGGAACATATAGAATATTGCGAGAATTGCCGCAAAAAATACGACGAAATGAAGGCTGCTGTATCCATTCCGATTGAGAATAATGCAAAGCCCCTAAAAAATTTCAAGAACAAATGGAAAAGAAAAAAAGTTGTTCTTGTCTGCTCCACGTTAATCGTTGCGATAGCGGTAATGTGTTGCGCTTTATTCGCAGTCGAACATTTTGTATATCCAGAGGAAATATCCATAAACGGAGCGGTATATACGCAAAAAGGCGGCAATATTACCGCACTTCCGGCAGGCAGTGTAGAATTAGGGTATCTGCGCGGAATCTCCTTTTGGTGTACATCAAGCCCAACAGAAGACTTTATGGCAACAAATCTTGATGGAAAATACGGCGGAAACCCTATCTATCAAAGCGGAGACAATGACCAAATAATCTACCTCGAAGATTTCAGCGGCTTTTATATCCCCTTTGCGTTGTCGGAATATATTGCTGCGCCCGAAAGTGAATAGAGCAAACGGTAGTTGCTGACAGCAAGATGTATCATAGGTTCCAACAAAACAAAAGCAAAATGGCGTGAGCAAAGTCACGCCATTTTCTAAAAACGTAAGTTCTTTTATGTTTACAGTTTTACGGTACATAGCGTACTTTCCGCTGTCTTCGCAAATCTCTATGTTCGGATCGCGGTGCCGCTGATCAGATCGGCAAAGCAGCCGCCGGAATTGAACGACAGTTCAAAGCGCACGCCGAGAATATGTAAAAACCGCGCTTTCGCATAGCTGTAGGTAGACAGCGGGCGGTCAAGTGCATCATCCGAGTGGGCGCAGACCAGAATATCGCCGTCGTCGGTGAAGCCGCAGACCAGCAGCGTGTGATAATAGTCGTCGTTTTCATTGGCAAGCTGCACCACGTCGCCGACCTCCACGCCCGTCTGTCCGATCTCGGCGGCAAACGGCCCGACGCCCGCATTATCGGTTATAAAATTATAAAAATATTCCACTCCCGTCCAAGATGCCGTCCGCGTGTCTCCGTCCAGATAGTACCAGCCGAACACCGGCGTGAAATTCATCTCGCAGCTCCCCGCAAACACACATTGCGAAACAAAGTTGGTGCAATCTCCGCCAAAGCCCGTATAGTTGACAAAGAGCGGATTGCGTGAAAGCGCCCATCTTCGCGCATACGCCAGCGCATTTTCGCGATTGTATCGCCGTTCCACAAGCATAAAAACACTCCCTTCTATCGGTAGGATATGCACCGAAAAGAAAAATGATTTTTACTTTTGCACCGGCGGTGCAAAAACACAGTAGGGGCGGCTATTAGCCGCCCGCTGCCATACATCGCTGTCAAGCAAAACGGGCGGATGATATCCGCCCCTACTCTTTACACCCAAGCACCCCAAGCCTTGCGGTTTGGGGGTGTTTTTACGGTTTTCTTGCGAGCTGCAGGTCGATGGTGTCGTATATGGTGATCTGCCCGCCGAATGTGTCGATGGTCTGCTCGATCTTCGCGAAAAATTCTTCTCTTACGCCGTCTTTCAGCGCAATGTGATCGACACAGTACCACCTCCCGCATAGCTCAATCAGCCTATTGGATTATTCCTTAATACCCGTAACAATAAAATTGAAGCCGCCAATCCACTCAAAACTATTATCATCCGCAAAATGTTCGCTCACATAATCCAATTTTCTTTTCATAAGTTCAATCAAACGATTGAACTTATCTTCGCCAAATCCGTGTTCGATGTACACATCCTTTTTTTCGGTATAACGCGAAGTGATCCAATTTATATCATCGGTTATTTCGCTTTTCAGCAATTCTTGTCTATATGCAAGCGGATAGGTTTCGTCATTGTAATTAAATGTGTACGCAAACGGATGTATCGCAATATGCTTTAACCCACAAATGTCAAACATTTTGGGATAGCGGAGCGCGTGCCATTCCTGATTTTGCTTTAAATCCGTTGCTTTACGAGCGTATTTTGAAAAAATATTAGACTCTGTTCGATAAAGAGATTGAAGCTCATTTGCACCGTCAAAAGGATAATCACCTTGCCACACGATCGGCGGAATAGAATTGGTAGCTACAACACAAGAAACAACGCCGCCCGGTTTACATACGCGTATCATTTCTCGCAGTCCCGCAACCGGATCTGACAAAACGCCTATATATGTGTAATTCGTCACAGCATCATATGAATTATCGGCATATGACAGATCGAATCCGTCATCGATTTTTAATGTAACCTTTTCAGTCAAATTCAGTTCTTTTAATTTTTTGTTGCCATACTCAATAAAGCCTTGATTGATATCAAAACCATCAATGTGTCCTTTATCGAGATCGACTGCCAAATATCGTGCAAATACGCCCGTCCCACAACCTGCATCCAGCACATAACTATTCGGAGAAATACCAAGCCATTTATAAAACAGCGGGCGCATATCATCTGTAAATCGAAATGAACGATTTTCGAAGCCGGAATAACTCTGCCATGCTTTCCAAATATCATTACTGCTATTGTTCGCCTTTGCCATTGTTGATACCTCCGATAATTATTGATTTAGTTTTTTAGCGACTATCTGCTTGCTCCACATACACCACTTTGGCATCGCCGACGGTGCCGCCGATGTTTTGGCAATGAATATCCGCTTCACAGGTGACATCGCCGCCGATATCACCGCACCGGACGGTTCCTTTTGCAGAGACATCACAGCGGATATCGCCGCAGGTAACGTCCCCGATGGCGATTAGATCGCCCTTGATATTCCCGCAGCTCACGCGGTCGCCTGCGGTCACGTCGCCGTTTACATTGCCGCAATCCACGCTGCCGCCCGCCGTCAGTTCTCCGCCGACGTTGCCGCAGTCGATGCTGTGCGCAGCGGTCGCGTCACCGCCGACATTGCCGCAGCTGATATCGCCGCCCACAGTTACATCGCCGCCGATGCTGCCATCGATGACGGCATTGCCCCAGACCTCGACATGCATTTCGGCATCGGCATAGGTTTTTCCGAGAAACAACGGGATCGCTTTTTCGCGGTCGTATGTATCCTGCGTGAGTACGGTCTGCCCGAGACATTGCAAAATGCGCAGGGTGCCGTCATCGGGCAGCATGTACATGCCCGCCGCGCTCTGCTCCCTGCCCCAAAGATAATCGAGCGAAACCTCAAAAAAGCTCGCGAGCTTACAGAGCATATCCATGTCGGGACAGCCTCTGGCGCGTTCCCATTTGGAGACTGCCTGCGGCGTGACAGACATGCACTCGGAGAGCTGCGTCTGCGAAAGATGCCGCGCCTCCCGTTCCTTTTTCAGTACCTGACTGAATTCCTGCATCCCCATAAGCCCATCTCCTTTTTATATTGTTTAGTAGAGGTCTTTATATCATACCACAGAAAAAGCGACAAAACAAGCGACTGTCCGTTGCAAATTTACAACGGACAGTTGTAAAACGCAAAAAAGCACCGCGATGCGGTGCTTTTTCATCCCATAAATTAGTCGCTGACGTAAGGAATGAGAGCCATCTGTCTTGCTCTCTTGACAGCAACGGTAAGCTGACGCTGGTGAACAGCGCAGGTGCCCGAGATTCTTCTGGGAAGGATCTTGGAACGCTCGCTGACGAGCTTCTTCAGTCTTACGGTATCCTTATAATCGATGTAATCGATCTTATCCGCGCAGAAGAGGCAAACCTTCTTCTTCTTCCGCATGGGGCGGAAGGGGCGCTGGGTGTTTTCGGTCTTGTTATCCATTATAAAACCCTACTGCTAAATACAGATTTCCTTTCTATAAATTCTTTTCGATCGTTTGATCAGAACGGTAAATCGTCCTCTTCGGAAACTGCCTCAAACTTCGGCGCGATCGCATCCGTATTGGAATACGACGGCGTGGTGTAGGCGTCCGGCGTGTACTGGGAAGCGCCACCTGTGGACTCAGCCTTGCTTTCTACAAAGCCGACTTCATCGGCAACGACCTCGGTAATGTACCGCTTGTTACCCTGACCATCGGTATAGCTTCTGCTCTGAATCGAACCGCAAACCAAAATGGGCTTGCCCTTCTTGAAATAACGGGTTACAAACTCAGCGGTCTGACGCCATGCAACGATGTTGATAAAATCAGCGGTCTGCTGACCTTCTGTCGCATTTTTGCTCTGGTATCTGCGGTTGATCGCGATTGTGAAGCTGACAACCGAAATACCCGAGGGGGTCTGCTTGAGTTCGGGATCCGCTGTGAGGTTTCCGATCAGAATTGCCTTGTTCAGACTTGCCATATACTCGCCCTCCTCTTTACTTTACGCTTTTGCCTTCTTGGTCTCGAGTCTGATTACGATGCCGCGCATGATGTTTTCATCAATGTTGTAGCGACGCTCGAGCTCAGCCGGGAAAGCAGACTCGCTGGTAAAGTTTACGAGGACATAGTATCCTTCGGGAATGTCGTTGATCGGGTATGCAAGACGGCGCTTGCCCCACTCGTCGATCTCCCCTACGGTACCGTTCTCCGCGATCAGCGCGGTGAACTTGTCCACTGTTGCCTTGATGTCATCCTCAGCGATCGTGGGGTTGACGATGAACAGTGTTTCGTAAGAATTTACTACCTTTTCCATCTGTGTTACACCTCCTTATGGACTTATGGCCGTACCCTATGTTACGGCAAGGGGGTATGGGTAACCGAAAGTTACCTGTACCGAATCAATATTCTACCATATCCTTTTGCGTTTGTCAACAAAAATTTTCAATATTTATTTTATTGAAAATACGCGCATTCTGTGGTATCATTTTTACAAAGAGCAAAAAGGAGCGAACACAATGTCTACCATATATATCGTCCGCCACGGGCAGAGCCTGGGCAATCTGCGCGGCGGCTTTGCCGGGCACACCGACTATCCCCTCTCCGACCTCGGGCACAAACAGGCGCGCATGACCGCCGACTATCTGCAAGACGCGCACATCGACGCGGTGCTTTCTAGCACGCTGACGCGCGCCAAGCAGACCGCCGAGCCGATCGCCGCCGACCGCGGACTTACCGTGATCCCCCGCAAAGATTTCATGGAAATGAACTTCGGCGACTGGGAGGGACTGCCGCTCGACGAGGTGGAGGCGAAATACCCCGGCGCGATCACCGAATGGAAGACCGAGATGTACAAGACCGTCTGCCCCGGCGGCGAAAGCATAGTCGAGTGCTACGACCGCGCGGTCAAGGCGCTGTACGATGCCGCCGAAGAATATAAAGACCGCGACATCTGCATCGTCTCGCACGGCGCACTGATCAAATGCATGCTCTGCCATCTCCACGGCTGGGAAGTCACCGACATCCGGCGCGCGGTGTGGGCAGACAATGCCTCCGTCACCACCATCGAAAACAAGGACGGCAAGCTGACGCTGCTCACCGAAGCCTACAGCGCCCACATGGGCGAATTCGCCACCGGCGTTTCCAAAGCCATGGCGGGATTCAAAAAAGCTTGACAATGTGCAAAAAACGTGGTACAATATGTACAAACGTTTATTGACTTGGAGGCTGACTATGAAAAAACTGTTTTCCATGCTTTTGGTGGTTCTTCTTTCTGCGGCACTGTGCTGCATCAGCTACGCGGCCGATGCAGAGTACAGTTTAAACGATGTCTTGTCAGCAATGGACCTCATGCGTCAAAAAAGCCCCTCCTATACACAACGGATCGCATATGACGCAAACGGTGACGGCGATCTACATCTGGATGATGTGCTCAGCATGATCGCGTACTGCCAAAAGAACAGCAAGCCCTCTGACTGTGCATTCTCGGGCAGAACCGACCATGACTGCGTGGTAGACGATATCAAACCCGGTCAGTATGCCGACCTCACATATACAAGCAGCACATATAAAATCGACATGAACTACCGTGTCCGCGTTCCGAAAAACTATTCGCCCGATGGGGAATATGCGCTGGTTGTATTTTTGCACGGACTGGGCGGTGAGAGCCAATCGATCAGCCAACTCGGCGGCGGCGCGTTGTTCACTAATATTTTAAGAAGCGACTACGGCAATGATACGATCCTGCTCGTCCCGCAGTGTCCGAAAGGCATGACCTGGCCGGATAACCGTAAAACAGTCGAAGTTGCCTATGAACTCATTGACATGCTGGCATCGCATCTTGCTATTGATCGTGACCGCATGTATCTCAGCGGTCACTCCAACGGTGCTAAGGGCGTTGCCTATATGATCGATTCGCATCCTTATGTCTTCGCCGCTGCCATACTCAGCGCAGGCGCTTCTCCCATCGGCAACTACAAAAACTTTGAAGGCATGGCAGCAACACCCATGCGTATGTACTGCAGCAACGACGATCCCTATAAATTCTATACACACATGAAGAGTTTGGCAGTAGCACTACAGTACAAAGGCGGCGATGCGGTGTATAAAGAATACAACGGTCTAGGTCACGGTATTTTCACTACGGTTAGTAACGAATCCGGTCTGATTGACTGGATGTACGAACAAACGCGGGCGAATACGGAAAAATAATCAAGCGTCCTGTAAAGCATAATACTGCACGCAAAAAAGAACCGAACTCTTGGTGAAAAGAAGTTTGGTTCTTTTTATTTGCATTGATAAAAAGATGATAGGCTGTTTTGTGTGGGAACATACATTTCCCCGCAAGATCGCAACGCGCACGCTCAAGGATGACAAGCGGGGATCACGCATAGCGAAAAAGAAAGCTTTTATAAGCATTCTGTTCAAACCCGCCCTGTCATCCTTGAGTGGAGCGCAGCAAAACGAAGATCTCGGCGGAGATGTTCGTAACATAACCAATTATGTTTTCTTTTACCCATGCAGCACTGCGTTTTCAAACGCGACAGTGCTGTGCGAGGTGGTGGACATATCGAAGAAGGAGTTTTTGAGGAACACGGCGGCAAAGTTCTCGGCGGGGCGCAGGAGAATGTGCGTGCCGTATGCGCCGTGGCTGTAGATGGTGCCTTTAGGCAGGCGGTGCTGTCCCGTCACCATAAAGCAGCCGATGCCGTGATTCTCGCCGCGCGGCAGACCGTCTAAGTTGTCATCCAGCGCGGGGGCAAGCATCCGCGCCACCGTCTCGGGAGCGAGCACGCGCACGCCGTTCACCGCACCGCCGCCGAGCAGCATTTTGCAAAAGAGGAGCACATCCTGCATCGAACTGATGAGCGATGCGCCGCCCGCCTCATAGCTGCGCGGCATGCTGCGATAGAGCGTACCGCGGAAATTCACTTCTCTGTCCTCGCCGCAAAGACGCTGATGCATCGGCACAAGGCGCGCATACTGCGCATCGGTCGGCTGAAACGTGGTATCGGTCATGCCGAGGGGCGCAAACAGATTGGTCTGCAAATAATCATTGAAGGTCATGCCGCTGACCAGTTCCACGATGCGCGCGAGCACATCATAGCCTGCAAAGCCGCTGTACGCCGCCTTGCTGCCCGGGGCAAACGCCAGATGAAAATGCGCACCGTAGTAGTCCGTCACGCTCGCAAGCGAGGTCTTTTCCGCAGGCGGCATCACGGTATACTCGCGGTTGCCGAGCTCGTCCGCACCGAGCCCTGCCGTATGCGTGAGCAGATCGAAGAGCGTGATCTGCCGCGGTGGCATCTCGGTGGAATAGATACGTCCGTCGGGCGCGACGGCGCCGAGCGCCAAGCTGCCAAACGGCGGCAGATACTTGGAAACAGGATCGGCAATGTCGATCTTCCCCTGCTCGCAGAGCTGCATCACTGCCGCTGCGGTGAAGATCTTCGTCACCGAGGCAAGGCGGTAGAGGCTGTCCGACGAAAAGCGCGCATCGCCGAAGCTCTCGTCGAATACCGTCTCCCCGTCCATGAGCACCGCCGCCGCACCGCCGAAGCACTCGCGCGCCGCAAGCTGGCTGTCAAACAGCGCATGCAGCGCATCCCGCATTTTTTCAAGTTCTGCCATAGTCGTTCTCCCTCGCATCGTTTTTTTCAGTATAGCACAAAAACCGCAGGAATGCCTACAAATTTTGATGGAAAGCGGGCAGAATTGTTTAGGCGAAAAAATAAATGATTGTTTATGATACGAATGATTTGCGCGTACCGCGCATGAATTGACGGCTGTGCCGTCATGATTTGGAGTGCTACGCATTCCATGATTTGAATTGCAATCTCCTATGCGCCGCAGCGCAAATCATGCCGTAGGCAAATCATGAGCACACAGTGCTCAAATCATGCAATTCCTCGGATTGCAATTCATTGTTTACGCGC
>JAFTOT010000008.1 GCA_017463665.1 Clostridia bacterium | reverse complement strand
TCAATGTGCCGATAAAACTTTCTTCCGTAACCCTGCCGTCTGTATTGCGGTTTAATATAGAAGCCCATGATCGTTCCATATCCTGCTTCCAATAATCCGTATACTGTACCGTGATCAATGGCAAACATAGCGATTCCGATCACTTCCTCGTCGACAGTTATCACTTCAAAGTGCATATCGGGGCGTTTGCCTTGTATAGCGATACGCTTGCGCAATCCGTCCATGATCTGCTCATCGGATCTCGATATGCCATCATGCGCATTTACCTCTTTGATGAATGGCAGCCACACACTTTTTGCATCTTCAAAATGTTTTTTGTTTTCTTTCTCGAGTTGCACAAATTTCAGTTCGTTCATCATAATACCTCTTTCCATGTAATAAAAAAGTCGCTCCCGATAAAATCGGAGCGACTTCAATACATCCAAAGAAGCTTATACAATGGACAAAACGGCATTCGATTTTATCAGGTTTCTGTTTGTCATTTTGTCCACCTCACTTTCTGTTTTGGTTTTAAATAGTATAGCATGGATTTGGAAATTTTGCAAGAGGTAAAAGATTATTCACGGCAAGGAGAATATCTTGACCCGTAAACAATCATTTTTTGCACACACCGAACACAAAAAGCCGACCGTGCGGTCGGCTTTTGCTATTCTTTTTAGAACAATCCCGTGATGCGGCCCTGTTCGTCTACGTCGATCTTTTCGGCGGAGGGGACCTTGGGCAGACCGGGCATGGTCATGATGTCACCGGTGAGCACGACGATGAAGCCTGCGCCTGCGGAGATCTTGACATTCTTGATCGTTACGGTAAAGCCGGTCGGTGCACCGAGCTTAGTCGGATCATCCGAGAAGGAGTACTGGGTCTTTGCAACGCAGATCGGGAGCTTGTCATAGCCGAGCGCGGTGAGCGCGTCGATCTGCTTCTTTGCGGCGGGCATTACGGTGATACCGTCGCCGCCGTAGATGCGCTTGACGATGGTCTCGATCTTATCTTCGATGCTGCCGTCGAGTTCATAGGAGAACGAGAAGTCACTTTGCTGCTCGCAGAGGCGAACGACCTCTTCGGCGAGCTCCATGCCGCCTTCGCCGCCCTTTGCCCATACGTCGGACAGAACGACATTTACGCCGAGTTCTTTGCACTTTTCAATGACGAGTGCAACTTCTGCATCGGTATCGGTGGGGAAGCGGTTGACCGCAACCACGGACGGGAGCTTGTATACATCCTTGATGTTGGAGACGTGGCGGAGCAGGTTGGGCAGACCTTTTTCAAGTGCTGCAAGGTTCTCCGTGCCAAGGTCGGTCTTGGCAACGCCGCCGTGCATTTTCAGCGCGCGGATGGTGGCAACGATAACGACTGCGGAGGGCTTCAGACCTGCCAGACGGCACTTGATGTCGAGGAATTTCTCGGCACCGAGGTCAGCACCAAAGCCTGCCTCGGTAACAGCGTAGTCGCCGAGCTTCATGGCGAGCTTGGTGGCGGTAACCGAGTTACAGCCGTGCGCGATGTTGGCAAAGGGACCGCCGTGTACCAGCGCGGGCGTGCCTTCGAGCGTCTGTACAAGGTTCGGCTTGAGCGCGTCTTTGAGCAGTGCGGTCATTGCGCCCTGTGCACCCAGGTCACGGCAGCAAACCGGCTTGTCATCGTAGGTGTAGCCGACGATGATGTTGCCGAGGCGCTCTTTGAGGTCGGTGATCGAGGTTGCAAGGCAGAGCACTGCCATGATCTCGGAGGCAACCGTGATGTCAAAGCCGTCTTCGCGCGGTACGCCGTTGACCTTGCCGCCGAGACCGTCCGTGATGAAACGGAGCTGGCGGTCGTTCATGTCTACGCAGCGCTTCCAGGTGATCTTGCGCACATCGATGCCGAGTTTGTTGCCCTGATGGATGTGGTTGTCGAGCATTGCCGCGAGCAGATTGTTTGCCGCGCCGATGGCGTGGAAGTCACCCGTGAAATGCAGATTGATGTCCTCCATGGGCACGACCTGTGCATAGCCGCCGCCTGCCGCGCCGCCCTTGATGCCGAATACGGGGCCGAGGGAAGGCTCACGCAGTGCAACCATAACATTTTTGCCGATGCGGCGCAGACCGTCTGCAAGACCGATCGTAGTGGTCGTCTTGCCTTCGCCTGCGGGGGTGGGCGTGATCGCCGTCACCAGTACGAGCTTGCCGTTCTCTTTTTTGCATTCGTCCATGATCGAAAGGTCGATCTTTGCTTTATATTTGCCGTATTGCTCAACGTACTTGTCGTCGATACCCGCGGTTGCCGCGATCTCGGTGATCGGCTTCATCTCGCACTGCTGTGCAATTTCAATGTCGGAAAGATATGCCATTTCCATGCTCCTTTGTATATAATGATGAATGATGCTCTCCTTATATTTTCGCGGATTTTCGGGTGTTTGTCAAGAGCAAACGGCAAATTTAGGTCGTTTTCTCTGCAAAAAGTACTTTCGGACGGCGGGGGTGAATATACTGAAAGAAAAAAAGGAGATGGCAACCGTGCAAACAGAAATGAAAGAGATAACAGACGGCAGGTTTGACTATGCGGCGCTGATGCAGGGCGTGCGCATTTTGTCCGACCGCTATCCGTTTTTGCAGTTTTCCTATCTGACCGAGAGCGTGATGGGAAAGGGAATTCCCATATTGCGGCTCGGCGAGGGGGAGAAGGAACTGTATTACATCGGCACGCACCACGGTGCCGAGCGCATCACAGGTGCGCTGCTCTTGCGCTTTCTTTGCGAGTTCTGTGCGCTTGCCGAGGGCGGGCACGCGATCTTCGGCATGAACCTTGCCTATATTCTGAAAAGCCGTTCACTCTTTGTTATTCCCGTGCTCAATGTGGACGGTGCCGACATCGCGGCAAACGGTGCGCCGCGCGACAGCCTTTTGTATGCGCGGCTGGTGGGGATGAACGGCTCGGAGGATTTCACACATTGGCAGGCGAATGCGCGCGGCGTGGATCTCAACCACAACTATGACGCGGGCTTTGCCGAATACAAACGGCTTGAACCGACGCTCGGCATCACGGGCGGCGGACCAACGCGATTTTCAGGCGAAGCGCCCGAAAGTGAACCCGAGACGGGTGCACTTTGTAACTATCTGCGGTTCAATCATCCGACTGCAGTTCTGACCTTGCACACGCAGGGGCAGGAGATCTACTACACAAGCGGCGACCGATGCCCGCCGCGCGCCGTCGCCGCGGCACAGCGGCTTGCGAAATGCACAGGGTATACGCTCGCCGCCCCCGAGGGGGCAGCCGCCTACGGCGGTCTCACCGATTTCTGTATTCAAAAACTCGGCATCCCTGCGTTCACGTTTGAGTGCGGCAAGGGTAAGAACCCCCTGCCGCAAAGCGACCTCCCCCTCCTCTACGCCGAAACGAGAGAGGCACTGTTCACGTTCCCGAGTATGTTTTGAGAAGAAAATGAAAGTTTATGTGTGTAACGGCGACGAGCAAACATGGTAGGGGCGGCTATTAGCCGCCCGCTGCTGTATATCGCTGCTCGGCAAAACGGGCGGATGATATCCGCCCCTACATTTGGTGGGATGCCGTTACGATGCGCCCCATTCATTTCCACTTCCCAAGTTCTTCGTTTTGTTTCTGCTTTGCAAGTTCTGCTTTTTCTGTGTTTATGCGGCTGTTCAGTTCGTCTTTATGTCGGACACGGTAGACCAAAGGTCCTGCGATAAATCCTGCGATATATACGATCACCGAAAGCACTTTCGCAGCATTGGGAAAGAACAGAATAAAAGGGAACAGCAGCGGTATCGTTATCATCAACGATTTGGATGCATATTGCAGCAGATGTACCTTTTCCTCATGCGTATATCCGCCGCCGTAACTTGTGTCAAATCCTTTTTCGGGAATATCTTTGATAAAATAATTCGCTTGAAATACCGTCAGCGCAATCAGAAAAAGCGGTATGCCCGACATTGCGGAAATGTTGATATGCTCGTGAAAAAAGACGGCTGAGAGAATGTTGATCGCGATGACCGCGCAGTAATACATACTCATTTTTATGTTTACCTCCATTTACAGCTCGCAATAGTTGAGCCAAATGCCGTGGATCTTGTCTTTGTAAAAAACAAGCTTGACGCACAGACCGAGCTTTTCATATTCCAGATAATTGTATAGGACATTGTGAATCTCTTCGTCAGTTTCAGTTTTGCGCTTGCACACAAAGTTTCCGAGCGGATGCAATGTGTCACTTACCACACGTTTGAACGCTGTGAGCGGCAGACATGCTTGCAGCATCTCGGTGAAATAGGAAAAGCAATCGTCTAAATCGCCCGACAAAAACGAATTCGTAAAAGTATTTGCAATATGCAGGCGGTCGTAGGAAGGTGTACTTGCGGCAGCTTGGTTTTCGGCAAAAATATCGCCGCCGTTTTCGATAGTGGAAAGTGCTTCATCGAGCAAACGTATTTTTTTGGATTTGGATACAATAGAAGCGATGATCTCTGCCTTATGCTCGGCGATCACGCTTGATAGGTCTGTGTTTCCTTGCTGCAATTCCTGTATTTTTGTGATCGGCAAGCCGAGCGAGCGCAGGACAAGTATCTGTTTGATATGTTCGATTTGCGCGGCATCGTATTGTCTGCGGGATTGAAACGGCACAGCGGTACTGGATATGATGCCTTTTTCTTCGTAGAAACGCAGCGTGCGGGAGGTAGTGCCAAGCATTTCGCAAACTGCGTGGATGTCCAGTAATTGTTGATCCATTGATATCGCCTCCTGTCTGTCTATATTGTATCGCTTGACGCACCGTCAATGTCAAGGGGAAATAGAAAAAATCAATAATACTGTTGCTCAGCTTTTTTCCAAGCTTTTTGAAAATACTTTTTCATAAACATTGCACGAGGCGGATTGTTTTTATAAAAATCTCGTTTGATAATGGACGCCGCGATTATATCGGTCAGCTCGTTTTGACGTTGCTTTGTTTGATCATTGTATCGCAGAACCTTTAGCTTTCCAATCATTTCATACCGCATCAGTTCTTCATAGACATCCGGTATATAAATTGCTTTTTCTACCTCTGTATCGACAGAACTGAAAAACATACCCTCGCGCTCTTTTACAGGAAAACACTCGGAATGTTTTGCAATGCAATACAAGTATCCGGCGGCTCCTTTGTAAAATGTTTTTAACTGTTCGGGAAATTGCTCTTCGTAATATGTAATTCCGTTCTTTATCCAGGCGGTAATATGTTTGCCGCGAAACCCGATGTGGGTTTCGTCCCAAATATAGAAAAGGGAATATGGAATATTGTTTGTTAAATAGATTACATCCTGATTTGTATCATGCAGTTTTGCGTTTGCATATAATTTTGTAATGCCTTTGATTCCGGAACCATGATATAGGTATTCCATATATACATCTCCTTAAAAAGAAAGTAAGTAGAATTATAGCAAATGTATCGTAGCAGAACAAGTCTTGATTTTTCGGGAATTTTATGGTATAATATATATGTAAAGAGAACAGCCGACAGAGTCGATATGACATGTCGGCTGTATTTTATTAGTCTGACTTTTGCAATGTGTCCTCATGCTGACGCGGCTTACATAAGGCTCCCTCCGGGAGGGAGCTGTCGCCGTCAGGCGACTGAGGGAGAGTGCGAAAACGGATAAATATAGTGAATTGCATGGTTCGCAGGCTCCCTCCGACACGCTTCGCGTGCCACCTCCCTCACGGAGGGAGGCTTAAAGGCACATATGCCGTCGAGAACACGAAACGTAATTGGGACTTTTTTACAACCCAAGCAAAGCACTGGCGATGACAAAATACATGCACAGCGAGAGGGTATCGACCAGGGTGGTGATAAACGGGCTTGCCATGACGGCGGGGTCGAGTTTTAGTTTGCTTGCGGCGAGCGGCAGAGCTGCGCCGATCAGTTTGGCGGCAAAGACAGTGGCGATCAGAGTCAGCGAAACGGTGAGGGCGACAAGCACGTCGATCCCGTCGCCGATCAAGGCGCGGTCGAGTGTCAGCACTTTCACAAATTCAAACACCGCGAGGCACACACCGCAGAGCAGCGAGACGCGGAATTCCTTGAACAGCACGCGCAGCGTGTCCGAGAGCTTGATCTCGCCGAGGGACAGAGCGCGGATGACCGTGGTCGAGCTCTGCGAGCCGCAGTTACCGCCCGTGCCCATCAACATCGGGATAAACACGGTCAAAACCACCTTGGCGGCAAGCGCGCTTTCAAACGAGGAAATGATCATACCCGTAAAGGTCGCCGTAAACATCAGCAGCATCAGCCACGGGATGCGCGATCTGAACAGCTTCAGCACCGGCGTTTTCAGATAGGGTTCTTCACTCGGCGTGATCGCCGCCATCTTAGCAAAGTCTTCCTCGGTCTCCTCGTGGATGACCTCCATCGCGTCGTCAACCGTCACGATGCCGACAAGGCGGTTTTCGCTGTCCACCACGGGTAGGGCGAGAAAGTCGTATTTCTCCAGAATGCGTGCCACTTCTTCGCGGTCGGTCGAGGTCTCTACCGAGATCACGTTTGCCTGCATCAGCTCGCCGATCGTTTTATCGGTGGGGGAGGACAGCAAGGTGAACGCCGAGATCACGCCCTCGAGATGCCGCGTTCGATCGGTGACATAGCAGGTGTAGACGGTCTCTTTTTGCAGTGCGACACGGCGGATGTGATCCAGCGCATCGCCGACGGTCATTTCTCTCTGCAGGCGGACAAGCTCGGTCGTCATGATACTGCCCGCGCTGTCGTCCGAGAATTTCAGCAGCTTGTTGATCTCGGCGCGATCGGCGGCGGAGGAGTTTTTCAAAATGCGCTTGACAACGCCCGCGGGCATTTCTTCGATCAGGTCGGCGGTATCGTCGTAGAACAGCTCGGAGAGCGTTTCGGCGAGCTCCTTGTCGGAGAGGGCGCCGATCAGCCGCTCGGCGGTATCGCCGTCAAAGGCGATGAATACCTCGGCGGCGAGCTCCTTCGGCAGCAGGCGGTAGAGCGTCGGCAGGCTTTTTGCGTCTTCGCCGTCGAGCACTTCCAAAATCTCCGCTATGTCGATCGGGTTTTCCGCGCACAGTCTGCTTCGCAGAGCGGGCAGACTTTTCTTTTCCCACAGGGTGGAAATTTCGGATAAAAGCAGTTCGTTCATGCGCAATTCCCCTTTCGTTTACTGTAAGTAACTTTCAATCTCGGCACGGCTCGCGGCGAGATTGCCGCTGATCATCTCGGGTGAGCCGCCGCCGCGTCCGTGCAGTGTTTCGCTGATCTCTTTTGCTTTCTGTTTCAGGTTGACGGTCTTACTTGCCATACAGAAATTGTATGCGCCGTCGCTGCCCGAAAATGCTGCGCAGATGCCGCCGCACTTCGGCAGGGCAGTGTTGACCAACGTGCGCAAGGAGACGGCGTCCAGCAGCGGGGCAAAGAATAAAAGATTGCCCTCGGTCGGCGCGGCAGACGCCGCCAGCGTCTCGGCAAGTGCCTTTTTCAGTGCGCCGAGTTCACGAATGTGCGCCTCGTTTTCACCTTTCAGCCTCTCGACCGCTTCGGCGACTTCGCCCTGCTTTGCGGAGAGCAGCTCAGAGATCTTTTTCACCGCGGTATAGCGGCTGTGATAGTCGCCGCGTGCCATTTCACCGCAGAGCATGTGGATGCGCACGCCGCCCTTATAATTTGCAAAATCCAGCAGTTTTATAACACCGATCTGTCCGCTGGTGTTCACGTGCGGTGCGCAGCAGGCGCAGATGTCGTAGCCCGGAAATTCGACAAGGCGAAGTCCCTCGGTGATCGCAAGCTTTGCGCGGTAAGGCAGCGCGGCGGCTTCCTTTGCGCTCGGAAACCATGCTCGCACGGAAAAATCCTTTGCTATCGCTTCGTTTGCCAGCTCCTCCACGCGGCGCAGGTCGGCATCGGTGAGTACACCGCTGATATCAATGGTTACATCCTCCTCGCCGAGGTGAAAGCCGACGTTGTCAAAGCCGTACAGACTGTGGATCAGCCCCGAAACGATGTGCTCACCGCTGTGGCATTGCATACGGCGAAAACGCTTTGCAAAATCGAGCACGCCGTGTACCGTATCGCCGACGGTGAGCGGTGTGCGTGTGTAGTGCCGGATCTCGCCGTCCTTTTCCTGGGTATCAAACACTTCTGCATCGCCGAGCATGCCGCTGTCGCCGAACTGCCCGCCCCCTTCGGGAAAAAATGCGGTGCGGTCGAGCCGTATTGCAAAATGTCCGTTTATTTCTTCGCAGGCAAGCACGCGGGCATCGAATGCTTTGCAAAAGGCATCGGTATAATAGATTTTTTCGGTCATAACGGTCTCCTTACGGTTCATTTGTAAAAAAAGTATACCACGCGGAGCGAAAATATTCAATACGGAATATTTCCTGGGAAATGAATTTTCTATTGACTTTTGCGGACGGATTCGGTATAATAAAAAAAGAGTGTTTGGAAAGGAATCGGTATACTATATCATGGAACAAACTTTGGACTTGAAAGTATTGTTTTATATGCTGCGCGCAAAGTGGATATGGATCGTGGTCACGGCGATCATCGGCGCACTATGTGCATTCGGTGTTTCCACTTTTCTTATGACGGAGCAGTTTACCTCCAGCGCGCAAGTGTATATCAGTAACTCACAGAGCGTTCAACAAAATAACAAAATCAGTACCAGCGATCTGACTGCATCCAAGTCGATCGCAAACACTTATCGCATTATTCTTGCGAGTTCGCGTGCCACCGATCTGCTGAAGCATAAGTTGTCGGAAAACGAGCAGTTTGTAAATTCTGCGATCCAATCCTACGACATGAACATTTCGGTTGTGGATGCGTCCGAGATCCTGACGATCAAGGTCACAAGTCCCGATCCGAATATCGCGGCATTGGTCTGCAACACGATGGTGGATGTTTCGGTAGACCTGATCAGTGAGATCTTTGAGGGCGGCTGCTCCAATCCTCTCGGTGAGGCAGTGGCGAACTATCGCCCCACGTCTCCGAACACACGTACCAATATGCTCGTCGGCGCCCTGTTCGGCGCTTTCCTTGCCGGTGCACTGGTCGTTCTGCTTTCCTTGATGGACAACCGCGTTAAGGATGAAGCGGACTTCGTTACCAAGGTGGGGATCCCCGTGCTTGGCGAAGTACCCAGTATTCACGGAAACAATACGAAAAAGGAGAATTACGGAAAATATGCCTATTCAAAAAAGCAAAACAATTGAAACGCCGCTCAGCCCTATGGATCTGTTTTGCAATATGCACGGCGGCGCGGCGTTCCGTATCATCGAGACCTATAAAAGCATCCGTACATCCTTGATGTTCACGCTTTCGAGCGGCGGTGACAATGCGATTGTTTTGACCAGTGCCGCGCCGAATTCCGGTAAGAGCGTTACCACGGCGAATCTGGGGCTTTCTTTTGCACAGACGGGCGCAAAGGTGCTGATCGTCGATTGTGATATGCGCAACCCCTCGCAGCAGAAGATCTTTGCGCAGGAGAATACCAAGGGACTTTCCAATGTGCTTTGCGGCATGTGCAGCTTCGCAGATTCTGTGAAGAAGAATGTTGCGGAAAATCTGGATCTGCTTACAGCGGGACAGACACCGCCCAACCCCTCGGAGCTGCTTGGCTCCGAAAGCATGCGTTCGCTTCTCGAGACGCTGAAGGCGCAGTATGATTTTGTTCTGCTGGACAGCCCTCCGGTCGAGGTCGTTTCGGATACTTCCGCGCTGCTTTTGAACGCGCCGCAGACTGTCATAATCGCAAGACAGAATCACGCGATCTATGAAGAGGTCATCCATACCGTGGAAACGGTCAAAACGGTCGGCGGTAAAATTCTCGGCGCGATTCTGACCGATGTTCGCGAGGAGGGAAAGTCGTATTCCTACGCGGCAGGATCCTATTCGCAGTACGGACAGAACGGACGGTCCAAAAGCCGCTACGGATACGGTTATTACGGTACTGTCGCCGACGAAAATGCACCTGCCGAGAGCAAGGCGAAAAAGTAAGTCATGCACAATAGATACATAGATTTTCATTGCCACATCTTACCCGGCATGGATTTTGACGGCACCGACCATGTCCGCGAGTCGGTCGCTATGTGTAAACAATTGAAATCGCAGGGAGTGGCGACGGTTTGCGCCACTCCCCATTTTTATCCGTGGAATGAGGATGTGGACGCTTTTCTTGCAAGGCGCGACAAAGCTTTGGCGGTATTGCAGGCAGAGGAATGTCCCGTGGAGATCATCCCGGGGGCAGAGGTGCAGATCTTTCAGGCTTTGCCCGAATGCCGCGTGGATAAAATGTGCATCGGCGAGTCAAATGTCGTTCTTTTTGAGATGCCGCGGCTTCCTTTTCAGACCTGGATGATCACCTCGATCGAGAACGCGGTGTACAAGTATGCACTCACGCCCGTGATCGCGCATATCGAGCGGTACGGCTTCACGGCAGAGCAGCTTCGGAAGTTTGCACATATTCCGAATGTGGTATTTCAGATCACCGTTTCTGAGTTAAATCACAAGCGTTCGCTGAAGATGCTGGACATGGTTTCGTCGTGCGGCGTGCCTGTCGTACTCGGCAGCGATGCACACAATATGACTTCGCGCGCACCGCAGTTTGATGTGATCGGCGAAAAAACGGCGGAGAAAGCAGGTCTGTTTAACAGACAACTGAAAGCGACACAAACTATCATCGAAAACTGCCTGTACGCGCAGCTTATTCTGGAAAATAAAATTCGCACACCGATGAAAACAGAGGTTCAGCAGCAATAATGGATACAACGGCATCGAAAAAAATCGGTATTATACAAATGGTACTGTGCGCAGTGCTCTGGAGCATCGGCGGCGTATTTATCAAGGCGGTGGAAATGAATGCCTTTGTCATCGCGGGCGGCAGATCGCTGTTTGCCGTGCTTGCGGTGATCGTGTACATGGCACTTACAAAGCAAAAGTTCATCCTTTCCCGCGATACCCTCGTCAGCGGCGGTCTGCTTTCTATGGTATTTATCTGCTTTGTCGCTGCAAATAAGTACACCACGGCGGCAAACGCCATTGTGCTGCAGTACACCGCGCCGATCTTTGTGCTCATTTTTACGATGATCTTTTTGCACAAAAAACCGAGATACTTAGATATCGCTGCCGTACTGCTCACGCTCGTGGGTGTAGTCGTTTTCTTCCTGGGCAGTCTGGAAGCAGGCGGTATGCTCGGCAATGCGCTCGGTGTGTTGGCGGGTATGTTTATGGGCGGTATGTTCGTTGCTGTCGGCAACACCAAGGGTGAGGAAAAGATGAGTGGCATTCTGCTCGGTCATCTATTCTGTGCCGCCATCGGTCTGCCGTTTCTCGCATTCACCGAGAATACGGTGAATGCCAAGGGCGTGTTCTTCCTTGTGCTGCTCGGTGTCGTGCAGCTCGGCATTCCGTATATTCTCTATGCGCTTGCCACCAACCGCTGCAGCGCGATCAGCTGCGTGGTGATCTCTGCCATCGAGCCGATCCTCAATCCGATCTGGGTGGCGATCTTCAACAAGGAGATCCCGAGCGCGCTTTCCATGATCAGTGGCTTGTTTTTGATCGCGGTGATCACTGTCTACAGCGTTCTGGACGAACGCATGGCGAAAAAGCAGGCGTAAAAAACGATTGGAGATACATATGGAGCAGCAAAAAGCGGATCGGATCATAACCGAATATCTGCAAAAGATCTACGGTTTCGCCGTCAAAAAATGCTTTTCGTATGACGAGGCAGAGGATCTTGCTGCGGAGATCGTCAAAGAGGTGTATCGGTCTTTGCTCCATGCCCATGCCATTGACAATCTCGACGGCTATATTTGGCGCATCAGTGAGCATACCTATGCAAAGCACGTTGCCGCAAAGAAGAAGCATGAGAGCATCTCTACCGACGGCATGGAAATACCGTCGTCCCAAGAAGATCCGGATGCGGTGACGGAAGAAACGCTGTTGCGGCTGCGTCGGGAGATCGCCTTTCTCACGAAAAAACGCCGCGAGATCGTGTATGCGTATTATTATGAACATAAGACGATCCCCGTTATCGCAAAGATGGTTGGAATGCCCGAGGGAACGGTCAAATGGCATTTGAGCAAGGCGCGAAATGAGATGAAAGAGGGCTTTCCCAAGGAGCGGAAGATCGGCAGGCTCGGTCTGTCGCCGATCGATGAAAAGAAGCTTATGCATAGCGGCAGGCAGGGCAGAATGGGGAGTCCGGCACACTACCTGCAGGATAAACTCAATGTCAATATCGTCTACAGTGTGTACTTTTCACCCAAGAACATAGAGGAGATCGCAGAGGAACTCGGGGTAACGCCTGTGTACATCGAGGACAAAATAGACTTTCTCGAGGAGAACGGTTTTCTTGTTCGCACAGCGGGCGGTCGCTTTACGACTTGCGTGCACTTCACGCCGCAAACGTATTCTCTGGAGCTCGAGGAAAGAATACAGAAGTATCGGCTTGCAGCGGCGGATGTTTTGGCAAAAGAGTATGTACCTGTAGTTCGAAAAGCGATCGCAGATGTCAAGGACGTGTATATTCCAAGCGGCAATCGCGAACTTCTTGACGCCGCGGCAGTTTTTTACGGCATAATGAACTCGTTTGATCCGTTTAAGGATAAAGAGATGTCTGAAATTCTGACGAAGTACATGGTCAAAACGACCGATGGCGCAAGAGCGATCATACATGTGTACCTTCCGCAGACGCAGTCGGATCCGGAGTATACGCCGACACTCGATCTGCCGGAGTATACGTTTTGCGGTGCCATGTATCGCCGCTGCGGAAAGTATCCCGGGGTATCCTCATGGTCGGTCAATACGCGGTATTCTTCCCGTGCGGGCAACAGCGAAAATAATACCGCCGCCGATTATGATTATGTTTACGAATACGCAGCCGGCACCATCCGCGATACGGTCGCGAACGCGGAAAAATTCCATAGACTTCGTCAGCGACAGTTTTTGACCGAGGACGGCAGGATCAATATTATGATGGTCAAGGATACGCAAAAGAATTTCTTCGCGAAGATCCCGAAGATCGGCGATGCTTTCAAGAAACGGTTTGCGGATTCCTTTTTGGAGTCGGCAATGATCAAGGCGAGAGAATACCCATCGCAGATGCAGGATCTTGTCGTCGCATGGGAAACAGGCTATGCGGTCGATGCCACCGTTGCACTGATGGTGATGGATATTCTGTATGGAAACGGCACCTTCCGACCGCTCACCGAGCAGGAGAAGGTCACATCCAATCTCATCATGTTCACCGACATGCTTCCGCAGACAGAATAAAAAAGCAATCGAATGCAAAAGCCATAGCATTCGATTGCTTTTCTTTATGCTTTCTCGGTCGGTATGACTGTGTTTGCCCAAAAGCCGCTTTTCAGCATGAGAAGGCCGATGGTCATTTTCAGTGCGTCCGAGAGCTGTACGATCAGGTAGATCGGCACGATGCCGAGCGCGGTGAACTTACACAGGCAAAGTGCCAGCATGGCGGGAACGAGCCATGTGTATACACTGTCAAACAGGAAGGTGATAAATGTCTTTCCGCCGCTGCGTACGGCGAAGTAGATGCCGTGCACAAGCGAGTGCATCGGCAGGGTTAAGCCGGAGATCATCAGCAGGCTGGTTGCGATCTGTCGTACCTCGTCCTCCGTCTTGTAGAGCAGGGGAATATACGGTGCGGCAAAAACCAGGATGGCGCCGATCAGCACGTGGATCACCACGGTGAAGAACAGCAGCTTGCGGTTGAGGTCGATGGCTTCTTCGCGGTTGCCCTTGCCCAGTTCGCGACCGACGATGATCGAGATCGCCGTGCCCATGGCGAACATAATGATGCAGAAGAGATTCCACACGGTGGAGTTGATGTTGGTCGCCGCGTAGGCAAAGAGCCCTTTTGTAGAGTATTGCTGATTGATAAAGGTCGTACCCAGCGACCAAAGTACCTCGTTGATCATCAGCGGGGAACCGGTAATAATGATCTTTTTGACAAGTTCCGCGGGGACATAGGGCGAGCGGTACGCCCCTACGGCAAAGCGGAATTTGGAGGTGCGCAGGTGCGTGTACAGCACGATCACCAGCATCTCCACATAGCGGGACATGACCGTTGCGATCGCCGCGCCGCGAACGCCCAGTGCAGGAAAGCCGCAAGTACCGAAGATGAGGAAGTAGTTGAAGATCAGGTTGACCGTGATCGCCGTAACACTGGCGATCATGGGGACGACCGTGTCGCCCATTTCGCGCAGCGTGCTGGAATAGACTTGCACGATCATAAAGGGGGCAAGACCGATCAGCATGACTTGCAGATACTCTTTTGCATACGCGGCGAGCACAGCAAGGTCAAGTCCTTCGTTGGCTTCATTGTCGAGGAACCACATGGTAAGATCCTCGCCCCAAAGGATAAACAGCGCGATCGCGACGGCGGTCACCG
Organism: Clostridia bacterium; assembly: GCA_017463665.1. GTDB lineage: Bacteria > Bacillota > Clostridia > Oscillospirales > CAG-272 > UMGS902. The sequence goes on along the minus strand of JAFTOT010000008.1, from coordinate 1,999 downwards.
CCACGCCGAGCATCATCTTAAAGCGGAAGGTGTGGCGCAGTCCGTTGTCATCGCCGACACCTGCAAACTGTGCACCGAAGATCGATGCGCCCGAAACACCGCCGAAGATCGTGAGATTGAATACAAAGATCAGTTGGTTGACAATGGCGACACTGCTCATCTGCTCGGTGCCGAGCCGTCCGACCATGAGGTTGTCCAAGAGGCTGACAAAGCTGGTCACGCCCTGCTGCACGATCAGCGGCAGCACCAGGATAAACAGCATTTTGTAAAATGCCTTGTCACCGATAAATTTTTTAAAAAACTGCATAGAATACACCCGTTACTCCATAAACTGATACTATACGGTTTCCTCGCGCAGCTTGCAGACATCTACCCAGCGTTCATAGCCCGAGTACTGTTCCAGCTCGGGAATGGTCAGCTCGATGGCGCTGTTGGATGAGCCGCAGGCAGGGAACACCGTCTCAAATCGCTTGAGCGATTCGTCGAGGTATACGCGCACGCCTTCGTTGACCGCAAAGGGGCAAACGCCGCCTGCGGCATGTCCGATGCGCGCCTCGCATTCCTCAAAGGGAAGCATCTTTGCCTTGGTTGCAAAAGCTTCTTTAAACTTGTGGTTGTCGATCTTGACGTCGCCCGCCGCCACGATCAGAATGTCACCGTCCGCCAGGGCAAAGGACATCGTCTTGGCAATGCGCTGTCCCGCGCAGCCGAGTGCCGCCGCAGCGAGCTCCACCGTCGCGCTTGAAACCTCGAATTCACGTACGCGGTCTGCCATGCCATGCGCCGCGAAATATGCTTTTACTTTTTCTATTGCCATTATTTTGTCCTCCTGAAAACGCATTGATACGATTGTAACATAAGCCGCGAAAAAAGTAAAGGGACTGCGCCCTAAATGTTGTGTTTTTTGTGGATTTATGGTAGAATGATTTTAATCGCAGAGCGATTAAAATCGTCGATATAAATCTCCGGTGAGATTTTCGATATGTGCTGACGCACTCGATATGCGTTGTACGCTCGATATGTTGCCTGACGGCAACGAGATTTATATCATATCGAGTTTTGAGCGAAGCGAAAAACATATCGATTTTGTGAAACAAAAATATCGAGCAAACGGAGTTTGCATATCGAAAAGGAGGTGCACATATGACTAACTATGCAAAACTGCTGGACGAGGCGCTTGCGAATATCGCGGCATCGAATACGCGTCCGCGGCTGCTTTTGCATGCATGTTGTGCGCCCTGTTCGAGTTATACGCTGGAGTATTTGACAAAGTATTTTGACATCACACTGTTTTTCTATAATCCCAACATCGCCCCCAAAGAGGAATACGACTTCCGCGCGGCGGAGCTTTCGCGCTTTCTCTCGGCACACCCTGCCTGCGGCGGGGTGAGGCTCTTGGTTGCGGCATACGACAGCGCACCGTTTTTTGCGATGGCAAAAGGACTGGAAGATGTGCCCGAGGGCGGGGAGCGCTGCATGAAGTGCTACCGCCTGCGCCTTGCCGAGACGGCAAAGGCGGCAAAGGAAGGCGGCTTTGACTACTTCTGCACCACGCTCTCGATCAGCCCCTACAAAAACGCCCCTGCGCTCAATACGATCGGCGGGGAACTCGCCGAAGAATGCGGCGTCAAGTACCTCTATTCGGATTTCAAGAAAAAGGGCGGTTATGCCCGCTCGATCGAGCTGTCAAAGGAATACGATCTCTACAGGCAGGATTACTGCGGTTGTATTTATTCCAAGATGGAGGCAGAGAAGAGGAGAAAATGAGTAACATTTTAGATTACATTGATTGGCGCGGCGACCTGACGGTGAAAAACGCGCCGTTTAATGAAGTGGATAACCTCATTTTGTCGCAGTTTTCTTTTATGGATCTCGGCGGCATCGCCGAGGGGGAAAATCTGCGGTGCAGTATCTCGGTGCGTGAGGCAGTCGGCGAGTTCTTTGGTAAGCATCGCGATGAACAGCCGTATATGGGGGTTCTGATTCCCGAGGCATTGCC
>JAFTOT010000074.1 GCA_017463665.1 Clostridia bacterium | reverse complement strand
GCGCCGTTTTACTGCAGTTCATGCGGCGCGTCGGGGACGTCGCGCCCTACAATGTTTCTGCACAACCTTTACACACATAACCCATCCTTTACAAAATCAACTTCTTCCCACCCGCTTTTTTAAAACACGGGGTAGCCGGCGGCTGTATGCGCATCGTAGAGTTCGTCGCACATTTTTTTGATGTCATCGATCGACAGCTCGGCTGCCGTATGCGGATCCAGCATCGCCGCATGGTAGATGGCTTCCTTCTTCTGCGTAACCGCCGCTTCGATAGTGAGCAGCTGCACATTGATATTGGTCATGTTCATCGCGGCAAGCACGGGCGGAAGATCGCCGATATAGGTGGGCGAGATGCCGTTGCCGTCCACGAGACACGGTACCTCAACGCAGGCATTGCTCGGCAGATTGGTGATCAGCCCGTTGTTGAGCACATTGCCGCCGATCTGATAGGGCGTGTTGGTGACCATCGCTTCCATAATATACGAAGCATATTCCAAAGTGCGCTTGTGCTCCAGCTCCTCTCCGCTCAGCAGTTTGTCGCGGCGAGTCTTCCAGCCCTCGATCTGCTTGACACAGCGGCGGGGATATTCATCGAGCGGGATGTTGAACCTTTCGATCAGTTCGGGGTACTTCGACTTGATATAAAACGGGTTGTACTCCGCATTGTGCTCGCTGGACTCGGTGACATAGTAGCCGAAATTGTTGAGGTAATCCATGCGCACCATGTCGTCATGCTTTTGATCGTTGACGGTCTTTGCGCGCTCGCGGATCTCGGGGTAAAGATCGTTGCCTTCCTTGTCGTAGATCTCCAGCAGCCACGCCATGTGGTTGATGCCCGCGACCTTGGCATGACCGAAGCGCGCATAATCCATGCCCAGATGCTCCATGCAGCGCTTTGCCACGACCTGTACGCTGTGGCAGAGACCGACGGTTTTGATGTTGGTGTACCGCTGCATATAGCCCGAGAGGATCGCCATGGGATTGGTGTAGTTGAGGAACCACGCATTCGGGCAGACCTCCTCCATGTCGGCGGCAAAATCCCTCAGCACATGGATGGTGCGCAGACCGCGGAAGATGCCGCCGATGCCGAGAGTATCCGCGATGGTCTGGCGCAGACCGTATTTCTTCGGGATCTCAAAATCGAGAATGGTGCAGGGATCGTATAGACCGACCTGAATGGTATCTACCACAAAAATTGCGCCCCGCAGCGCGTCCTTGCGGTTCTCCACGCCGAGGTAGGTGTACACCTTGGCGCGGTTTTCGTTGTACTTGGCGTTCAGCGCTTCCACAACAAGTCTCGACTCGTTGAGTCTATCGCCGTCGATATCGTAGAGCGCGATCTCACATTCGCGCAGTACGGGCGTGAGCATCACGTCACCGAGCAGATTTTTGGTAAAAACGGTGCTGCCCGCACCCATGATCGTAATTTTCATACTTATGGTCATTCCTTTCTGTGCAGCGCGAATTTTTGGCGGTTTCGGCAATAGCCGAAATTTGCGCCTGCCTTATGGCGCAAAAGACATAAAAGTCGCAGTTTGAAAGATTTTATCTTGCAAACTCTCCTTACGGATCCAGTCTGACGACCGGCCAAGTCTCGGTGGATGTCGTCTTTATATTGGTCATGGTATCGTATATCGTGTTGCCGGTATCGGTGTTGGAGAGCGCAAGCGAGACCACAAACTGTTCGGCATTTTCGAGTCCCAGCACGGACTTCGGGATCGAGACCTCATAGAGCGCGCCCGTATCGGTATCGGTGTTGTCACCCAGCGTACCGAGCACCGCTACCTCTGCCGATGCTCCCTCAACCGTACGCATAAGGGAGCCGCTGAGATAATAGTGGCAGGATAAAATGCCGTTGGATGCCACGGTGAGCGTGTAATACTCGTTATCGCTCACGCCGATATTGACCGTTACATAGTCACGGTTGACCATGCAGTCGTCGAGACGCGAGAATAAAAAGTACACATTTTTATCATCATGTGCTACGCGGAGCGTGACCTGCGCCTGCGAATCGCTGCCGACAAAGAGCGCATCGGTATTGTCTTTCCAATCGTTTGTATAGCCGTCCACCGTTACCGTGGTTTTCGGTGCATTGATACGGTGATTAAGATAAGAGCGAACGATCTGGATGGTGTGGTCGTCCTCCTTGTGCAAAAACGGGTTCACGGTCGCTACACAATGTGCATCAAGAACCGTGCAGGAGCCCATCGAGCCCTTCGCATTGTTTACAGCGGAAAACTCCTTGCCGTATACGGTCGCATCCGGACTGATCAGCATACCGTACAGGGTTTTTCCCTTGTCGTGCCGATAGGTCAGGAGCACCTCACCCGAGGGGAAACGGGCAAGATAGGGCGCTGCGCCGTGCGGGATCAAATCCTTGACAGCGGTATCCGGTCCCTCCTCTTCAAAATCGAGTGCTTTCCAGCTGCCGTCCGCCTTGCTGGTGGCAAGCGAGATCATGTAGTTGTCGTCCAGATGACGGATCTCCGCCGCAAGCAGGGTGCGTCCGTCCACAAGGGAGACCGCCTGCGGCATCTGCCCGTTGAAATAGGGGACGGTGATCTTCTCCCCGCCGAAGGTGACAGTCTTATTGCCGATAAACTGCTGATATACGGTGGTCGCGCGATAATACTGCGTATCTCCGGCGGTAATGGAGGGTGTCCAGGTGTAGCCGTTGTCGGTCGAGGTCAGCATACCCGTTCCGCTCGAACGGATCTCGTCATCATATCCGTATTTGCTGGTATACGGTGCGGTCTGCGTGAAATACAGGCGGATGGTGCCATCATCCAACAGTTGGAAGGAGGGCTCCCAGTTCATGCCGACGTACACGGTCTGCTCAATACCCCATGCGATCTGCTTGTTGGGCATGACGAAACCGCGGCGCACGCGGATACTGTGGTTATCCATATCGGTCTTATATCCCACCGACGGGTGCACCGCATAGGCAACCAAGATCGTACCGTCGGGCAGAACGACCGCATCCGGTCCTCTGCCGTAATAGATGCCGTCTATGCCCGGTATCGGGAAATCCCGCGCATTGCGGAAAACAACCGGCTCTGTCCATGTCATGCAATCGGTGCTGATCGTATAGTACAGATGCACACTCTTATAATAGAAGAGAATATAGAAATCGTCCGCGATCTTTTTGAGGCGAGGATACTCGATCCCCTCAAGGCGCGGGTATCCCGCCGCCTCCGAGATCTCGCGGAAGTTCATCTCCAGCGACGCGCGCAGAATATCGTCTTTGGCGTGGTCGCCCTCCGTGCCGCCCCGATTCAGTTCGCCGATCGCAAGCAGCTCACGGGTAAGCGGCTCTGCCGGCACCGCTTCCGGCGCGGTCGTTATAACCGCTTCGGTTGTAGTCGCTACCGTAGTCGTAGCCGCTGTTGTTTCGGTAGTTGTAGCCGTAGTCGCCACCGTTGTCGCCTCTGTCGTGACCGTCGCCACCGTAGTTGCCTCGGTCGCTATCACTGTGCTCTCGGCGGTGGTTTGCGCCGCGGTTGTCACCGCCCCGGTCGTTACAACCGCGGTCGTTTCGGGCGGCAGATCGGTCACCGGCATAGGCGCGGCGGTCGTTTTGGCGGTAGTTATGTCACCGGGAATGTTCTGCTCCGTGCATGCCGAAAAGCAAAGTGCAAGGCAAATGCCCACAAGCAAAAATGCAGATATTCTTCGCATAGCTATTTCTCCCCAAGTTTGTTGATACCTCTATTTTGCCATATTCCAAGCAAAAACGCAATATAAAACTACTATAAAAAGCCATTGACTTGTTTAAAGTCAATGGCTTTTTATAGTTAATCCGACAGACCGATGACATTGTCGATCGGGAGGGCGTATACGATGCCCTTGGCCTCACTCCGGATGCCGCATTTTTCGCTGATCGCCTGCATGATCGCAAGCTTGGTTTCGGAATTGGCAACGATCAGGACGATGTCCTTTTCCTCGGCAAGTCCCGTGCCGACATGCGGCAATGCGCTGTCGTCCACGACGGAGCGGCTGTGCACCACCGTGCCGCCGCCCGCACCCGCAGCTCTTGCGGCAGCCATAACTTCCTCGCTGTATCCGATATTGACCACTGCGGCGATCATCGCGTTTTTCTTTTCGCTCACGGTTCTTCTTTCCTCCCCTTCGGTGGTTGTTTCTTCTTTGCCCAGATTCTCTACCAGGCGGAAAGCCAGACGGCTCGCCGCATTGATCGGTACGGTAAATGCGATTCCGCTGTTGACGGTACCGATCTTGAGCGCCTTATGAAGCTTCAGCAGCATTGCATCGGCAATCGGTTTTTGCAGTACGCAAAGCAGCATGCGCTTTTCGGCAGAGCCGAGACCGAGAATATCCATGACCTCACTCGACGCCGTACCCATGGCGCCCACCCGATAATGGATCGGCACCGAGCTTTCGTCAAAAAGTTGGGCAGCTTTGGTTCCCATTTTCGGAGAGGTGATCAGGCATAAAACACGCAGCTTTTCAGTTTTTTCATTTGCAGACATTTTATGCCTCCTCGATCTCTATGATATCGTCACTGTCAAGCGGCAGAACACCGGTTTTGAGTCTGGACTGCTTCTTGAGCTTGTATTTGTAGCTGAGTCCCATGATCTGCACCGAGATCAACGGGGTAAGTGCGACCAGCGCAACCGCGCCGAACGCATCGGTCATAATGTTGCCGCCGAGCATTTCGCATGCGCCGATGCAAAGCGGCAAAAGGAAGGTCGATGTCATCGGACCGCTGGCAACTCCGCCCGAGTCAAACGCGATACCGACAAAGATCTTCGGCACGAAGCGCGACATGACAAGCGCGATGATGTAACCGGGGATCACGATGAACTGGATCGGGATGCCCACAAGGATGCGCAGCATCGAAAGTCCGAGCGAGACTGCAACGCCGATCTGCAGGCAGCGGTTCATCGCCTTTGCAGAGACGGCACCGTTGGTGACCGACTGCACCTGCTTGTTGAGGATCTGGATCGCAGGCTCGGCTTTTACGATAAAGTAACCGATCAGCATACCGATCGGCACCAGCAGCCACTTCTCCAAGGTGGCGGCAAGCTCGCGCCCGATCATCGTACCGACGGGGGCAAAGCCGACATTTACGCCGCACAGGAAGAGCACAAGTCCGATATATGTATACAGAAAACCGAACGCAACACGGAAGATCTGGCGGTTGTGATAGCGGCGGCTGACAAGCTGGAAGATCACAAATACGACCAAGATCGGCAGCAGCGAGACAACTACCTCTTCAAAATAGCGCGGCAGTTCCCCCGTGAATGCCGAGCTGACATCCATCATCGTACCGACATTCGGCACGGTGGTCGCCGTGTAGGACGCCCCATGCGGATTGTAGAAGCAGCCGAGCAGCATGACCGCAAGGATCGGGCCTACGCTCGACAGGGCTACAAGACCGAAGCTGTCGCTCGAGGAGTTCTTATCCGAGCGAACCGAGGAAAGACCGACACCCATCGCCATAATAAACGGAACCGTGATGGGTCCGGTGGTCACTCCGCCCGAGTCAAAGGCGACGGCAAGAAAACTATCGGGAACAAGGAACGAAAAGCACAGCAGTCCCGCATAGAGCCCCATCAAAAGCCACGACAGATCAATCTTCAAAAGAATGCGCAGAACCGCCAGTGCCAGGAAAATGCCGACACCGACAGCCACCGTCAAAATCAAGGTCATATTGGGCACCGAGGGAACCTGTTCGGCAAGCACCTGCAAGTCGGGCTCGGCGATCGTGATGATCATGCCCATGACAAAGCTGAGCAGGCAGACAGAGAGCAGATGCTTGGATCTGGACATCTGTACGCCGATACCCTCTCCGAGCGGACTCATCGACATCTCCGCGCCGAGCTGGAACATCGCCATGCCGAAGATCAAAAGCACCGCACCGACCATAAACATCATCATTGTTCCGACCTCTATGGGTACAAGCAAAATGCTGAGCGCCAGTACGATACCGGTGATCGGCAATACGGCACTGAGAGATTCTATTATTTTTTCTTTCAGCAACGGATTCATACGGTGGGGGCCTCCCTTTGGTGAACTGTGCGAAGGAGCAAAACTCTTCTTATTTATTATTGTATCACACTTTGAGTGCGGATACAACCGCTTTTTAAAGAAAATTTTGTGAATTTATATAGAACATCCATAAAAATGCAGGATTTTTCAAAACTTTGTTCAGCTTTTTGCGATTTTCCAGCTTCTTTTTGTATTTTTAACGGCAAAAATGAACTTTTTTATTTTTTCTCTTGCATTTTCTATGCAAATGTGGTAGAATCTTACCACGCATCTAAATTACCCAACGGAGGAAACACAAAATGGGACTTACGCTGACCGAAAAAATCTTAAAGGCGCATATCGTAGACGGTGAATTCAAAAAGGGCACCGAGATCGGTATCCGCATTGACCAGACGCTGACACAGGACGCGACCGGCACGATGGCATACCTCGAATTTGAGGCTATGGGCATCCCGAGAGTCAAGACCGAGCGCTCTGTTGCATATATTGACCATAACACCCTGCAAAACGGATTTGAAAACGCGGACGACCACCGCTTTATCGGCTCGATCGCCAAGAAGCACGGCATTTACTTCAGCCGCCCCGGCAACGGTATCTGCCATCAGGTACACCTCGAGCGCTTCGGCGTACCGGGCAAGACGCTCATCGGCTCGGACAGCCACACGCCTACCGGCGGCGGCCTCGGCATGATCGCGATCGGCGCGGGCGGACTGGATGTCGCTGTTGCAATGGGCGGCGGTGCATACTACATTACATACCCCAAGGTCGTAAAAGTGGAGCTCGTCGGCAAGCTTCGCCCCTGGGTAGCGGCTAAGGACGTTATTCTCGAGGTTCTCCGCCGTCTGTCCGTCAAGGGCGGCGTCGGCAAGGTCATGGAATATGTCGGCGAAGGCGTTAAGACCCTCTCGGTTCCCGAGCGTGCAACCATCACCAACATGGGCGCGGAGCTCGGCGCGACCACCTCTATCTTCCCCTCCGATGAAACCACTCGCGCCTTCCTGAAAGCACAGGGACGCGAGGAAGTCTATACGCCCCTTTCGGCAGACGCTGACGCGGTCTACGACGAGGAGATCACCATTGACCTCTCCGCACTCGCCCCCATGGCAGCCTGCCCGCACTCCCCCGACAATGTCAAGAGCATCACAGAGCTCGGCAAGATGCACATCGACCAGGTCTGCATCGGCTCCTGCACCAACTCCTCGCTGGCGGACATGATGAAGGTCGCACACATCCTGCGCGGTAAGACCGTCGCACCGAATGTGTCGCTCGCCATCGCTCCCGGCTCCAAGCAGGTACTGAACATGCTGGCACAGAACGGTGCGCTCGCGGATATGATCGCCGCAGGTGCGCGCGTACTCGAAAGTGCGTGCGGCCCCTGCATCGGCATGGGTCAGTCGCCGAACTCCGCGGGCATCTCGCTCCGTACCTTCAACCGTAACTTCCTCGGACGCAGCGGCACCAAGGATGCGCAGGTCTACCTCGTATCCCCCGAAGTTGCAGCGCTCTCCGCGATCAACGGCTACCTCAGCGATCCGACTACGCTCGGCGACATGCCCGAGTTCGTTATGCCCGAGCAGTTCCTCATTAACGACAATATGATCGAGCTGCCCGCAGACGAGTGCGATGCCGACAAGGTAGAGATCCTGCGCGGCCCCAACATCAAGCCCTTCCCCGAGACGCATCCGCTGGAAGACAACATTTCCTGCAAGTGCTCTCTCAAGGTCGGCGACAACATCACCACCGACCATATCATGCCCGCGGGCGCAAAGATCCTGCCCCTGCGCTCCAACATTCCCGAGATCTCCAAGCACTGCTTCGCCGTATGCGACGAGAACTTCCCCGCACGTGCAAAAGAGCTTGGCAAGAGCGTGATCGTCGGCGGCTCCAACTACGGTCAGGGCTCCTCGCGTGAGCATGCTGCCCTCGCTCCCCTGTACCTCGGTGTCAAGGCAGTCGTTACCAAGTCGTTTGCCCGTATCCACGCGGCAAACCTCATCAACGCAGGCATCATGCCGCTGACCTTTGTTAACCCCGATGACTACGACAAGATCGCCGAGGGCGACGACATCTGCCTCGCAGATGTATTTGACGCAGTGAAGAACGGCAAAATGACCATGACCGTAAACGGTAAGGAAACGATCGAGCTCGCCTGCGCCTTCACCGACCGCCAGATCGACATCCTCAAAGCCGGCGGTCTGCTGCCCTACACCAAATCGGCGAAGTAAAAGAAAAAACGTGAGAACCTTTTTAGGAAAGGTTCTCACACTCTCCAAACCTTTTTGAAAAAATATATATGTAGCCATGGCTACATAAAAAATTTTACAGTCTTTCTTTGGTTCTTTCTTCTCAAGAAAGAACACGCTTCTCTCCATATCGAAAGGATCACACGCATGAACGAATACATCCAGAACGCGACCGCGCAGTTTGAACAGCTTCTGCGCGAACAGGTTGCCCGTACCGAAAAAATGGCGGAGCTGTCCAAACCCGTGGACTACGCCGCACTCGACACTCTGATCATCGGCGTCTGCGACGGTGACGGCATCGGCCCGATCATCTGCCGCGAGGCTGTCCGCGTGCTCGAATACCTGCTCCGCGACAAGATCGCAAGCGGTAAAGTAGAGATCCGCCGCATCGAAGGTCTCACCCTTGAAAACCGCATCGCAAAGGAAAAGAGCATCCCCGACGATGTGCTTGCAGCCATCAAGGAATGCCACGTTCTGCTCAAAGGACCGACCACCACGCCCAAGGGCGGCACGGGTGCAAAGGAACTGGAGAGCGCAAACGTTGCGCTCCGCCGCGAGCTCGACCTCTTTGCCAACGTGCGCCCCGTATGCGTACCCGAGCTCGGCATCGACTGGACCTTCTACCGTGAGAATACCGAGGGCGAATACGTGCTCGGCAGCCGCGGCGTAGAGATCCCCGACGTGCTCTGCTGCGACTTCAAGGTCACGACCGACCTCGGCACCGAGCGTATCGCCCGCGCCGCATACGAGTTTGCAAGAAACAACGGCAAGAAGAATGTCTCTATCGTCACCAAGGCAAACATCATGAAGAAGACGGACGGTAAGTTCGCAAGGATCTGCCGCCAGGTCGCAGAAAAAGACTACCCCGAGCTGGAGCTGGAAGACTGGTACATCGACATCATGGCTGCAAACCTCGTCAACCCCGCTATCCGCTCGAAATTCCAGGTCTTCGTCCTCCCGAACCTCTACGGCGATATCATCACCGACGAAGCCGCACAGATCCAGGGCGGCGTAGGCACCGCAGGCAGCGCGAACGTCGGCGGCAGATACGCCATGTTTGAGGCTGTACACGGCTCCGCACCCCGCATGATCGAGGAGGGCATCGGCGAATATGCAAATCCCTCCAGCATCATCAAGGCGGTGGAAATGCTGCTCCGCCATGTCGGCTATGCCGCAGAGGCTGAAAAGCTGGCAAACGCCATGAAGATCTGCACCGCAGACGACGCCAAGGTCAAGGTGACCGGCGACCGCGACGGCGCAAAGTGCACCGAATTTTCCGATTATCTGTTTAGTGTGATCGAAACACTGTAATCAAAGGAGTTACCGAATTGTCCGAATTTTCCTATATCAATGACCTCGCCAACAAATGCGTTAAGAACAACAACATTGAGGCTGACCAGTACGTAAAATACGATGTCAAGCGCGGTCTGCGCGACCAAGCAGGTAAAGGCGTGCTGACCGGTCTTACCGAAGTTTCCTCCATCCACGGCACCAAGGAGGAAAAAGGCTCGCAGGAGTATTGCGACGGTGAGCTGCGCTACCGTGGTATCGATGTCCGCGATCTGGTCGAAGGCATCACCGCCGAGCATCGCTACGGCTTTGAGGAGACGATCTATCTGCTCCTCATCGGCAAGCTGCCGACCGAATCCGAGCTGAAAGAATTCACCACCCTGCTCGCCGCATACCGCACACTGCCCGAGGGCTTTGTGCGCGATATCATCATGCACGCGCCGACGGGAGATCTGATGAATCTGCTCACGCGCAGCGTTCTGTCTCTCTATTCGTACGACAAGAACGCAAACGATACCTCGATCCCCAATGTTATGGCGCAGTGCCTGCAGCTGATCTCGGTGCTGCCGATGATCACGCTGTATTCCTACCACTCCTACAACCACTTCATCAAAGGACATTCGCTCTACATCAATAACCCCAGTCACAGCCGCTCCATGGCGGAAAACATCCTTTTGATGCTTCGCCGCGACAAAAAGTACACCGAACTGGAGGCGCGCATCCTCGATATCGCGCTGATCCTGCACGCCGAGCACGGCGGCGGTAACAACTCGACCTTTACGAACCATGTCGTTACCTCGTCGGGTACGGACACCTATTCGGCAATGGCGGCTTCCCTCTGCTCCTTGAAAGGTCCCCGTCACGGCGGTGCAAACATCAAGGTCACGCAGATGTTCGCCGACATCAAAGAGCACATCGCAGATTGGTCGGACGAGGAGGAGATCACCGCGTATCTGGAAAAGATCCTCGACAAGCAAGCATTTGACCGCAAGGGTCTGATCTACGGTATCGGTCACGCCGTATACACCATGTCCGATCCCCGTGCGACCATCCTCAAAAGTCAGGTCGAAAAACTCTCGGTGGAAAAAGGCAGACACGACGAGTTTGAACTCTATGCCAAGATCGAAGAGATCGCCCCGAAGATGCTCTATGCGCGCCAGCAGGGACGCAAGCCCGTCTGTGCAAACGTCGATTTCTACAGCGGCTTTTTGTACTCGATGCTCGGCATTCCCGAGGAGCTCATCACGCCCCTGTTCGCCATCGCGCGTGTCGCCGGTTGGAGCGCACACCGCATGGAAGAACTCATCAATAACGGCAAGATCATCCGCCCCGCATACATGGGCGTACAACCCAATGGCGAATACGTTTCGCTCACAAGAAGAAAGTAAAACAAAAAACCTTGCAAAACCGATTTTCTTTTCGGAATTTGCAAGGTTTTCTTTTGCTGCTTTTATAAACTAACTATAAAAGGCTCCCTTGCCTAAAGGGAGCTGTCGCGTAAGCGACTGAGGGATACGTTTCCGGAGACAAACTAACTTCTTAATTCTGCTCTATGTCTAAAGTTAGTTTGCCCTAGAACGTATCCTACCACCGCTAACAGCGGTCAATGCGACGCTTTGCGTCGCTATCCTCCCATTTAGGCAAGGGAGGCTATTGTTTTCGTGCTTCCTGCCCCAAACGATCCTTCACAGGATCGGCTTTTTCTTACGGATCAATCCCAGGTTTTATTCTCGATGATGGCAGACCAGATCTCGGTCTTGCCATCCTGTGATCTTGTATAGGTGTGCGAGTTGGTCGCCTCGATGACAACGCTGTATCTCCAATCACCGGGGGTGATATCCGACCAGATCTTCGCATCTGCATGGATGCCCGCCTCGTCTACGCTTCTCGAAAGCATGCGGTTGATCAGCGCCATTGCCTCGGCGCGGGTAACGTAAGCATCGGGCTTAAAGGTGCCGTCCGGATAGCCGGAGATCCAGCCTGCCGCCGTCGCCTTTTGCACGTACTCCTCCGCCCAGTGTCCCGTAAGATCGGTAAACTGCACCTCGGAAACGTCCGTCAGCGCAACAAAGCGGGTCGCCATCGTCACAAGCTCCGCGCGCGTGATGAACGCCTCGGGATTAAATTCCGTTTTGCTGCGACCGCGGATAAACTCGCCCCTTACCATCGTGGAGATTGCCTGATTCGACCATCTGTCCTCGGCTACATCCGAAAAGCCGTTGGTCTGTGTCAAAAGCTCTGTACGCACATCATCCTTCAGAAGACGATAGAAGATCATCGAAACTTCCTCGCGCGTGATGTTGTTATCCGGGCAGATGGTTCCGTTCGGATAGCCGAAGATATATGCGTAATGCGCATCGGTCTCCAGCGGTGTCGTGTCGATCCAATGACCGTACAGCGTCATATTTTTGCTGACGCGCAGCGTATCCTCGACCTTTTTCGTCATCTTGGTATCCGTATACCAGCCGTCAAATTCGGCGCCGATCTTAGTCGGGATCGGCAGTTCACCGGCATCGATCGTTCCGAATGCATACATCGGCTCGATCAGCTCGGTGTCACCGTCGATATTAAAGGTGATCTTCTTATCCTGTACGATCGGCTCCTCTTCTACATCGTCATAGGAGCGCTCCTCCTTGATCAGCTTGGCTTCAAGGGTATCGGTTTCGAGGCGAACAGTATGCTTGTCGTTCTCCTCAATGCCCGCCTGGAACACTACGCTGCCCTTGAGTCTGCCCTGCAGGCGGCAGGTCTCACTGACTTGGCTGATGTCGATGCCTTCCATCGTCAGCGACATCTGGCTGAAGTACGCCTCGCGGTTCTCCATCAATTCGCCCATCGTGACGTCCTCGCGGATCGCAAGCTTGATCGTCAGCGTTTTTCCGTTGAAGGTGCGGTCGGTCTCCACGAAAAGATCTCTGGCTTCGTCATTGAAGCCCTCCATCTCGCCGAGCTGGGTATACTCCTCCGGGATGCCGATCGTCTGCGAGGACTTGAGGGTAACGGTGAAGGTGCCCTGCACCGGCAGGAAATTAAAGAAATCCAGCAGCGACTCGCGGAACTCGAGATCCTGCTCGGAGGGCGTCTCACCGCCCGTCGCCAGACAGATCATATCCACGCCGTATTCATACCATTCCTCGATGAACCCAATGACCGATTCCATATACAGTTCCACACGCACATCGATCGAAACATCTTCCATATTGCTCGGAATGGTCAGCTTCGGTTCGTCGCCCGGTTCGCTTTCGGGCCATTCCGAATCGCCGTTTATTATTACGCCGATGCCGGCCGTGACATCAATTTTGTCCTCGGGCATCTTTAATCCTTCGTCTTCTTCCTCTTCCGCCGCCCATACCATCGGTACCATCAGAAGCGCAAGGAGAAGCGTGAGCGCGAGGGTAAAAATCTTCTTGTTCATGTTTCTGTTTCCTTTCAAAATTGATTGCCGAAACTCATTTTTGCAATTTCGGGAAATATTGATTGTAAAGTTCGGTCTTCTTCAATGCTTTTTGTTCCAAATAGGTCTCCTCGATCTCGTCGATGATCGCAGTGGAGCTGCCGGACTGCTGCAGAATTTTAGTCAGCTCCGCGAGCAACTCCTCCATGCGGGCGTCGCACGTATCCTCTAAAGCATTGCCCTTGGGCATCGTTTTTTCCGCGATCTTCATCTTGGCTTTGAAGCCGCGTTCTTCCTCGGGGAGTGCGGCATACTCATCCTTCATCCCCTGGATCAAGGCATCGATCTCATTGAGATAAGTCGCGCGAAGCAAATAGATCTCCGCGATGATCTCATTTTGCCGTGTCAACAGGGTAGCTTGATCGGCGGCAGGCGTCGTGGCTGTCGTCGCGGCAGTCACGGTGGTCGTCGCGGTAGTTGCCGCAGTGGTTGCCGCTGTAGTTGCGGCAGTTGTTGTCGTAGTTGCCGCAGTAGTTACGGGTACCGTTACGATCGGTTGGGGCGAAGAGACAACCGCCGTAGTTTCGGGGATCGGCGGTTCGGTCTCGGGGACCGAAGCGGTCGCTTCGCTCGCGGGCGCTGCCGTCGTAATCTCGACGGGTGCGGTCGTTTCGGCAGAAACAGGCAGCGTTTCGCCACGGATCAGCGCCATCGCCTGCTCTGCGGAAAGCTCACCGCTCGCCAGCATCCGCCGCTCTTCTTCGGTCAGGTCGCGCATGGTCTGTACCGCGATCTCCTCTAAAAGCTCCTGCGTTTTTCTATCGTTTTCCGCCTTTTTGGACTCTACAGCCTCCTCGGGCGTGGTGATCGCAAAATACACCAGTGCGATCTCCTCACGCAAAGCAAATGCCGCCGCGCCGACCGCCAGCAGAAAAATCAGCAGCACTGCCAGACCGATCTTTCCCTTCGATCGCCTTTTTTGTTCAGTCCGTGTATCTGTTTTTTTCATATACCAGTTCCACCCAAAATGTATTTTTTGCATACAAATCTTTCACTTTTTGAAAGCTTCATAAAAACATGTATTTATTATACAATTTGTTGGAGAGAAAGTCAATGGAATGTACTGTTTTCGGCATTTATTTATTCTTCTTCCGCCGATATTCATCGGGCGAAACGCCGATATTCATCGGGCGAAACGCCGATCTTCTTCTTGAAGGCAGAGGAAAAATGCTGCGAGCTCGAAAAATTCAGGATATCGGCGATCTCCGAAACACCGTACATGTTTTCCTCCAGCATGGTGCGCGCCGCCTGCATCTTACGATCCAGAATATACTGCTTTGGCGTATACCCGTACTTCGCACTGAAAATGCTGATAATATAGGACTTGTTGAGATAAAAATGCTGTGCGATATCGTCCAACGAAATGTTATACGCAAGTCCGGAGTCGATATAATCCTTGATCTTCTCGGCGGTGCTGACGGTGGCCTTCTGCACCTTGCGATGCTCGGTTGCCGCCGTGATGATCAGATCGCACATTACCTTGGCGCATTCGGTCATCGTGGCTTCCGAATTTTCGGCATCAATACTGCGCAAAAGCGCATGTATGCGCTCGATCAATCCGCCTGTCTGCGAATTGGGAATAACGAGGGCGCCGTCGGTCAGACCGTACGCGTTGATCACGCCGTCAAGCAGCCGTCCGCCCGCGTTGATCCAGATCTTGCCGTACGGATCCTGCCGATCGGAATAATAGAGATGCGAATGCAGGCGATTCAAAAAATAGAAATCTCCCGCGCCTACGGTCCATTTCTTTCCATCGCACTCGATGTGCCCTTTTCCCGCTGTCACATATTCAAAGACATAGATACTTTTTGTATCTGCTTTGTCACGTGTACGTTCAACAAGGTAGTCCGCAAAAGGGACGTTTACACCCGCGCTTTCGATCGAAAAAACGCTGTTGGTGCCATATTCCGCGCCCGCACGATAGATAAAGTCCACGATGCCATGTACGATTCTTGACAAGCTTATCACCTACACTTTTTGTACATCACCCTCATTATAGTCCCACTTTGTCAGCCTGTCAATACCTGCACGAAAAATAGATTATTTTTGCATCCTGTGTTTGAAAAAGAGATATGTCTATCAAAAGTTTCGCAATGTAACGGCAACGAATAAAAGTGTAAACCATGTTCCTTCACATTTTGTAAACCATTGTTGCTCTTGACAAGGCGCCGCACCCCACCGAACGCATGCATACCAATAACCCTACATTTTTTATTTTTACTTTTTCATAACCCGCAGCGAATTGAGCACGGCGAGCAGGCACACACCGACGTCGCCGAACACGGCGACCCACAGATTGGTGATGCCCAGCGCCGACAGCAGCACGATGAGCAGCTTCACCGCGAGCGATCCCACGATGTTCTCGCGCACGATGCGCATTGTGCGCCGCGCAATGCGGATGACCTCGGGCAGCTTTCGGAGACTGTCGCCCATGATGACCGCGTCCGCCGCTTCGAGCGCAACAGCCGAACCGATGCCGCCCATGGCAACGCCCACATCGGCAAGTGCCAGCACGGGTGCATCATTGATGCCGTCGCCGACATAGACCATCTTTTTGCCCTTCGCCTTCTCGGCGGCAAAACGCTCTGCCTTGTCTGCGGGCAGCAGCTCTGCATACACCGCGCCGATGCCCACACGCATGCCGACATCCTCCGCGATAGCGAGCTTGTCACCCGTCAGCATCACCGTGTCGGCAATGCCCAGCGATGCGAGCTCCCGCATCGCCTCTGCACTGTCCGCTTTGAGCGCATCGGCAAAGGTCACGCTGCCGAGGAACGTTCCGTTCTCCGCCGCATAGACCGCCGTGCCCAGTGCTTCTGCCTCGGTAAAGGCAATGCCCTCCGCATGCATCAGCGCCGCATTGCCGCAGAGGTAGACCGTGTCTCCCACGACTGCGCGCACGCCGCGACCGGGGATCGCCGCAGCCTCGGTGATCTCCACACCGTCTGCCAGCATGCCAAAAGCTTCGGTCGCCGCCAGCGCGATCGGATGCGTGCTGTACTTTTCGCAGATCGCAAGTGCGCGGTGCAGACGTTCGGCATCCGCTGCGTTCTCATCACCGCTGTAGACGAATTTGCCCGCAGTGATCGTGCCCGTCTTGTCAAACGCAGCCGCATCCACAGCCGCGAGCGCTTCTAAATAGTTGCCGCCCTTGACCAAAACGCCCGCACGGGACGCCGCGCCGAGACCGCCGAAGAACCCGAGCGGCACCGAGATCACCAGCGCGCAGGGGCAGGACGCCGCCAGCGCACAAAGTCCGCGATACACCCATGTACTAAGGTCTCCGAATCCGCAGAGCGGCGGCAGCACCGCCACACAGAGCGCAAACAGGCAGACCAGGGGGGTATACACCTTGGAAAAACGGCGGATAAAGCTCTCAGTCGGGCTCTTGTTCGCCTTGGCATGCTCGAGCATCTCCAGAATCTTCGCTACCGTGCTGTTGTCGTATGCCTCGGTCACGCGGATACGGAACGTGCTGTCGATGCTGATGCTGCCCGCCAGTACCGCGTCGCCGACCTGCTTTGCCACGGGTAGGCTCTCGCCCGTGAGCGCCGCCATGTCGAAGTCGCCGCTGCCGTCCACGACCTCACCGTCGCAGGCGACCTTCTCGCCCGGCAGCACCAGCAAAGTGTCGCCGACCTTGACCTCGTCGGGCTCCACTATGACCGCCTCGCCGCCGCGCATGACCTGAATCCGCTCGGGGCGCAGCTCCAGCATCGCACGGATCGAATCGCGGCTCTTTTCCACCGCGCGATCCTGCAAACGCTCGCCCAGCTCAAACAGCAGCATCACCGCACACGCTTCGGCGTACTCGCCGATGAGAAACGCGCCGATCGACGCCACCGCCATCAAAAAGTCCTCGCCAAACCAGTCCCCCTTGAGGATCCCGCGCACCGCTCCCGCAAGCACCGCATATCCCGCCGTCAGATACGCCGCACCGAACAAAACGAGTCCGACAAAGGACGGCAGGGGTAAAAACGATACAACAATACCGCAAGCAAAGAGCAGCGTCGCCGCCGCAAGGCGCAGCCACTCCCCTTTTTCATTTTCGCCGTGCCCGTGCGCATGCCCACATCCGCAGCCGCAGCCGCAATCGTCGTCATCGTCATCGTGGTCATGGCAGCAGCAATGCTCATCATGGCATTCTTCTTCGTGTTC
>JAFTOT010000075.1 GCA_017463665.1 Clostridia bacterium | reverse complement strand
GCGCGGCGATCTCACCGTGAATACCACCGATCTCACTGCCTACATCTGCACGCCCATGACGGGCGGCGTGCTCGGCTATATGCTCAAAAGTGCCGTCGAAAACAAAGAAAAAATAAAGGGCAATGTGCCCGAACAGGAGGACAATACATATGAACATGAAGGACCTTAAAACCAAGCTCACCAGCCGCAAGTTCCTCGTGGCGGTCGCGGGCATCGTCAGCGGCGTTGTACTGATCGCCGGCGGCAGCACGGCAGAAGGCGCCACCATGATCGCCACATCCGTGGTGGCGTATCTCGCCGCCGAGGGCATCATCGACATGGCAGCAGTCAAAAATGCTGCCGACGATATGGACGACATCGACTTTATGGAATGAGAAAAACAGCAGCGGAAAACGAAAGTTTTCCGCTGCTGTTTTGTAAAGGATCACATATACATTGTAGGGACATAACGACCTACGGTCGCATTGCGTCCTCGACTGTCCGTTTTGTAAAACATCAAACCTTTGCTTTTTCGGACAGTCGAGGACGCCTGTCCCTACGATTTTGTTCGGCTCTCTTGGGCTATACCGTATAACCGATCATTCTTACTTGCTTTTCATGGTGTGCAGATCGCTGCGAAGGAACTTAATGGCGCGCTCGACGGCGTCCTTGGAGTTTTTCCAGGGTTCTTCCTCGTAGCGGTAGTCGAACTTTTTGCAGAACCAGGAGACATCTTCGCTCAGCTCCGCGTAGTAGCCTTCTTCGATCGACTTGGCGGTCTCTTCAAACTCGGGATACACCTTTTTCGACAGCTTGGACTTGGCATACTCCATCATGCGCGCATAATGGGGCAGGCAGAAATAGGGCTGCGCCGCAAACTTCTTGCGAAAGGCGTCTTCCTCGGCATAGAGCAGCACGGCGGTATCGAGCATGCGGGAGAAATGGTACTCGATCTTGTCGCAGACATAGCAGCTGCAGGACATCTCGGACAGCTTTTTGACGCCCGAGCCGCCGCCCATCAGCGAGGACAGCCCCTTCGGGAACGCGGCAGCGCGGTTTTCGCCGAGGTGACTTTCGAGGATCAGCGCAAGGCCGAGACGGTTCTTATAGCCAAACATAATGTCAAAATGCTCCTTGCAGAACCCCTTCTTGTTGGTCTCCATGCGGATATCGGGCTCCATCATGGCGGCACCGAGGATGGCGTCGATCTCGTTTTGCTCCAGCATGTTGTAGAGCGAGCAGAACGGGCAGCCGCATGCCTTGTCGGCGGCGGAGCGGTCAAACGCTTCGTTGACGGGTATGGTATAAATCTTTTCCATTTCTTAAATTTTCCTTATCGGTTGATTTGTGTATGTTCTTGTGATAATATTATAATATACTTTTTTGCCTTTGAGAAGAGTTTTTCTGAAATCAACGGAGAGATATATGAAAGTTTTGATCTTATCCATCACCGCAGGCGAGGGGCACAACTCCACCGCGGAGGCGATCCGCCGTGCCTTTACCGAGCACGGGGATGAGGCGGAAGTTTTTGACGCGTACCGCTATGTCAGCAAGGCACTCTACGAGATCATCAAGCAGGGATACCTGCTTGTGACCAAGGATTTTAAAAAGCTGTTTGCCAAGTCTTATGCCCTTGCCGAAAACCGCAAGACCACAGGGACCAGCCTTTATCGCATTGCCAATCTGCAGCTGACCAAAAAGCTCGGCAAGTTTATCAAGCAGTATTCGCCCGACGCGATCATCTATACGCATTCCTTCCTCGGCGTGGTCACCGACCTGCTCAAAACCAAAAACGGCATTGACGTGCCCATGATCGGTGTAGTGACCGATTACACCGTGCATCCGCTGTGGGAGGAGGCGCGCAGCACCGACCGTATCGTGATCGCCAACGAGCTGCTCACCTCGCAGCTGCTGCGCAAGGGGATCCGTCTCGAGCAGATCGCGCCGATCGGTATTCCCGTGCGCCGTCAGTTCACCGAGAGCGTACCGAGAGCGCGTGCACGCGCCGAGCTCGGGCTCGCCGACAAGATGACGGTTCTGCTCATGGGCGGCAGCATGGGCTACGGCGATATTGCGGCGGTCGTGGAAGAGCTGGACGCGGTGGATGGCGATTTTCAGATCATTTCTGTATGCGGCAACAATCAGGAGGCAAAGGAGAGCGTGGATGCTCTGCGCACAAAGAAGCGGGTGCTAAATTTCGGCTTTACGAAAGAAGTTTCGCTTCTTATGGACGCTTCCGATGTTATCATCACAAAGCCCGGCGGGCTCACCACCTCGGAAGCTCTGGTCAAGGGGCTGCCCATCATCATCTGCAATCCCATCCCCGGACACGAGCAGCGCAATGCAAACTTCCTGCTCAACAACGGCGTTGCCATGGCGGTGGATGCGCACACGCATTTTGAGGATGTTTTCTATCAGCTCCTGCACAGTTCGGCAAGGCTTGCAGATATGGCGCACGCCATCGAGGCGATCGCAAAACCGAATTCCACAGAGGATCTGTACACATTGACCAAAGAGCTTGTGGAACAGTATGCAGACGAAAAATAAACCTGCTATCAAAAACTGAAACGGCGGGAAAAATCCCGCCGTTTTGCTATCCGCTTTGTCAAATTGACAGGGCGGATTTTTGTTTAGAATTACCAAAAAGATTGGAGACTTGCCCAAAAAAACGAAAAAGTGGTTTTCTTTTCGGAACTTGCATGGTATTATGAGGGTACCAAGAAAAAATTGTCTGTCATGCAGACAAGCGGCATTTGAAAAAAGTCCGTTTTTGTGGTCGGCGCTCATTCGCGCGCACAGGGCGGACCGGAGGACAAGGTTTGAATATTGGTGGCATCCTGATCAACAAGGAAATCCCGACCGAGCTTTTGGAAAAGCTTGAACACACGCGTGCCGAGGTTTGCGGCAAGGATGAAAAGATCCTTTTTGCAGTCGTCGGCGATCTTACGATGGAAGCGAAGTACGGCATCAGCCTGCTTGCTGTGACCGAGCGGCGCAGCTTTGCCATGGACGAGGACGGTAAGCTTCTGCGTGCCGTAGCACACGCCGATGTGGAAAAGGCGGATGTGAAACGCATGTACGGAAACGCGCGGCTGATCCTGACGGATACGGGCGGCGAAACGATCGAGATGTTCCGCTTTACCTACGCGGTCGCAACGCTTTGCGACATGGCGGCGGATTATATCACAAAAATCGCGGCGGGCGAGGATGCTGCGCGCGCGTATGACGCGGTGGCGGCAGGCTATGAAAAGGCAATGTGCGTTTGCCCGCGCTGCGGCAGAAAGCTGCTGCATCCGGGTGCGGAGTGCATCGCCTGTCAATCCAAGGGCAAGCTTGTCAAAAAGCTCGCCGTATATGTCAAGCCCGAGCTGCCGAACCTGCTCCTATGTATGATCCTGTCGCTGGCGGGCACCACGCTCTCGATGCTGCAGCCCGTTGCGACACAAACGCTGGTAGACGATGTGCTCCTCGGCGACAATCTCTCCCGCCTGTACGGCGTGGTCGGCTTTTTGCTCGGCGCACAGCTTCTGCGGCATATTCTTGCCATCATCCGCAGCTATCGCCTGCGCGTGAGCGGCGACAACATGGTGTACGCCCTGCGCAACGATGTCTATGCCAAGGCACAGAAGCTCAGCATGCGCTTCTATGATAAGACCTCGACCGGTTCGGTCATCAACCGTATCAGCGGCGACACGTCCACGCTGCAGTCCTTCATGCTCCGCCTCACGCAGGAGGTGGTCGTGCAGTTCTTCACCATGATCGGCATCGTGTTCATCATGTTCGGTATGGACTACAAGCTGGCGCTGGTCACGCTCGTGCCGATCCCGTTCACGGTCATCGGCTCCAAGATCTTCGGCAAGAAGATCCTGCCGTTCTACCGTAAGATATGGCGGCGCTGGGCGTCGGTCGTTTCGGTTTTGACCGATACGCTTCCCGGCATCCGCGTGGTCAAGGCGTTTTCCGCCGAGCAGCGCAGCGGCGACTACTTCAAGGCGTATAACACCGAATGGCTCAAGGTGGATAAGCGCAGTGCGCGTATCTCCACCGCGTTCCCCACGATCGTTTCGTTCTTCAACGCGTGCGGCACGCTGCTGATCTGGTTCATCGGCGGTATCTGGGTCATAAGCTCGGGCGGAGAGGGACTCAGCATCGGTACGCTGGTAGCCTTCATCTCCTATGCCTCGATGTTCTACACGCCCGTCAACTTCTTTGCAAACTTCAGTGACACCTATCAGCATGCCCTTTCCTCGGCAGAGCGCGTGCTCGATATCATCGACGCGGAGGAAGAACCCGACCGCGGCAAGGGCAACTGCCCCAAGATGCGCGGCAAGATCGAGTTCAAAGATGTCAACTTCTCGTTTGACCGCACCAAGATGACGCTGTCGAACATCAATCTTACGATCGAGAAGGGCGACATCGTCGGCATCGTCGGCACGACCGGCTCGGGCAAGTCCACGCTGGTCAACCTGCTGATGCGCTTCTACGACAATTACGAGGGCGAGATCCTCGTGGACGGTGTCAACATCCGCGACATCGACCTCGGCTACTACCGTTCGCAGATCGGCTATGTACAGCAGGATTCGATGATGTTCCGCGACACGGTCTATAACAACATTTCGTTCAGTAAACCCGACGCGCAGGTGGAAGAGGTCTTCCACGCCGCCGAGGTGGCAAATGCGCATGAGTTCATCGCACGTCTGCCCGACGGCTACGATTCGATGCTCGGTGAGCGCGGCGTCGGTCTTTCGGGCGGTGAGCGGCAGCGACTTTCGATCGCCCGCACCGTCCTGATGAACCCCCGCATGCTGATCTTTGACGAGGCGACCGCGTCGGTCGACTCCGAGACCGAGAGTCTGATTCAGCAGGCGATCGAAAACCTCATCAGCGAGCGCACCACCATTATGATCGCGCACCGTCTCTCCACCTTGCGTAAGGCAAACAAGATCGTGGTGCTCGACAAGGGCGAGATCATCGAGACGGGTACGCCCGAGGAGCTGATCGCTGCCAAGGGTAAATACTACAAGCTCATCCAGATCCAGACGATGGCGGAGCAGGCAGAAGCCGACAAGAAAGAGGAGGGCTTCGAGTAATGGCAAGAAATTATGTAGGCGGAGACACCGTTCGTTTCACACGTAAGGATCTTACGCTCGTGGATATGGAATACTATGACGGCACCGTCGTCACCGATCTTGAACCGCGCCGTCTCTTTCCCGTCAGCGGCGGCGACCGCTATATCACCCTGCTTGACAAAAAGGGAAAAGAGCAGGCGATCATCCGTGATGTCAACAACTTGCTTCCCGAGAGCGCCGAGATCATTCGCGCGGTGCTGCATGAATATTATATGATCCCCGAGATCACGGCGGTGCTCGATATCAACGAAAAGTACGGCTCGAATACGTGGACGGTGATGACCGAGCGCGGCGAGCGCACTTTCCAGATCCAGAATCGCCATTCGGATGTCAAGCAGCTCTATGACGGCAGAATCCTCATCCGCGATACCAATGATAACCGCTATGAGATCCCCGATTGGACCAAGCTCGACAAACACAGTAAACATGTTTTAAATTCTCAAATTTAAAGGAGTCACTATGAAACTCGTACTTGCTATTATCCATAACGATGACAGTGCCATCGCTTCCTCGGCGCTTACGGCGGATGGCTTCTTCGTGACCAAGCTTTCCACCACGGGCGGTTTTCTGCAGGTCGGCAACACCACGCTGCTGATCGGCACCGAGGACGAACGCGTGGATGAGCTGGTTGCGATTTTGAAGAAGTATTGCTCCAAGCATAAAACCACCGTGCCCAGCCAGAATTCCCTCGGCAAAGGTCTCCGTCCCGACGGCATCAAATCCGAGATCACCGTCGGCGGCGCGACGTACTTCATCCTCAACGTCGATGATATGGGAAAGCTGTAAAAATATCAGTCGAAAGTCAAGACTTTCGACTGGATGAGGTCGCAAGTCTCAGCGACTAAGGAACTTCGTTCCTATCGACTTACAGTCGCGCTCAACCGCTCGCGACCTGTAAGGAGTTTTAAAGTTAGCTCAAATCGAAGATTTGAGGTTGCGCATCGTCCGTCTTTAAAACAAGGATTTTATTTATAATAGAAAACAGGTGTCGGCTGTGCCGGCACCTGTTTTTGGTTTTACATATTCTGTGAATCGGATTTTTGCAGATATTCTTCGATGATAACTTCCAGTAGATTGTTCACGCTTCTTTTTTGTTTTTCGGCTTCTGCTTTCAGTTGTTGAATCACTTCTGCGGGCAGACGCAGATTTACTTGGATTTTGTTTGTCATATTACCACCTCGGTATCATTATATACCACCTTTGTACAACTTGCAAGATACCACGGTGGTACATTTTGGCTATTTCGTAGAATTTTAGCCTACTCCCTTGAAATAGTGGTATCACTGTGATATAATCCGAGTGGTACCACTATTGATTTTTGAGGTGACATATATGACAAAAACGATTGCGCAACTTTGGAATGGTAATCTTGAACCGGTTCGACATTCAGGCAAGAACAATTCGGAAATGCGGCAACTGGAAGATTTAATGCAAAATAACCTTGAAAAGCTGGAAGCGGTTTTGAATGAAAATCAAAAGATGATCTTTGAAAAGTATAAGAATTGCTTTACGGAATATATGATCGTAACCGTTGAGCAGGCTTTTTGCGATGGCTTCTGCATGGGAACAAAAATCGCAACAGAAGCATTGATTACTGCGGAACAGCTGGCTTCAAATTAGGTTTGTTTTGTAAATGAATGGTTAGGGCACTCACATCTCGGGCGGAGATGTTGGTATGCCTAAACTCTCATCCCCCACACTTCTTCCGTTTTACACTTCGGGATCCTTACGGTGCCCGGTCTTTATTGTTCCCGATATTTTAAAAAAAGGAATTTTAAGCGACAAAAATATAAAAATCCGATTGCTATTATTCCTAAAATGCGGTATACTAAGTATATATTTTGGAGGTAACGCATATGGAATATATAAAAGTATCAAAAGCAGCAGAGAAGTGGGGAATATCGGCACGGCGAGTGCGTATTTTATGTGCTGAGGGGAAAATAGACGGCGTTATCCGCAAAGGGAATCTGTATATGATTCCCGAAAACGCAGAAAAACCGATCGATGGCAGGAGAACCAAAACCGATCTGTTGCAGATCATTGAAGAGAAAAAAGCTCGTCTTGCTGCCATGCGTCCGCTTACGCAAGGAGAGCTCAATCGCTTGCGTCAGGAGTTTATGGTGGAGTTCACCTATAATTCCAATGCAATCGAAGGAAACACTCTCACTTTGCAAGAAACTGCTATGGTTCTTGAAGGCATGACGGTTGACCAAAAACCTCTCAAAGACCACCTGGAAGCAGTCGGTCATCGGGATGCTTTTCTGTATGTGAGGGAGATCGCAACCAAAGATGTTCCGCTGAATGAATCTACAATAAAAAATATCCATTCACTTGTTTTAATGCATCAGCCGGAGGACAAAGGCGTGTATCGCCGTATTCCCGTCAGAATCATGGGTGCATATACCGAGCCTGTACAGCCGTATTTGATTGCACCTAAGATGGAAGAACTGATTCGCAATAACAATGCGCGAGAGCAAATCATGCCGGTTGTAAAACGTATTGCTCTTTTTCATCTTGAGTTCGAGGGTATTCATCCGTTTATTGACGGCAACGGCAGAACCGGCAGACTTTTGCTGAACCTTGAACTTATTAGAAACGGCTATCCTGCGATCAATGTTAAGTTTGCCGATCGCAAGCGGTATTATCAGGCGTTTGACTCGTATTATCGTGATGGCAACGCTGATGCAATGATAACGCTTATTGCAGAATATGTGAATCAACGCTTGGACGATTATTTGAACGTGTTAAAATCATAAAATTTGGTTATTCCGCTTTTCCTCTACACTTCCTCCGTCTTGCACTTCGGGATCCTCACCGTGATTTCGTACACGTCGCCGAGGTCTTTTTTCTGGGATTTTGCGTCGATGCCGGCGCGGTGCATGATGTCTACGGCGCGGTCGAGGGTGTTGTAGAAAATGCGGATGTCCTTGACCAGCGCGGTGCGCGGCTTGGACGGCGCTTTTTGCGGGGCGGTCTCCTCGATGAGCTTTGCGACAAAGCCTTCGGTCTCGGCGACGTTGTAGCCGCGCTCCACGATGGTGTCGAGTGCGGCTTTTCGCATTTTGGGATCGGCGATGCGGAGCAGGGCGCGCGCGTGCCGCTCGGTGAGGTGCTTTTCGAGAATGGTGCGCTGTTCGAGCTCGTCAAAGCGTAGTAGGCGCAGCTTGTTTGCCACATAGGACTGGCTCGCGGAGAGCTTTGCCGCGACTTCCTCTTGGGTGAGCCCGTAGAGGTCGATCAGCGCGGCGATGGCGGACGCTTCTTCAAAGATGTTGAGATCTTCGCGCTGCAGGTTCTCGATGATGGCAAGCTCTGCCGAGCGCAGGCTGTCCGCTTCGATGATGATGCAGGGGACTTCGGCGAGTCCGAGCAGTTTTGCTGCGCGCAGCCGCCGTTCGCCCGAGATCAGCTCATATACGCCGCCGAAATCGTCAAGGTCTCCTTCACTCACAGGTTTGCGTACGCAGAGCGGCTGGAGAATACCGTGCAGGCGAATGCTGTCGGCAAGGCGCAGCGTCTCGTTGCTGTCAAAATACTTGCGTGGCTGAGCGGGGTTCGGCAGGATGCGGCAAACAGGGATCTTATGTACGCGATCGAGCGCTTCGGCATCGTTTTTCTCGGAGAAGCGCGGGAGAAAATTTTGCAGCAGGTTCATATATCTACTTCCTTTCGTTTGTATTCCGCCCGGGAGACTTTTGTCGTGTCCGACCTCTCTTTGGGATCCTTCGCTATTGCCACCCCACCGTCATCCTTGAGCGAAGCGAAGGATCTTGTGGGGTGGCTTCGCTCGAGGATGACGGCAAGGAGAGGCCGAACGAACATACATGCATATTGCGGGCGGGGGATTGCCTTTTTATGCTACAACTTTTCCCTTGGAAATAAAAAAAGAAACCGCGATGGTATTTCCCGCCGCGTTTTGCCGAAAAAGCGGCGTTTCGCGGCGCACCGCGCCGCATTTGTGCCGCAGAAAAGAAAAAAGCCGCAATTTAAAGCGGCTTTTTCTTGATTTGTGCATTATTTCTTGGATAAATTTTTTCGGTCGGCGCGCATTTTTCAATGCCCGCGATCAGTCTTGTCTGCGGCTCGCCCTCGTTTTTTGTATCCGCAAGGAAAAATTCCTTGGAAAACAGCACTTTTGCATGAAGGGTGGCAAAGGCGTTTTTCGCCTCATTCATTTCTTCCGCGCCGCTTTTTGCCTTCATCGGCAAAAATACGCCGCCGACTTTCAAAAAGGGGATGCAGTATTCGGCGAGGATGTTAAGCCTTGCAACGGCACGCGCCGTGGCGTAATCGTATTTGCCGCGCATGTCGGTCGCGGCAGCATCCTCGGCGCGCGCGGTCTTCGCCGTGAGGTTGTTAAGTCCGAGGCGCCGTGCACACTCGCGGACATAGACAATGCGCTTGTCGGTCGAGTCGATCGCGGTGATCGCAAGATCGGAACGCGCAATGGCGAGCGGCAGGGAGGGGAATCCCGCGCCGCAGCCGACATCGATCACGCTCTTGCCGTTTTCGATGTACTCCGCTACGGTCAGGCTGTCGGCATAGTGCTTCAAAATGACCTCGCTCGGCTCGGTGATGGCGGTGAGGTTCATCACTGCGTTCTGCTCGAGCATGTATTCGGTCAGCGCGTAGAACTTTTCCATAAGCGTGTCCGAGATGAAGTGCGCGAGGTTATTTTCGGTGAAGATGCGGCGGTATTCCGAGAAGAATTCTTCTTTATTTAAAATAATTTCAGTTTTGTTCATGATCGTTTTCTCCGTGTTCGGAAAGTCGGATGAGCAGTACCGAGATGTCGGCGGGGTTCACGCCCGAGATGCGCATTGCCTGCCCGATCGAGAGCGGGCGGATCTTCGAGAGCTTTTGGCGCGCCTCGATGCGCAGACCGCCGATGACGTTATAGTCGATGTCGGGCGGCAGCAGCTTTTCTTCCAGCTTTTGCAGTTTCTGCACCTCGGCAAGCTCGCGGCGGATGTAGCCCTCGTACTTGATGCGGATCTCCGCACCCATCCATACACTGCGCGGCAGGTCGGGGCGGTTTGCATCCACGGGTGCGAGCGCGGCATAGGAGAGCTCGGGGCGGCGAAGCAGGTCGCAGAGCTTGATACCCGTGGTGACCTCGGTGGAACCCTGCTCGCGGAGCAGGGCGTTGAGTTCTGCGCTCGGCGAAAGGTTGGTAGACTGTATGCGCGCGATCTCGTCCTCGATCTGCTTTTGCTTTTCAAGGAAGGCGGCATAGCGCTCGTCCGAGACCAGCCCCACGCGGTGTCCGAGGGGGGTAAGGCGCTCGTCTGCGTTGTCCTGGCGCAGGATCAGACGGTACTCGCTGCGCGAGGTCATAATGCGGTAGGGCTCGTTCGTTCCCTTGGTGACAAGGTCGTCGATCAGCGTGCCGATGTAGGAGCTGGCGCGCGTGAGGATGAGCGGTTCTTTGCCCAGCAGCTTCATCGCGGCGTTGATGCCCGCGACGAGTCCCTGCGCGGCGGCTTCCTCATAGCCCGAGGTGCCGTTGAATTGTCCCGCGCCGTAGAGCCCCGCGATGCGCTTGCATTCCAGCGTGGGATAGAGCTCGGTCGGGTCGATGCAGTCGTACTCGATGGCGTAGGCGTAGCGCATGATCTCGGCATTGGCAAAGCCGTCGAGCGAATGCAGCATTTCATGCTGCACGTCGAGCGGGAGCGAAGTGGAGAAGCCCTGGATGTACATTTCCTCGGTGTTCTCGCCCATCGGCTCTACAAAGAGCTGGTGGCGCTCCTTGTCGGCAAAGCGGGTGAGCTTGTCCTCGATCGAGGGGCAGTAGCGCGGGCCCGTGCCGTGGATCTTGCCCGAGTACATCGCACTGCGCGTGATGTTGCTTTTGATGATCTCGTGCGTCTTTTGATTGGTGTAAACAATGTGGCAGGGGATCTGTTCGAGGGCGTCAAAGGCGTGCGGATCGGTCTTTACAGAGTAGGGCGTGATGATCTCCTCGCCCGGCTGCACTTCGAGCCTTGTAAAGTCGATGCTGGCGCGTTTGACACGCGCGGGCGTACCCGTTTTGAAGCGCATCAGCGTCACGCCGAGCGCACGCAGCGAGTCCGAAAGTCCCTCTGCGCCCATGAGTCCGTCGGGGCCGCTCTTGTAGGAGCGGTCGCCGACGAAAATTTCGCTCGAAAGGTAGGTGCCTGTGCAGAGAATGGCGGCGCGGACGTTCCAGACCTCGCCGAGCGCACTGACGACCGCGCGAATGTGCTTTTCGCCGTTCGTTTCTTCGACTTGAATTTCCTTGATCTCGCTTTGTACCAGGCGTAGATGCTCGGTCGTTTCAACCGTGTGCTTCATCAGTGCGCGGTACTTTTGGCGGTCTGCCTGAATGCGCTTGGAATGCACCGCCGCGCCTTTGCCGAGGTTGAGCGTGCGGCTTTGCAGGGTGACAAGGTCGGCGGCGCGTCCCATTTCGCCGCCCAGCGCGTCGATCTCAAAGACAAGGTGCCCCTTGCCGGTGCCGCCGATCGACGGGTTGCAGGGCATGTTGCCGATGGAATCGAGGTTTATGGTAAAAAGTACGGTGTCAAGACCGAGCCTTGCGCAGGCAAGCGCGGCTTCGATGCCCGCATGCCCCGCGCCGATCACGCCGACGTCTGCTGTATGTGTCATTTGGTTCACCCTTTGCTTAGATTTTCCGATATATCCCCCTTGCCTAAACGGGAGAAAAGCGACGCTGTGCATCTTATTGAACGCATTGCAGTCATTCATACATTGCCTCCCTTGCCTAAAGGGAGGGGAACCACGAAGTGGTGGTGGGATACGTTCCTTACTAAACTAACTTCTGAAATAAAATAAAATTAAGAAGTTA
The DNA here is from genome assembly GCA_017463665.1 of Clostridia bacterium. Lineage (GTDB taxonomy): Bacteria > Bacillota > Clostridia > Oscillospirales > CAG-272 > UMGS902. The sequence goes on along the minus strand of JAFTOT010000075.1, from coordinate 30,122 downwards.
GTTTATATCGGAAACGTATCCCTCAGTCGCCTACGGCGCCAGCTCCCTTTAGGCAAGGGAGCCTATATTTGTGTGCTCTATTTATGATATTTCCCGCCGTTTGCGATGGAGAGGGCGCGGTAGATGGCTTCGGTGAGGATCACGCGCATGAGGCGGTGGGGGAAGGTGAGGGCGGAGACGGACAGGCGGTAGTCGCATGCGGTTTTTACTTTGGGTGCGAGCCCGTGCGAGGAGCCGATGATAAAGCAGATCTCGCCCTGCGTGTTCTTCGCATTCTCCACAAGCTCGGCGAGCTTTTCGCTGGAAAGCGACTTGCCCTCTACGCAGAGCGCGACTTTGTAGGCGCGCGGCGGGATGGCATCGAGGATCGCTTTGCCCTCGCGTTCGAGCGCTGCGGCGATGTCGCCCTCGCGCAGATTGTCGAGGTTTTCTTCCTTTAAGTTGATGTCGCGGATCTCGGCGTAAGCCGAAATGCGCTTTTCGTATTCCTTGATCGCTTCGGCAAAGTACTTTTCTTTCATATTGCCGACCGAGATGATCGTGATCTTAAACATGGCTGCCCCTTAAATGAGTTTTGTCGGTTCGCTTTCGCGTGCAACGTCGATATGTATGCCCAGCCGCGTATCCAGCGCGGCACGCAGGGCGGCGGCGGGGGTGTTGTTCTCCGCAGAGAGGTGCGCGAGGAGGATGTCTCTCGCACCACCCTCGGCAAGCTCGGGAAGAAAGGCGCAGCAATCGGCATTGGAGAGGTGCCCGTGCGGCGAACCAATGCGCATTTTCAGCCAGGCGGGGTAGGGGCCGTCCCGGAGCATTTCCGTGTCGTGGTTGGATTCGATGACGACCGCCGCCGAGCCGAGCAGATTCTCGCGAATCGTTTGTGTAATATGTCCGATATCGGTCGCGTAGCCGATCTTTTCACCGCTCGGAAGCCCTATGGTAAATCCCACGCTCATGTCGCTGTCGTGCGGGGTGGGGAAGGAGCGCACGGTGAGCGCGCCGACCGTCTCCTCATACAGCGGCGGGTGGCAGACTAAATTGTTTCGGACATAGGTGGTCGTGGCGAGCACTTTTTTTGCAGAATCCTCGGTCATGTGGATCGGGATACGGTATTTCTTGGAGAGCATTTCGAGCGCGCTGACATGGTCGCTGTGCTCGTGGGTGATAAAGATCGCCTTGATGCGCGTGATGTCGCCGCCCACGCTTTGCAAAGCGCCCGTGAGTGCACGCAGACTGCGTCCTGCGTCGATCAGGATCTCGTCCGCGCCGCAGCGCAAGTACGTGCAGTTGCCCTTCGACCCCGAATACAGCGATACCAGCGATACGTTTTCCATCGAAATCCCCCTCCCGTAAATAAAATATCCTACGGATTTTCCGTAGGATATTTTGAAAATCTCATATTATTATACCGCTTCATGCAGAATAATGCAAGAGGGAATTAAAGGACTTTAATTGCACCTTCGGGACGGATGGACATGACTACGCAGGAGCCTTCGCCGAATGCTGCGTCCATGATCTTTCTGTAGCTCTCCACTTCTGCATGGGGAACGAATGCCTGAATGGTGCCTGCAAAGCCGCCGCCGTGTACGCGGAATGCGCCGCCCTTACCGGTCAGAGCATCGTCGGTCAGGCAGAGCGCCAGAGACAGACCCTGCTCGCGGACGTTCTTAACGGTGAAGACGTTCTGCAGATACTTGTAGCTGGAGTTGCCCGAAGCCTTCATCACCTCAAAGAAGGTGTCGAGATCGCTGTCTTCCAGTGCCTTCTTCTGTACGGCAACGCGTGCGTTCTCGTTCTCAAAGTGCAGGGCACGGAGGATCGCGCGGTCGCCGACCGTCTTGCGCAGGGTGGGGATGGCTGCGATGATCTCTTCCTTGGTGACCTCGCGCAGTGCGACCTTGCCGAAGTGTGCGGCAACCGCCTTCATCTCTGCGGGAACGGATGCATAGTCATCGTTGAGGTCGGCGTGGTTGCCGCCGGTGTTGGTGATGCAGAGGCTGTAGCCCGCTGCGCTCATGTCGAAGCCAAGGGGCTCAATAACGGGTGCCTTGGGATCGGCAAAGTCGATGGCAACGAAGCCGCCGACAGCGCATGCCGTCTGATCCATCAGACCGCAGGGCTTGCCGAAGTATACGTTCTCGGAGAACTGTGCGATTCTTGCAACCTCGGCGTTGTCTACGCTGCCGTCATTGTAGAAGTGGTTGATGATGTTGCCGACCATAACTTCAAATGCTGCGGAAGAAGAAAGGCCGGAACCCTTATGTACATTGTTGGTGGTGAAAGCGTCAAATCCGCCGGACTTGTGACCGTAGTTGACAAAGCCCTGTACCATGCCTGCGATCAGTGCGCGGGACTTGAAGTAGTAGTCGGTGACGGGCTCCTTGCATTCAGCGATCGTCATCTTGTCTTCGGTGTAGCCCTCGCTGCGCAGACGAACGAGACCGTCATCGTTCTTCGCGGCAACCGCGATGATGTCGAGGTTGATCGCAGCGGCGAGAACGCAGCCGTGGTTGTGGTCGGTGTGGTTGCCCGAGATCTCGCTTCTGCCGGGAACGGAGAAGAGGGATACATCGCGGTCAACACCGTAGTTTTCCTCAAAGTTCTTGATGGTACGGACATAGCGGGGCTTCTGCGCCTCTGCCTCTTTGCCGTACAGCTTGGTGAATACGGCGTCGAGAGAGCCGTTTTCAATGTTCTTGATCAGTTCTGTAGTCTTCATGTAAAAACTCCTTTTCGTCGGAATATTATCATCTGTCTGTATTATAAAGCAAACCCACTCGCGAACACAATACCAATTCTGCGAGAGATTTTCTACGAAAATCCTACTTTTTTACACATTAAACATGATAACATAAAAACATCGGTTTGTAAACAGATTTTTTCAGACAGCGGTTCCGAGGCTTGAAGCAAGTGGTTTTATTTTTGGTAACAAGGTTTGTTTTCAGGTTTGATATTTGCAACATTCAATGATGCGGTGCATTTACATTTTTCGGCTTTGGATGTAAAATTACAGTAGACACATAAAGCTGTCAAACAAATTTATTTTACGGAGGGTATGTTATGTTTAAAAAGTCCGGAAAAGTTTTATGCTTCTGCCTGATCGTTGCACTGGCGGTCTGCGCATTTTCCCTGTCTGTCTTTGCCGCAGACGGAAACGTCGCGTTCTACGATGTAGTAAACGGCGACGATGCCTATGACGGCAAGACCGCCGATACGGCGAAGAGGAGTCTCGGCAGTGCCGACGGCAACGGCGTTGCAAGTGTTCTTGCAGGCTTCGGCAAAGAGGGCGGCACGCTTGTCCTGCCCTGCAAGGGACGTCCCGGCGCGGATTATACGTTCCCCGCAATGGAGGGGCCTTTGACGATCACCGCAGTTTGGAACGGCGTCGATTACCGCAACTATCTGCCGATGGATAATCCTTCCGCGGGTGTTCTGAAAGGTGCCGGCAGCACGACAAATCCCCTCGGCATTTCGATCACCATCGGCACGGATACGACTTTTACGGATATGATATTGTTCCAGGAGGATGAGCAGAACTCGATCATCGTTCCCGCAGGGCTCACGCTTACCATTACCGATACGGTCGATCTCTTGACCAAACCCGGCAATGAGCACTACTGGAGAGTTGTGGTCGAAAAGGGCGGCACGGCGATCCTCAGCGAAGAGGCACTGAAGCTGCTCACCATCGAGAATCGCAGCGGCACAGTCATAAAGTACGGCGATCCCACCGCTACACCCTTGGATATCGGTAAGGTCTCCACCGGTGAGGAAGAGGGCAACGTTGTCTTTTACGATGTGGTAGCCGGAAATGATTCTTACAACGGCAGAACTGCCGAGGCTGCCAAGAAGAATCTGGATGGCAGCGGCGTTGTCAGCATTCTCACCACCTTCGGCAAAGAGGGTGGCACGCTTGTCCTGTCCGGCAAGGGACGCCCCTCTGCGGATTATACGTTCCCCGCAATGGAGGGTTCTTTGACGATCACCGCGGTTTGGAAGGGCGTGGACTACCGCAACTATCTGCCGATGGATAATCCTTCCGCAGGTGTTCTGAAAGGTGCCGGCAGCACGACAAATCCCCTGGGCGTTTCGATCACCATCGGTACGGATACGACTTTGACGGATATGATATTGTTCCAGGAGGATGAGCAGAACTCGATCATCGTTCCCGCAGGGCTCACGCTGACGATCACCGACTCGGTCGATCTGATGACCAAACCCGGCAATGAGCATTATTGGAGAGTTGTGGTTGAACAGGGCGGCACGGCAATCCTCAGCGAAGAGGCACTGAAGCTGCTGACCATCGAAAACAGCGGCACGGTGCTCAAATACGGCGATGCGAGCAAGACGCCCGTTGCGATCGGCAAGACTGCGGCAGGCGTTGAACTCAAGATGACGCTCGGTAAGACCGCGTACACCCTCAACGGCGAGACCAAGACCATGGACGTTGCTCCCATCATCCGCAACGAGCGCACCATGCTGCCCGTACGTTACGTGGCAGAAGCGCTCGGTGCCGAGATCGCTTGGGACGGCGCAACTTCCACCGCAACGCTCAAGACCGTTGACACCGAGATCAAGATCACGGTCGGTGCTAAGGATGCAACCGTAAACGGCAAGAGCGTAGCACTGGATTCCCCCGCGTTCATCGAAAATGACCGCACCTACATGCCCGTACGCTTTGTTGCCGAGACGCTCGGCGGCACCGTAGCATGGGACGGCGCGACCTCCACCGCAACGATTACGAAGTAACCCACAAATTCAAAAAGGACCGAATGCTTTTGTGTTCGGTCCTTTTGAATTTGTGCGGCAGGAGCACTGTCCCTTGCTTGTGCTTTTTCCTTGCGGAGCTCTTGACAATTTTTGAAATTGTGATACCATAATAGCGTTATTATATATGTTAAAAAGGAGTACGATCATGCGAAAGGTTTTCAAGCGTACGCTTTGCCTTGTGCTGGCGCTGGCTTTATTTGTGCCGATGAGCGCGTTTGCCGCTTCTTCCGGGCATCCGAAGGGCTGGTGGCCCTATCAGGTGGCATACAACGAGGCGATAGACAGCGGCAATGAGGATGCGATCTTAAAGGCGGGCGAGGATCTGCTGAATTTCTATGCCAAATATGAGATCAATACCGACATCGCGGCGAACAGCTTCAATGTATATTATTATCGCTATGTCAACAGCGTTTATGAAAAGCGCGGCGACTATGCTGCGGCGCAGGAAAACCTCGCAAAGCTGCGCTATGTTTCCGAGATCGCAGGCATTTCGGACATGGATGTTGTGACCGAGGCAAAGGCGCGCAAGATCGACACGCACATGGGCGTATTTGCCCTGACAGCGTCGAGCGATGATGCGCTCTACTACGGTGCAAAAAATGAGCTGCGCGACGGCGTATACTACGGTCGCGTGTTCTCGACCGAGAACAAAAAGGTCTCCAACACGGATAAGATCAAGGATGAGTCGATCGTTTCGCTGTACGTGGAGCTCGGACAGGAGACCGTATCCGATTACGAGTGGATCCTCGAGCAGGTAGACTTTGACGAAAAGGCGCTGCACGTAGCGCTCAATTTCCCGAAAGAGGGAACGACCGTCACTGAGATCAATCAGGGCATGCACGATGACAACATCCGCACCACGCTGCGCTATCTCGCAAAGCTGGATCAGCCCGTTTTCCTGCGCATCGGCGCGGAGATGAACGTCTGGAGCACCCCCACAGAGCCGCAGGCATTCCGAGATGCGTATATCCGCATCGCCAACATGGCGCGCGATCTCGCACCGGAGGTCGCACTGATCTTCTCGGTCAACCATGTCGGCTCCTACGGCGATGATATGTCGGTCTACTATCCCGGCGACGAGTATGTGGACTGGGTGGGCGTTTCGCTCTACTACAACCGCTATCAGAACTCCAAGACCTGTGAAGAGGGCGAGGACTTCAACAACATGTACTTCGGTGTCGGTAACTGGGCGGAGCCCGTCACCTCGGTTGCTGAGGTGGTGGAGCGCTTCGGCGACCGCAAGCCGATCATGATCACCGAGGGCGGCGTCGGTCACTACAATACGGCGACGGGCATGGATCTTTCGGACTACGCTGCCGAGCGCGTTACCTCCGCGTACCGCGCACTGACCATGGTGTATCCGCAGATCAAGGGCATCATCTATTTTGATACCAATGTCAACGTTTCGGATTATCAGTACGATCTCGAGCAGAATCCCAAGGTAGAGGCGGCATTCGACGCGGCAGTGGCTGCCAACAAGACGCTGCTGCACAGCACCGAGGATGCAGCGATGCACTATGTATCGCTCGAGAACTTCTGTGAAAAGACCGACAGCATTTCGATCTCCGCATACTGCAACGCGCATTACAGCAATGCGGTGCATGTAGACTATTACCTTGACGGTGCACTGTATCAGCGCGGCAGCGGCGTTGTGCACGATGTTTCGCTGAACACCGCGTCCCTCTCCGAGGGTGCGCACACCTTTAAGGCGGTGTTCTCCGACGGTGCGAATTTCACAGAAACGCTCGAGTACACGCTGGTGAAGAACGCCTTCGGCGTCGTCAAGTTCGCCGCAGCGGGCGAGACGGCACCGTCTACCGCGATCTCCGCTTGGGCAGTGCCCGAGGTCACCGCGGCAAACGAGCTCGGACTTGTTCCCGACAGCATCCTTTGCGATCTCACCTCCAATATCACCCGCGCCGATTTCTGCACGCTGATCCTGCGTCTTCTGACTGAGCGTATGGATATGACAGGCGAAGAGCTCCTTGCGAAATTCGGCAAGACGGTGAATGTCAATGCCTTCACCGATACCAAGGCAGAAGCGGTTCTGATCGCGAATGCGCTCGGCATCCTGAACGGCCGCGGAAACGGCATCTTTGATCCCGACAGCTCGATCACGCGGCAGGAAGCGGCGACTATGCTCTACAATGCCGCGAAGCGGATGGAGATCGACGGCGGAGAGGGCGGCACCTTCACCGACAGCGGCGAGTTTGCATCCTGGGCAGCGGCGGGCATCGCCTTTGTTTCCTCCGCTCGGGATAAGACCACGCAGAACGCCGTCATGGGCGGTCTCGGCGACGGAAGATTCAACCCGAGGGGCACCTACACCAAAGAACAGGCGATCCTCACCATGGTAAGACTGTTCCGCGCATAAACAAACCAAAAAAGGCTTGCGTTTGCAAGCCTTTTTTGGTATAATTTTCATGGGATATTATCGGATTTGCATGGTGATAGTGCCGCACAGGGCATAGCCTTTGCCGCGCTTGGCTTCGATCACGTCGCCGAGGCAGACGGCTTTCAGCTTTTTGCGCAGATAGTGCATGTAGACGTCCACCACATTGCTTTCGCCGTCGCCGAACAGCTTGATCGCATCCGAGCGCCGCAGCAGCGGCGTTTCGCAGAGTGCGAGCAGGAGGGCAAGCTCCTTTTCGGACAGCCCTACTTCACCGAGCGCGGTCTTTATGCGGCGGGAGACGCGGTCGATCGTCAGCGTGCCGGTTTGCACATGCCGCCCCGGTGCGAGCAGCCGCTCTGCTGCCAATTTGCGCAGCTTTTCGGCGTCGATGGGACGGTGCAGAAAGCTTTGCACGCGGCGGCGCTTGTTTTCGTCATACGAAAAGCCGACGGTCTCCTCGGGGACTTCGTCCACATAAAAATCGAGATCGCAGAGATACAGCTCCGCTTCGCTCGCGAAGTCGGTGTGCTGCTCGGCATGAAAGCCCGCCTCGGCGAGCTCCAGAATCAAGAAGCGCGCCAGCAGCGCATCGTTTGTCACCACGCAAATATCCATGTTCGGCTCTCCTGTTTTGGGCAGATTATAAAAATATTGTATTCTTTTTTGCATAAAAAGTCAATCCACTGTTTTTGAAAAGCTGCGCTTTTCGGAAAGGAATGGGTATGGAAAAATACATAGATCTCGACAGAGAAACCGAGGAGCGCGATCGTCTGCCGATCGCACCGATCGCCTTCGGCAGCGGCAAAAAGACGCCGTCTGCCGATGGGACACACCTGTTGCTTTCGGTCAAGGAGGGCAGCATCGCGATCGCCGGCGGCGAGGAGCTCTCTGCGGGGGCGATGCTGTTTGTCCGCCGTGACACGCCGCTTGTCTTTTCGGACAAGAGTGCGGATTTCGTCTGCGAGTATGTGCTTTTTGATGCCGCAGAGGATTTTCTCGGGCATCTGGAGCTGTCCGACATCGCCGTGGGGGAGACACATGAGGGCACGGGGCTTTCCGCAGTGGTGAAGATGAGTCCGTATGCGCTCGAATACTACCACGACTGCCTGCGCATCTGCGCCGCAGTGTATTCCGCGCTGGCGAGTATCGCACGTGACGGCATGATCAGCCGCCTCGAACGCTTTGACACGCTGACCGACCGCCTTTCACCCGCGATGCTGCAGATCGAGCAGCGGTATATGGAGCCGCTGACCGTGCGTGTGCTGGCGCATAGCTGTTCCATGAGCGAGAGCGTGTTCACCCGCCATTTCAAGCGCGTTTACGGCTGCACACCCGTGCAGTACCTGATCCGCGTTCGCCTGGAGGCGGCAAAGGAGCTGCTGGCGGCGACCGACCGCTCGTTTGAGGAGATCGCCACAGCGTGCGGCTTCAAGAGTGCCAAATACTTCGGCGACATGCTCAAAAAGCACGAGCATGTCACGCCGCGCGAGCTGCGCGCGATGTATCAGGGCATGACGCAGATCAAATTTTTCTGACGGTGCGGGGAAAAATGGTATCTCTGCCGTCAAAAAACGTGTATAAACTGCAAAAAATCCATGAAATTCTCTTTACTTTTATACGGCATAATGCTATAATAACAGGTGGCATTTAATAAGTTATTTATATAAATGAATTTTAAATTTTCGGAGGTATTCCAAAATGGCAAGACAAAAACTTTCCATGGATGGTAACACTGCCGCCGCTCACGTAAGCTATGCGTTTACGGAAGTAGCCGGCATTTATCCCATCACGCCTTCCAGCCCGATGGCCGACAACGTAGACCAGTGGGCTGCATCCGGCAAGAACATTCTGGGCAAGCCCGCGCTGAACATCTTCGGCACCCCTGTAAAGGTTACCGAGATGCAGTCCGAGGCAGGTGCGGCAGGTACCGTTCACGGTTCGCTTGCAGCAGGTGCTCTTACGACCACCTACACCGCTTCGCAGGGTCTGCTCCTTATGATCCCGAACATGTATAAGATCGCGGGCGAGCTTCTCCCTTGCGTATTCCATGTATCCGCTCGTTGCGTAGCATCCCACGCGCTGAACATCTTCGGCGACCACTCGGACGTTTACGCTTGCCGTCAGACCGGTTTCGCAATGCTGGCGGAGACCAACCCGCAGGAAGTTATGGACCTCAGCGCAGTTGCTCACCTTGCAACCATCGAGGGCAGAGTTCCCGTACTCAACTTCTTTGACGGTTTCCGTACCTCGCACGAGATCCAGAAGATCGAGGTCTGGGACTTTGACGATCTGAAGGAAATGGCAAATATGGATGCTGTTGAGGCATTTCGTGCCCGCTCCATCAACCCCGAGCATCCCGTTCTGCGCGGCTCGGCTGAAAACGGCGATATCTTCTTCCAGCACAGAGAGGCTTGCAACAAGTACTACAACGCATTCCCCGCGATCGTTGAGAAGTACATGGACAAGGTCAATGCCAAGATCGGCACCGACTACAAGCTCTTCAACTACTACGGTGCTCCGGACGCAGATCGCGTGATCGTTGCTATGGGCTCCATCTGCGACGTTGCAGAAGAAGTTATCGATTATCTCACCGCTAAGGGTGAGAAGGTCGGTCTCGTTAAGGTAAGACTGTACCGTCCTTTCGTTGCTGAGAAGCTGGCAGAAGTACTGCCCAAGACCGCTAAGAAGATCGCTGTTCTCGACAGAACCAAGGAGCCCGGCTCCCTCGGCGAGCCTCTCTACCTCGATGTAGTTGCAGCGCTGAGCAAAACCGGCGTAGATGCAAAGATCGTCGGCGGCCGTTACGGTCTCGGTTCCAAGGATACCACGCCCGCAAGCGTATTTGCTGTATATGACAATCTCGCAAAGGATGAGCCCAAGGCAAACTTCACGATCGGTATCGTGGATGATGTCACCGGTCTGTCCCTCGAGGAGACCGCTGCTCCCGACACCGCTGCAGAGGGCACCATCTCCTGCAAGTTCTGGGGTCTGGGCGGCGACGGTACCGTCGGTGCAAACAAGAACTCCATCAAGATCATCGGCGACCACACCGACAAGTACATTCAGGCATACTTCCAGTATGACTCCAAGAAGACGGGCGGCGTAACCATCTCGCACCTGCGTTTTGGCGACAAGCCGATCAAGTCTCCTTACTACATCACCAAGGCAAACTTTGTTGCCTGCCACAACTCTTCCTACATCCTCAAGGGCTACAAGATCGTTGAGGACGTAAAGCCGGGCGGAACCTTCATGCTCGACTGCCAGTGGACTGCTGACGAGCTGGACGCACACCTGCCCGCATCCGTCAAGTCCTACATCGCTAACAACAACATCAAGTTCTACATCATCAACGCTACCAACATCGCCGCTAAGGAGATCGGTAACGCAAAGGTTAAGAACACCGTTCTGCAGTCCGCATTCTTCACTCTGGCAAACATTCTGCCCGCTGCAGAAGCCATCGAGTACATGAAGAAGATGGCATACAAGTCCTACATCAAGAAGGGTCAGGCGATCGTTGACCTCAACTACAAGGCGATCGACGCAGGCGCTTCCGCAATGGTAGAGGTCAAGGTTCCCGAGGCTTGGAAGACCGTAGAGGTCAAGGCTGCAGAGAGCACCGTGACCGGCAACCGTCCCGAGCTCGTTAAGTTCGTTCAGAACGTTGTTGAGCCCGTATCCAAGATGGACGGCGACGCTCTCCCCGTTTCCACCTTCGTTGACTATGTTGACGGTACCTTCCCGCAGGGTGCTGCTGCATACGAGAAGCGCGGCGTTGCAGTCAACGTTCCCGTATGGCACGCTGAAAACTGTATCCAGTGTAACAACTGCGCATTTGTATGTCCGCATGCTGCGATCCGTCCCTTCGCTATGACCGCTGAGGAGGCTGCAAACGCTCCTGCGGCTACCAAGTTCACTGCAAAGCCTGTCGTTAAGACCGACTACAAGTTCACCATGGCAATTTCGCCCATGGACTGCATGGGTTGTACCCTGTGCGTAAAGGCTTGCCCTGTTTCCGCAAAGGCACTCAAGGACGGCGCTCCCGAGAAGGTCGCTATCGAGATGACCTCGCAGGCTTCGCAGCTCGATCAGCAGGCTCCGTTTGACTACGCAGTAGCAAACGTTTCCGAGAAGCCCGAGCTCATCAACGCAACCGTTAAGGGCAGCCAGTTCAAGCAGCCTCTGCTTGAGTTCTCCGGCTCCTGCGCAGGTTGTGCAGAGACCTCTTACGCTCGTCTGATCACCCAGCTCTTCGGTGAGAGAATGTACATCTCCAACGCAACCGGATGCTCCTCTATCTGGGGCGGCTCCGCACCTGCAACGCCTTACACCGTAAACCGCGAGAGCGGCCGCGGTCCCGCATGGGCAAACTCCCTGTTCGAGGACAACGCTGAGCACGGTCTCGGTATGGCTCTCGGTCAGAAGGCGATCCGTGAGAGACTGATCGCTAAGGTTAAGGCTCTCAAGGCTCCCTGCGACAACTGCCAGGCAGTGATCGACAACTATCTGAACACCCTCGATGACGGCGTAGCAAACGAGAAGGCTACCAAGGCTCTCGTTGAGCTGCTCGAGAAGTGGGCTGCAGACGGCTGTGAAGAGTCCAAGGCTATTCTCGCAGAGAAGAACTACCTCTCCAAGAAGTCCGTATGGATCTTCGGCGGCGACGGTTGGGCATATGATATCGGTTTCGGCGGTCTGGACCACGTACTGGCTTCGGGCGAGAACGTAAACGTAATGGTATTCGATACCGAAGTTTACTCCAACACCGGCGGACAGGCGTCCAAGGCTTCCCAGATCGGTCAGGTTGCACAGTTCGCAGCAGCAGGTAAGGCAATCGGCAAGAAGAACCTTGCAGAGATCGCAATGTCCTACGGCTACGTATACGTTGCACAGATCGCTATGGGCGCGGATATGAACCAGACGCTCAAGGCAATGACCGAGGCTGAGGCTTACAACGGTCCTTCGCTCATCATCGGCTATGCACCTTGCGAAATGCACGGTATCAAGGGCACGATGCAGAACTGCCAGCTCGAAATGAAGAGAGCCGTTGAGGCAGGTTACTGGCAGATGTTCCGTTACAACCCGACGCTCAAGGCAGAGGGTAAGAACCCGCTGACCGTTGACTCCAAGGCTCCCACCGCTTCTTACCGTGACTTCATCACGAGCGAGACGCGTTACAGCCGCCTTGCACAGGCATTCCCGGAGAGAGCAGAAGTTCTGTTCACCAAGGCTGAGGAAGCTGCAAAGGCTAAGTACGAGAGACTTCTCAAGTACGGCGAAATGTTCAACTGATCCGAACATAAAATTATATTTATATAATGAAGCACAAAAAGTCCACGGCGCAAGCCGTGGACTTTTTGTGCTTCGTCAAAACTGCCATAGAAAGTGACAACTTAGACAAAATAACAAGATATCACCCCACCGTTTTTTGTGGGTTTTGGTTCTTCTTTTGTTGAAAATAAACAAAAAAATAAATAATACAAATCAAATATTGAAAAAAATAAACAACGGTGGTATAATCATCGTGGTAGGACATTTGCGCAAACCTAAGCACGGGTACATTAAAAAATGCTAAACAAATTAGGAGGATTTTCTGACATGATTAAGAAAATTTTGGCATTGACCCTGGCGATTCTCATGATTATTCCCATGTTTGCAGCCTGCGGAAAGGAAGATACGGCTTCCGTATACTACCTCAACTTCAAGCCCGAACAGGATGCGCAGTGGAAAGCACTTGCTGCAACCTACACCCAAAAGACCGGTATTCCGGTTACCGTCGTTACCGCTGCCGAAGGTACATATGAGCAGACGTTGACCTCGGAAATGGACAAAAAAGAGGCGCCCACGCTCTTCCAGGTCAACGGCCCCGTTGGTCTTGCCAACTGGAAGGACTACTGCTATGACTTCAGCGGCAGTAAGGTGCTCGGTGAGCTGACCTCGAACGATTTCACATTGGTTGAGGGCAACAAGGTTTACGGTATTGCGTACGTCGTAGAGACCTACGGTATCATCTACAACAAGACGCTGCTGGCTAAGTATTTTGCATCTAATTTTGCAACGATCAAGTCGATCGACAAACTGAACAACTTTGCGGCACTCAAGACGGTTGCAGAGGAGATTCAGGCAAACAAGACCGCTCTTGGCGTAGACGGTGCATTTACCTCTGCGGGCATGGATTCTTCGTCTGACTGGCGTTTCCAGACGCATCTTGCCAATATGCCCATTTACTATGAGTATCAGGCAAAGGGTATCGGCTCGACCGACGCGATCGAGGGCAAGTATCTGGACAACTATCGCGCAATTTGGGATCTCTATATCAATAATGCTACTTGTAATCCCACTGTGCTGGCAAGCAAGACCGGCACGGATGCAGAGACCGAGTTCAAGACCGAAAAAGCTGTGTTCTATCAGAACGGCACTTGGGCATACGGCTCTGTCAAAAAGGACGATAGCGGCATAGGTCTTGAGGACAGCGAGTTCGGTATGCTTCCGATCTATATCGGTGCAGACGGTGAAGAGAATCAGGGACTTTGCACAGGTTCTGAGAACTTCTGGTGCGTAAACTCCAAGGCAAGCGAGGCTGACATTCAGGCTACGCTCGACTTCCTCTACTGGGTAGTTACCAGCGAAGAGGGAACTTCTTCACTGGCAAACGACATGGGATTTGTCGTTCCGTTCAAGTCGGCAAAAGCTGCTTCCAACCCGCTGGTTACCATCGCAAACGAGTATATTGCTGAGGGTAAAACCTCTGTTTCGTGGAACTTCTCCTCGATTCCTTCCGAAAAATGGAAGAAGGGTCTTGGCACCGCACTCACGCAGTATGCAGCAGGTACAGGCACTTGGGACAGTGTTGGTTCCGCATTCGTTGACGGCTGGAAGACCGAGTACGCTGCAGCGAATCAATAAATTTCTTTCGTAAACAATAGGGGGCGGTCATCGCCCCCTATTTTTACGGATATTTAGGAGACATACTATGAATAAACGGCAACTGAAATTTTACTTTCCGATCTTTGTGCTGCCTACTTTTGCTGCCTTTTGTATCGGTTTTATATACCCGTTTTTGCACGGCGTATACCTTTCTTTCTGTAAATTCAAAACTACAAGCGATGCCACATGGGTAGGCATTCAAAACTATATTGATGCATTTCAAGATCCGTCCTTTTTGCATGCCTTTGCGTTTACGGCTGTGTTTACGGTCGTATCCGTAGTGCTGATCAATGTGCTCGCCTTTACGGTTGCGCATGTGCTCACCGGCGGTATCAAGGGTGCAAATGCCTTTCGAACCGTGTTTTTCATGCCCAACCTGATCGGCGGTGTTATTCTCGGTTATATTTGGCAGCTTATCTTTAACGGTATTCTGCAAAACTGGAGTACCAATATCAAGCTGAATTCCACATTCGGCTTTTGGGGGCTCATCATTCTGCTTTGCTGGCAGCAGATCGGTTATATGATGATCATTTATATTTCGGGGCTGAACAGTATCCCCGAGTCGCTCTATGAGGCGGCAAAGGTGGACGGTGCTACCAAGTGGCAGACACTCCGAAAAGTGACGCTGCCCATGATGATGCCTTCCATCACCATTTGCACTTTTCTGTCGCTGACCAATTCCTTTAAACTCTTTGACCAGAACCTCGCGTTGACTGCGGGCGAACCCGGTTTGCAGGTCGGCGGCGAAACCATTTATCAGACAGAGATGCTTGCGCTGAATATCTACAATACATTCTATCAAAATGCCAATACACGCGGTGTCGGTCAGGCAAAGGCGGTCGTTTTCTTCTTGCTGGTTGCCGTGATCGGACTTGCGCAGCTTTATTTCACCCGTAAAAGGGAGGTGCAGCAGTAATGTTCAAGAAAAACGCGATCGGCAAGACGATCACCACCATTATTATGACGCTGATCTCCGTTGTGTATATCTCGCCGATCTTTATCGTGCTGATGAACTCTTTTAAGCTGAAGACCTCTATCAGTGCATCCCCCTTTGTGCTTCCCGGCGCGGAGAGTTATGTGGGACTTGAGAACTACATGCGCGGTATTACTTTCGGGGACTATCCGTTTTACAAGTCGGTCATGTATTCGATCTTTATCACGGTATTTTCAACGCTTGCGATCCTGTTGTTCACTTCTATGACCGCATGGTATATCACAAGGGTTGACAACAAGATCTGTCGTGGTATATACTATTTTTGCGTGTTTTCGATGATCGTACCTTTTCAGATGGTCATGTATACGCTTTCAAAGACGGCGGATACGCTGAACCTCAGCAATCCCGTGGGCATTATCGTGGTTTATCTCGGCTTTGGAGCGGGACTTGCCGTGTTTATGTTCTGCGGCTTTGTCAAGAGTATTCCGCTGGAGATCGAGGAGGCGGCAAATATCGATGGATGCGGTCCGATCCGCACATTCTTCGGTATTGTTTTGCCGATCATGAAGCCAACGCTCATCTCGGTGTGCATCCTCGAGACAATGTGGATCTGGAATGACTATCTGCTCCCGTATCTGGTACTCGATATCAAAAACTATCGTACGATCCCGATTCACATCCAGTATCTCAACGGCAGCTATGGTCAAAGCGATATCGGCGCGATCATGGCACTGATCGTTTTGTCGATCATCCCGATCGTCGTTTTCTACTTCACTTGCCAAAAGCATATCATAAAGGGAATTATGGCAGGTGCAGTAAAAGGTTAAGGTACCGAAGTCGAACACATCTGTCTGCGGATGGCAATATTGCTCACTCTCGGGCAGGCGTGAAAGTTTGGATTTGAAAGGACATATTTTATGCGAAGCAGCGGTGTATTACTCCACATATCCTCCCTGCCGTCGCCTTACGGCATCGGCACCATGGGAAAAGAAGCATATAGATTCGTAGATTTTCTGAAAAGATCGGGGCAGCGCTATTGGCAGATCCTGCCGATCTGTCCGACGGGCTACGGCGACTCGCCCTACCAGTCGTTTTCCTCCTTCGCGGGCAATCCCTATTTTATCGACCTCGATATCCTGCGCCGCGAAAAGCTGCTGACCAAAGAGGAGATCGCCGAGGCAGAGCTTACGGGCGATCCGTCGCATGTCGATTTTCAGATGCAGTATGATCGCCGCTATCCGCTGCTGCGGAAAGCATATGCGCGCTTCGCCGAAAACTTTACGGCAGAGTTCCTGGATTTTTGCCGCGCCGAGAAGGATTGGCTGGACGATTACGCCTTGTTTATGGCGCTCAAAAACGAAAATCACGGCGCGTCGTTTGACACTTGGGAGGACGGGCTGAAATTCCGCCGCAAAGCCGCCATTGAAAAAGCCGAGCGTAAGCTCGGCAGGGAGATCGGTTTTTATAAATTCCTGCAGTATGCGTTTTCCAAGCAGTGGACAGCACTGAAAACATACGCAAACGACAACGGCATCAAGATCATCGGCGACCTGCCGATCTATGTCGCGCGCGACAGCGCCGATGTGTGGACAAATCCGCGCTGTTTCCTGCTCGATGAAAACCTCGCGCCCAAACTCGTCGCGGGTTGCCCGCCCGATGCCTTTTCAGCGGACGGTCAGCTCTGGGGCAATCCTATTTACGACTGGAAGTATCAGCGCGCGCACGGCTACGACTTCTGGTGCCGCCGCATCGCACGGCAGGCAAAGTTTTATGACATTCTGCGCATTGACCATTTCCGCGGCTTTGAGTCCTTTTACACCATTCCCGCAGGGCAGGATACCGCCCGCGGCGGCGCGTGGATGCAGGGACCCGGCATGTCGCTGTTTAACGCCATCCGAAAGAAGGTCGGTAACCTTTCGATCATCGCCGAGGATCTCGGTTTTATCACGCCCGAGGTCGCAAAACTGCTTGCAGACAGCGGCTATCCCGGCATGAAGGTGCTGCAGTTTGCCTTTGACAGCCGCGAGGAGTCGAATTATCTGCCGCATACATACAATAATCGCAACTCGGTCGTGTACGTCGGTACGCACGACAACGACACCGCCGAGGGTTGGATGCGCACTGCTGCGCCGGATGACATCGCTTATGCCAAGCGGTATTTGAACCTCGACAAAAAAGAGGGCTACGCTTGGGGCATGATCCGCGGCGCGGCGGGTTCGATCTCGGATACTGCGATCTACACCATGCAGGATCTGCTTTCGCTCGGCAGCGAGGCGCGCATGAACACGCCTTCCACCTCTGTCGGCAACTGGTCGTGGCGCATGACCAAAATGCCCTCAAAGGCGATCGAAAAACGCCTCTACCAACTCACCGCCGACTTCGGCAGATTGAATCAGGAATAAAAATATGCAGGGGAAAACTTTTTGTAAGAAAGTTAACGCGTCTCTAACGGATTACGTATATAAACTTTGAGTTCCGACGCGTCCAAAAAGCCACGCTGAAATCAGCGTGGCTTGTTTGTTAACATAGGAAATGAGTAAACGCACCTTTTTCCAAAACTTTTGCAAAGTAAATTGGTGTTCTTGGGCATGATCAAACAAGTATGACGGCAACTGATGTTTGGTGCTTGGGGGAAAATATTGCTGTTGCGGATCCCTCATCCGTCAAACGCGACGGGAGCAAAAATAAGGCTTCACCTAGAGGGGAAGCATAGCGACCTGCGGTCGCATTGCGGTAAACCGCTGATGAGGTGTAGCCGCCGCAGCGGCGTTTCCCTTTTACGTAATAAATGTTACATCTCTACGGACACGGATGCGAACTACGTCGCATCCTACACCTCATCCGGTGCTTCGCACCACCTTCCCCTCGAGGGGAAGGCTATGAAGTAGAAACTTTTGAAAAGTAAATTGGTGTAGCCATATACTTTTTTTCAAAAGTTTTACGGGGGGTGGGGACGCTTTTACAAAAGCGTCCCCACGTCTTCTTACTTCACTAACTGATCCGCCAAGGCTGCGAAATCGGCGGTGGAGAGGCGTTCGCCGCGGATGCGCTCGTCAAAGCCGCAGGCGGTGACCGCTTCGGTCAGTTCCTCTTTGGTGCGGTCGGGAAAGGCGGTCGAGAGCGCGTTCGTCAGCGTCTTGCGCCGCTGCCCGAAAGCCGCCTTGATCACGGTGAAAAAGAGCTTTTCATCCTTCGGCTTGACCGGCTTGTCTCGGTAGAGATCAATGCGCACGACGGCGGAATTCACTTTCGGTGCGGGCATAAAGTTGCCTGCCGCCACGGTGAACAGCCGCTGCGGTTGCCCGTAGTAGCAGAGCGATGCCGTGATCGCGCCGTAGTCGGCGGAGCCGGGCGCGGCGGCGAGCCGTGCCGCCACCTCCGCCTGCACCATGACCGTGATGCAGTCAAAGGGAATGCCGCTCTCCAGCAGGCGCATCAAGATCGGCGTGGTGATGTAGTAGGGGAGATTTGCGCAGACCGAAATGCGCTCGCCCGCCGCCTTTTCGGCAAGGACTGCCGCCAGGTCTGCTTCCATGATGTCCCGGTTGATCACTTCCACATTCTTGTATTCGCCGAGCGTGTAGGCAAGCACGGGGATCAGCGTCTTGTCGATCTCAAAGGCGATGACTTTTTTGTACCGCTTGGCAAGCTCGGCGGTCAAGCATCCGATACCGGGACCGATCTCCACGATCACGCTGTCTGCGTCATCGCAGCAGTTCTCCGCGATGCGCTCGGGGATGCTCTGATTGATGAGGAAGTTTTGCCCAAAGCCTTTTTTGGTCGTCGTGCCGAACGCGGATAAGATCTCGCGCACGGTGCGGATATCACATAAATTCATAATAGCTCCTGCGTTTGTTGCGAAAACACACAAAAAAATCATTTTTCGCGTGAAAACACTTGACAAACGCCCTCTAAATATAGTATAATAGCAAGCGCGCTGGTATGGCTCAGTTGGTAGAGCAGTTGATTCGTAATCAACAGGTCGCCGGTTCGAGTCCGGCTACCAGCTCCAGCAAAAACCTCGCCTCGGCGAGGTTTTTTTGCTCTTTCTTGGACGATTATATCAAAAAAACAACCGAATTGCAAGTATTCGGTACACTTTGATAGAAAAGCGGGTGAAAAAATGACTTTTTCCATGGGTGAGATCAAAAAACTTTGCAAGGAACGCGGATATGCTTTCCGCGCGGCAAGTCTGTTCGGCATCAGCAAGAATGACAGCGGCAAGTGCGACTTCTTCGTTGAGACGGCGGATACCGTCTACGCGGTCAAGGTGCTGACGCTCGGCGAGGGCGCGGAGCGCGTGTACTTTCAGAATGTCGGCGGCTACATCGCCGTGAAGGGTGCGTCGGGCGAGACCGACTATCTGTGGAATAAGCCCGATTTTGCCGCAAAGGTAAACGGCGGAAAACATGTGATCGGCGTTTTGTTGCTGGATCGCGAGGCTGCCGCAACCGAGCTTTCCAAAAATCGCGTGGTGACCGTTACGCCCGGTGCAACGGCGTTCGGCTGCCGCGTATATACTCCCTCTGCGTTTGCAAAACTGCTCGGATAAGTATGGCAGTAAAGAAAAACATTCACAGCGGACACCGTCAGCGGCTCAAGGAGCGATTCCTGCGCGAGGGACTGGACGGCTTCGAGAAGCATAATATACTCGAATTGCTCTTGTTTTATACCATTCCGCAGAGAGATACAAATCCTATCGCGCATGCGCTGCTCAATCGCTTCGGCTCGCTCAAGGGCGTGTTTGCGGCGAGTTTGGAAGAGCTTTGCACGGTGAACGGTGTCAGCGAGCATACGGCAACGCTGATCAAGATGATCCCCGAGGTCTGGCGCAATGTCGCGAGCGAGGTTCTTCCCGATGTCCGTTACGACAGCGTGGATAAGCTTGGACGCTTGATGATCGATCGCTATGCGGGGATGACGGTAGAGGCGATCTTTTTGGTGCTGATGGACAACAGCTGGCATATCCTCGAGATCGTGAAGTTAGGGGAGGGATCGGTCAATCAGGTGCGCATGGATACGCGCAAGCTGATTGAGCATGCGATCCGTACCAATGCCGCGATGGCGGTTCTGACACACAACCATCCGAACGGTACGTTGGTCCCGTCTCCCGAGGATATGGTGACCACCACCGAGGTTGCCCACGCGTTTCGTACCATTCGCGTGGAGTTTTTGGAGCATTTGCTCATCGCCGGAAACAAGTATGAGCCGCTCCTTTCCAAAGCCGAGGGAATTTTCTGGCAAAAAAGCAAAACCGATGCGTTCTATAATAAAGATTAAAAAATGCGGCGTGTGCCGCATTTTTTGTTTGTGGGGCGGGGAAATGTATTTTGCATCGCAAAAGATCATGGCTTGACTTTATATTGGTTGACTTTTTGTACAAAAAATATGGTTTTTCGTATTTACTGCGCGGGATTTTTGCTATATGATAAAACTGTAAGAAAATCCATATTGTTTACAAAGGAGAATACTTATGGAATGGATGAAATTCGGCGCCACGATCACCGAAAAGGACGGTGTGTATTCTGCACCGGCAGCGGACATGCTGTTTCCCACCAAAGAGCCCACAACGATGTTTTCCGTGGAGAAAACGCCGCTGAACTTCGCCCTTGAGTGCGAGATCAAGCTGAACAAGACCGGCGAGGCAGGTGTTTACTTCCGCTCGCAGGGTAAAAACGGCGCAAGATGGGTCACCGGCTACTACCTCATTTTGAATGCGGCAGATCACTCGCTTACCCTCAAGAAGGTCAACGGCGGCGACAGCGATCATGTTGTCCTCAGCCACATGTCCTATCCCTTCACGACCGATACATGGTATAAGATCCGCATCGAGATCCGCGGTACATACGCGAAGATCTGGTTCAACAACTTCGAGCATGAGACTGCTCCCATCTATCCGAAGATCGACCTCGAACTGAAGCACTTCACCCGCGGCGGTATCGGCTTCAATTTCGGCGAGAGTGTGGCAGAGTTCCGTGGCATCTCCCTGACCGAGATCGAGCCTGCAAAGCCGTTCGATCCCGATACGCAGTATCTCAATCCCGTAGTATACGGTGCCGACCCCGACATCATGTTCTATGACGGCACGTATTACCTCTATTTCACCGATACACAGGACATGTCGCTCTTCCAGTGCTACACCTCCAAGGATCTGATCCACTGGTCGGAGCCGCATGTTGTTTTCCACGGCTGTGACGGCTGGGGCAACAACGAGTACATGAGCCCGAACGTCATCTACAAGGATGGCTTGTTCTACATGTTCTACGCGTCCCACACCGCACCCAACCCCAAGACGGGACGCCGTGAGCCGCACATTGCTTTTGCTACTTCCGAGAGCCCGCTCGGTCCCTTCAAGTCCAAGACGATGAAGCCGATCCATGAGGATGTTCTGGAAATCGGCGGACATCCGTTCATCGACGAGGACGGACGTTGCTATCTGACGGTCGTTCGCTTCAACAACGGCAACGAGATCTGGGCATACGAGATCAAGATGGAAGACGGCATCGTCACTGCGCTGGACGACACGCTCGTCAAGATCATCATTCCCACCGAGCCTTGGGAGTGCGACTATGCACGCATCACCGAGGGCGGCGTTATCTTCAAGCACAAGGGTCTCTACTACATGATCTACGCAGGTTCGCACTACAAGGGCGACTACGGCGAAGGCTTTGCTATCGCAGAAAAGCCGCTCGGTCCGTACGTTAAGTACAAGTACAACCCGATCCTGCGCGGCACCAAGTTCTCCCGCGGTACGGGCGACTCTGTGTACACCAGAACCGCAAACGGTGAGTACATCATGTTCTATCACCAGCACTTCAGCCCCACCGAGATCTCGCCCCGCCACATCTGCTACGACGCGATGAAGTTCGTAGAAGTAGACGGCGAGCCCGATGTCATCCTCGTCAAAGGCCCCACCGGCACCCCCCAAGACGGTCTGATCAAGTAAATATGTATAGCAAAAAGCCGCACACGTGCGGCTTTTTCTATTAGGCTTCCCCTCGAGGTGGAAGCATAGCGACCTGCGGTCGCATTGCGGTAAACCGCTGATGAGGTGTAGCTGCCGCAGCGGCGTTTCCCCTTACGGAATGAATGTTACATCTCTACGGACACGGATGCGACCTTACGGCGCATCCTACACCTCATCCGTCAAACGCGACGGAACCGATGTCCCTGTTTATACTTGGGCAGAGTCGCGTTCGCCACCTTCCCCCGGGGGGGAAGGCTGGTTTTACCACTGCTGCAAGAATGCATCGATGATGGCGTGGGAGCGTTTGGCTGCCATGGCAACGAATTTGGGGTACTCCATTTGCGCGTCGCCGCTGGCGCTGTCCGAGATCGCGCGCAGTACCGCGAACGGTACGTTGTTCACATACGCAACATGCGCGATCGCCGCGCCTTCCATCTCGCATGCGATTGCGTTAAAACGGTCGCGGATGGCGTTTTTCTTTGCGGTGTCGGACATAAACTGGTCGCCCGAGGCGATCGTGCCGACCGCGCTGTTGGCACCGACCGATGCGGTTACTTTCTCAAATGCCGCAACCGCTTTTTCGTCCGCGTCAAAATAGATCTTGTTAATGCCCGAGACCAGTCCCACGGGATCGCCGAGCGGGCTTGTGTCCATGTCGTGCTGCACGAGGTTCTTCGCAATGGCGATATCGCCGATCGAGAGCGTCTCGGTCAGCGTGCCCGCAACGCCGCTGTTGATGATCAGCGTGGGGGCATAGCGCAGGATCATCGCCTCGGTGCAGATCGCGGCAAATACCTTGCCGATGCCGCAGACCGCCAGCACGATCTCCTTGCCGTATCGTTTGCCGATGGTAAATTCCACGCCGCTCACCACCTCGGTGCGCGTGTCCGTAAGAGAAGCGCGGATCGCATCCGCCTCGATTTTCATTGCACAAATAATTCCGATCATTGTTTTGTCTCCAAATGTTATTCTCAATTCGCAAATTGCGCGTTCCAGAGTTCGGCGTAGAAGCCGCCTTTTTGCAGCAGTTCGTCGTGGGTACCTTGCTCGACGATGTTGCCGTCGCGCATGACGAGGATGACATCCGCCTCGCGGATGGTGGAAAGGCGGTGCGCTACGATAAAGCTGGTGCGCCCTTTCATCAGCGTGGCAAACGCGTTTTGAATGCGCATTTCGGTGCGCGTGTCGATGGACGAGGTCGCCTCGTCGAGGATCAGCATGGGCGGCAGGCAGAGCATGATGCGCGTGATGCAGAGGAGCTGCTTTTGTCCTGCGGAGAGCGCGCCGCCGTCTTCGCCGATGTAGGTATCATAGCCGTTTGGCAGATTCTTGATGAACGAGTGCGCGTGCGCCGCCTTTGCCGCGGCGACGACTTCCTCGTCGGTGGCATCGGGTTTGCCCATCACGATGTTATCGCGGATGGTGCCCTCACGCAGCCATGTGTCCTGCAGTACCATGCCGAAATTTTTGCGCAGGGTGGCGCGGCGCAGCTTGCGCGTAGAGATATCGTCGACGGCGATCTCGCCGCTTGTGGGGTTGTAGAATCGCATCAAGAGGTTGATCAGCGTGGTCTTGCCGCAGCCGGTGGGACCGACGATGGCGATGCGCTGCCCGTGCTTTGCCGAGAAGTTGAAGTTCTCGATCAGCTTTTTTTCGGGCGTGTAGGAGAAGTATACGTTCTTGAAGTCCACGTTGCCGCCTATGCTTTCGGGATCGGCGGCGTCGGGGGCATCCGGCTCGATCTCCTTGGCGTCCAAGAGCTCAAAAATGCGGGATGCGCAGGCGAGCGCATTTTGCAGCTCGGTGATGACGCCCGAGATCTCGTTGAACGGCTTCGTATACTGGTTTGCATAGCGCAGGAACACGGCAAGTCCGCCGACGGTCATCGTGGGATTTGCACCGAGGCAGAAGAAGCCGCCGAGCAGTGCCACGCCGCCGTACACGAGGTTGTTGACCACGCGGGTGGAGGGATTGGTCATCGAGGAATAGAAGGTGGCTTTCAGCGAGCATTTTGCGAGGTTTTCGTTGATCTCGTCAAACTTTTCGAGGTTCTTTTCGCCGTGCGAAAAGGCGATGGAGACCTTCTGTTCGGAGACCGTCTCGTTGACAAAGCCGGTCTGCTGTGCCTTTGCCTTGCTCTGCGCGAGGAAGAAGTCATGCGTGTGTGTGGCGATAAATTTTGCCACAAAGAGCGAAAGGGGCGTGAGCAGGACAACGAACAACGCGATGCGCCAGTCTAGCCACAGCATGAAAACGATGGTGCCGAGGATGGTCATAATGCCCGTGAAAAACTGCGTGAAGCCCATGAGCAGACCGTCCGAGAACTGATCGACGTCCGAGATCACGCGGTTGACGATGTCACCCGCAGAATGGGAGTCGATGTAGGAGAGGGGCAGACGCTGCAGCTTGCGGATGGCATCGCGGCGGATATCGCGCACGATGGTGAACGTGATGTTGTTGTTGAGGATGCTCATGATCCACTGCAGGAGTGCAGTCAGCGCAATGAGGATCGCGCTCTCGATGAGGATCGGCACGATCGCATCAAGGTCAACACTTCCGTCCACACAGAGGTCGATGGCGTTGCCGATGAGGATCGGCACATAGAGCGTCATGGCGACGATGGCGAGCGCCAGGACGAGCGTGACAAGCAGCTTGCCGAGGCTGCTCTTAATATAGGTGAGCACTCGACCGAACGTAGATGTTTTTTTCATTTGCGCTCACCTCCCTTGAACTGGGAATCATAGATCTCTTTGTAGATCGGGCAGCTTTCGAGCAGCGTATCGTGCGTGCCGATGCCGACCGTTTCGCCGTCGTCGAGCACGATGATCTTGTCCGCGTGCATGACCGACGCGGTGCGTTGCGAGACGATGAAGGTCGTCGGCGCGCTCTGCATATCGCGGATCGCCATGCGAAGCCGTGCGTCGGTGGCATAGTCGAGCGCGCTCGCGCTGTCGTCGAGGATGAGAATTTCGGGTTTACGCACCAGTGCGCGGGCGATGGTCAGTCTCTGCCGCTGACCGCCCGAGAAGTTTTTGCCGCCCTCGGTCACAGCGGCATCCAGCGAGCCTTTTGCGGAGACGATGTCGCCGCCCTGTGCGGTCTCGATGGCGGCGAGGATCTCCTCGTCGGTCGCATCTTCCTTGCCCCAGCGCATGTTGTCGCGGATGGTGCCTGCAAACAGCACTGCCTTTTGCGGGACAACGCCGATGCGCAGTTTGAGCGATTCACCCTTGTAGGCGCGCACGTCGAGTCCGTCCACCTTGACGGTGCCCTCGGTCGCGTCGTAGAAGCGCGGGATCAGCGATACCAGCGAGGTCTTGCCGCTTCCCGTACCGCCGATGATGCCGACGGTCTCGCCGCGCTCTGCGGTAAAGCTGATGTTGTGCAGGACATTGCCGCCGCTCGGGTAGGCAAAGGAGACGTGGTCAAAGGTGATGAAAGGCGCTTTTTCGTCGTGCTCTGCCTTGACCGCCTCGGGCAGCTTGCCCTCGTTAAAGAACTCGTCCACGCGCCCAGCACTGGCGATCGCCTTGGTCATGGTGATGATGAAGTTTGCAAATTTGATCAGCTCGACGAGGATCTGCGACATGTAGTCGTAGAGCGCGAGCAGTGCGCCCTGCGTGATGATGCCGCTCTCCATGCGGATCGCGCCCGTGTAGATCAGCACGATGATCGCAAAGTTGATGAGCAGATAGGTGAGCGGGTTCATCAGCACCGAGATCTTGGAGGTGAATTTTTGCAGGTCAAACAGCGCGTCGTTCTCGCGGTCGAAGTCTTCCACCTGCTTGTCCTCGGCGCAGAACGCGCGGATCACGCGCGTACCCGTCAGGCTCTGGCGGGTGGAACGCAGTACGCGCTCGAGGTTTTTCTGCACTTTTTTGAAGAGCGGGATGGTCGCAAGCAATATCGCAAATACCACCGCCAGCAGCAGCGGTACCACGACTGCGAAGATGATCGCACAGCCGACGTCGATGGAGAAAGCGAAGATCACCGCGCCGAATACGACCACGGGCGAGCGCATCAGCAGACGCAGCGTGACGTTGATACCCGTCTGCACCTGGTTGACGTCGCCGCTCATGCGGGTAAGAATGTTGGAAACGCCGATGGTATCCAGATCGCTGTGGGTAAAGGTCTGGATCTTCGCGTACATATCGCGGCGCAGGTCTTTTGACACGCCGACGGCGGCTTTTGCCGAGAAATACTGCGCGATCGCCGCGCTGAGAAAGCCGAAGGCGCAAAACAGCACGAGGGTCAGGCACATTTTGATGATGTAGGGCTTGTCGCCGTTTTGGATGCCCACATCCACGAGGTCTTTGACCACCAGCGGCACCAGCAGCTCAAAGGTCGCCTCTATCATCTTAAACAGCGGCGCCAAGATCGCCATGCCCTTGTACTTTGCAAGGTATTTGAGAATTCGTTTCAAGGTCAATACTCCAATATAAAAATAGTCGCATCTATTGTAGCATTTTTCTTTCGGAAAAGCAACTGTAATCTGTGTGATATGCAGTAATCTGTAGGGCGCGACGTCCCCGACGCGCCGCATGAACCGTAGTAAAACGGCGCGTCGGGACGTCGCGCCCTACAATAGGGGTGGTTGCCATTGCTTTTAAAAAACAAGGCTCTGCCGTGTGGCAGAGCCTGTGCTTACAAAGACTATTGTATTTTGAAATTGACACCGTAGTCGGTAGCGCTTAGTCTGCTGCGGAGCCAGAGTTCGCCGTCGCATTCGTCTGCGTCCGGCAGATATCCGAGACGGTAGCGGCCGTTTCCGAGCGGTTCAAAGTATACATACTCGTTGCTGCCTGCCCGCTCCCCGGGCGTGCTGTCTATGACATACGTTTTATCGGACGCGGAAGAAACCGCGCCGTAGGCATCTACGGAAAGTGCGTAAAGGCTGAAATTTCGCACAGAGCGCTCGGATTCGGTCAGTGACACGGTGATGCAGATGAGTTTTTTGGTCATCTCCTCGGTCTCGCCGAAGCGATTGATCGTGGTGACTCCGTCGCCGCGGATATACTCGGTGCGCCGATACGGGATCAGATCGCCGCTTTCGTCCGTGAACTTGCGGACGAATTCTTTGCGCACGATGTATTCGCTGTTCAGCTCAGAAAAGCTGTCGTAGTATTCCACGCTTTCCAGTGTTACGGTGCAATCGCCGAGTTCATGTTTTCCCGTTTCGCCCACGGTCAGCAGATCGTCGTAATACACCGTCGGTCGGGTGATCTCGATAACCTCCGGCGTGCCGGAACCGAATTCGTTGGCGATGGGGATTGCCGACTCGGTATCGGTGGTTTCTTCCAGGGTGATTCCTGCGGCGATCGCCTTGATCTCCTCGTCGGTGATACCGTAGGTCAACCATGCGTGTACGGCAAGCTCCTCCTCGGCAAAGAGAACGTACAGCTCTCTGTTATAGAGGTCGGCATCGGATTTTTGGATTAGATATGCCGCATGCTCCCCTGCGGTGAAGGCTTCGTATGTTGTCGTTTGCGCAATGACAGTGTCCCATGCACCACGGCGCAGATCGATGCCGTTAAAGGTGATGTGCCGCGTTTTTTCTTCGGCGCCCCATTTGTAGGGGGTATTTTCTATTAAGTCTTCGGGCATGTATGCAAAACTCAGTTTGATACCGATCTCACTGTCTCCGACATTCCATGCACGCAAGGTTTTTTGCGTGTCCGCCGCGGTCGTTTCCAGCGCCGTTTTACCCTCGGTGGTGGCAAGGGCGATGTGAATGTGCGTTGCGTAGCCCTCCTGCTCGGCGGCGAAGTCGATCAGCTTCGCCGCAGCAAAAACGGTGAGCGCGAGCAGCGACACGGTCGCCGCCGCGACCATCACGCGTATCGGCACGCGGCTTGCCCGCCGCGTCGGCTGCACCCCGGTCTCGGACGCCAGTGCGTTCAGCACGGCTTGCTTTTTCGCCTCGTATGCGGGGGAAAATATATGTTTTTCGTTCATTTTGTCAGCTCCTTTCGTGCGGGATGGTTCGTGTCTAACTTGCTTTGCAGCATGTGCCGCGCGCGTTCGCAGCGCTTGCGAACACAGGCTTCGCTGATCTGCAGCACGGCGGCGGTCTCGTGTACCGACAGACCGTGCACGGCGCGGCAGCGGATCACCGCGGCATACTTTGCGGGTAGCTCTCCGAGCAGGGAGAGCGCGTCGGTCGGAAGATCTTCCGACCCCTCCTCGGCAATCTCAAAGTCTTCTAAATCGCAGCAGTTTTCCCGCTCGCGAAGATTTTTGCGATATAAGTCGATCGCTGCACTGCGCAGCGTTTTTTTCACATAGCTATGTACCGATGCGGAATTCGGATCGCCCAGCTTGTCCCGCCGCGCGATCAGCCGCAGAAACGCCTCGTGTACGGCATCCTCCGCGAGAAAATCATCGTGCAGGATCTGCCGCGCATCGTAGAACATCGTCTGCTCATACAACGCATACAGCGCCGCGATCTTTTCCGCGTCTTCGCTTGTGTGCATTCGCTCGCCTCCTTTGGTTCGTTTTGTATCCGGACACCCTTATTAACGCTCGAAAAGCGTGTTTTGTGACAGAAAATGAAAAATATATACAAAATTTCTACCATCGGTAGAATGATTAGAAATTTATCGAATCAATATTGACATAAAGTGATTAGACGGCTATAATATCAGTGTAGACATCGATGTATTTGAACTATCCGCGTATGTTTGAGGAGGGGACGGAATGAAAGATTCGGTTTTTTACAACACCGCCGATGCTGTACTGCAACAGGAGATCGGGCGAATAGAAGCGTTCACGGGAAATCTTGATAAGAACCCGACCGTGAAAAAAGAACAGATCGCAGAGTATAAATGCGCGAAATACCGTTACGCAGCAGTGTCAAGACTGCATTGTATGCTGCGCAACTGCCGAAGATATGGAGAAAAATTTCGAAATCATCACTATCTGCTTTTACCGTTAGATGAAATACTCCAAAAAAGACAAGATTATTTGACACTGTATGATAATGCTCCCGATGAAGAAAAGCCGGATTACGGCTTGTATTACGGCATGTTGGAGTTTGCGGATACCTTGATTGCAGAAGTATCTCAAAAGCTCCCGCTTGCAACGGATTGGGAAAAGATCGAACTGGAATGCCGTCTGGACGGCTACTGTTTCGGCAAGAAATGCCTTGAAGATGCTTGGCGTGCCGGAGAGAAGGCACATGCGTGAATTGACTCGGCTGTACGAGCAGATACCTCGGTCAAAATGTACGCCCGGATGCCATAAATGCTGCTCGGATCAAATCCAATTCACACCTGCGGAAGAACAAAATATGGGTGGCTACAGTTGTAATGAGCACTGCTGCCACTTGGTAGACGGATCGTGTTCGATCTATGAGAACCGACCGTTCGTTTGCCGCTTGTTTGGCACCAGTGAAGATTTAAAATGCGGGGGATGTATTCCCGAAAAATATCTGTCTTCCGCCGAAACACAAAAGCTGGTTTCGCAGTATGTTGCGATCAAAAAGAAGCAAGAAACGGAGAATGCATGAATGAAAGAAAAACTTGCGCTTTTAAAGCTCCTCGCGGATGAGACGCGGCTGGAGATCCTCAACATTCTTCTCAGAGAAGATTCCTATGTGGAAAAGATCGCGTGCGATCTCTCGCTCACGCCTGCGACGATCTGCTATCATCTCAAAAAGATGGAGTCGGCGGGCGTTGTCCGGTGCTCCCGCTCGCAGTTTTATATGATCTATTCGCTCAACCGCGCGATCTTCGACAAGCCGCTGTATGAGCTGATCAAAAAGGATGAACCGCTTGCCGATGCCGACGAAAAATACAAAAAAGAAGTCCTTTCGCACTTTTTCAAATACGGCAAGCTGACACAGCTCCCGACACAGCGGAAAAAGCGCGAGATCGTCCTTGGGGAGATCGCAAAAAGCTTTGAAAGCGGTCGCGTGTATGACGAAAAAGAGGTCAACGAGATCATCCATCGTTTCCATGAGGATCATTGCACCGTTCGCCGCGAAATGATCGCCTGCAGCATCATGGCGCGCGAAAAAGAGAGCTATTGGCTTGTTTGACGGGTATGCGAAAAGTTATCATTTTTGAAAAGATCAGAATATACCGTCGGGCGCACGGTTTGACGCAGGAGCAGTTCGGCGCATTGCTCGGCGTATCGGC
>JAFTOT010000002.1 GCA_017463665.1 Clostridia bacterium | reverse complement strand
CGGAATGATCGCCATGCGGATCTTGATCGGCGCATAACCTACGGCATACTGCACCGCATGTCCCGCCTCGTGTGCGGCAACGCCGACCGCCGCAACCGTGTTTGCGTCATAAACGCTTTCGGACAGGCGGATGGTATTGGTTTTCGGATCAAAATGGTCGGTGAGGTTTCCCGTAACGCGCTCGATCGTAACACCCGTAACGCCGTTTGCCGCGAGAACACGGCGGGCACTCTCCGCACCCGTCAGCCCCGCGCTTGATGCGACCTGACTGTACTTTTTGAACGTAGAATTGACAGAAGCGTTTGCGATCATCGCAAAGATCGCAGCGATCAGCACAAACACGAGTCCGATATCCATATAATAAGGGAAGTAAAAAGGCATATTACTTTTCTCCTAAAATATCGCCGACAGCGATCTGTCGCCCGTTTAGCATATCGGCGGCAGATTGCGCCTTTTTGCCCTCGGGCACCATCGTCTCAAAGACGATGCGACCGCCGCGCGCCGCAACGGCAATGCCGTTTTTATCGGCGCGAATGACTTTTCCGTATTCTTCCACGGTGTCGTCCTTTTCATACCGTGCTTTCAGGATTTTGAGCAGTTTGCCGCTTGGCAGCGTGGTAAACGCCAGCGGAAACGGCGAAAGTCCGCGAATGCGGTCGTGGAGTACCTTTACATCGGTGGAAAAATCCATGCGGCACTCCGCTTTTTCGATCTTCTCCGCGTGGGTGGCAAGGCTGTCATCCTGCGGCTGGGGGTGCAGCTCGCCTTTTTTCGCCGCGTCCACCGTGCGGAGCAGCACGCGCGCGCCTGCCGCGCCGAGCTTGTCGTGCACGGTCTCAAAATTGTCGTCCTCGGTGATGGCAACTTCCTCTTTGAGGAGCATGTCGCCCGTGTCAATTCCCTCTGCCATGTACATCGAGGTCACACCCGAAACGCTCTCCCCCTCCATGATCGCACGCTGCATGGGCGCCGCGCCGCGATATTTCGGCAGAAGCGAGCCGTGAATGTTGATGCATCCGTACTTCGGGTAGTCGAGCACATATTTCGGCAGGATCTTGCCGTACGCAACGACAACGATCATGTCGGGCGCAAGGCGCTCGAGTTCTTCCGCAAACGCGCCGTCTTTCAGCGTGGTCGGCTGAAACACGGGAAGATTCCGCTCGACCGCGTACACCTTGACAGGCGGCGGGGTAAGCGTGTAGCCGCGACCTTTAGGCGTATCGGGCTTGGTAACCACGCCGACGATCTCCTCGCCCGCCTTGTAGAGGGCATCCAGCGAAAAGAGCGCGAAATCGGGCGTACCCATAAACAGTATCTTCATTTCAGCCCACCTCGTCGGGATCGAGATATCTTACCAAATGCTTGGGATCAATGAACAGCTCGCCGTCCAAATGATCGAGCTCATGGCAGAACGCGCGGGCAAGCAGGTCACTGCCCTTATATTCCACGATCTTGCCGTGTCGATCCATCGCGCGCACCTTGACCTTGGCGGGGCGGCGGGTGATGCCCCATTTTCCGGGGACGGACAAGCAGCCCTCTCCCTCCTCCTGCACACCGCTCTCGTCGATGATCTCGGGGTTGATCAGCTCAATGAGTCCGCTCTCCTCGGTCTCGATCACGACGATGCGGCGCAGCACGCCGACCTGCACAGCCGCAAGACCGCAGCCGTTCGCCGCACGCATGGTCTCCACCATGTCGTCAAGCAAGGTGAGGATGCGCGGCGTGATCTCTGTAACGGGGCGGCTGACCTTGCGCAGGATCGGATCGCCCTCTTTTACGATTTGCAGTTTTGCCATATCGGTAGATTCCTTTCAAATGCCGGTGGGATTGATGTCCACACCGCAGGTAACATTCTTGTATTTCGGTGTATGGAAATGCTCCAGCACCTCGCCGAGGAGCTGCAGCAGCTTCTTGCTGCGGCGGCATTTCAGCACGATGCGCATGCGATAGCGCTCGTCGATCTTGTACACGGTCGCCTCGAAGGGACCGAACGAAATGATCGGCACGTTTTTATACGCATCCGTCGTTTTCTTTTTCAGCATCTCGAAAATTTCCAGCGCGCATTTTTCGCAGTCGGTCTCGCTAAGCGATGTGATCGACAGCACCGCGATATCGCAGAACGGCGGGAAGGTGAACGCCTGACGGATGCGGATATCGCGCTCGTAAAATGCCTTGTAGTCCTGCGCGGCGGCAAGCCGAATGACCTCATGCTTCGGGTTCATCGTCTGGATGACGGCGATGCCCTTCTTTTCGGCACGGCCTGCGCGTCCGATGACCTGCGTGAGCATCGAAAAGGTGCGCTCGCCCGCGCGAAAGTCATCCATATATAGAGTAGAGTCGGCGTTCAGCACACCGACGAGAGTAACATCGGGAAAATCGTGCCCCTTGGCAACCATCTGGGTGCCGAGCAGCACATCCGCCTTATGCGCACGAAAATCGGTGAGCATCGTGTCATAGGCGCTCTTTTTGGTGGTGGTATCGGCATCCATGCGCACAAGCGTTCCGCTGAACTTCTCGCCGAATTCCTCCTCCACCTTTTGCGTGCCGTAGCCCATAAAGGCAAGGTGACTTCCCTTGCACGAAGGGCACTTCTGCGGGATCGCCGCACGATAGCCGCAGTAATGGCAGAGCAGATGATCCGTCCGACCGTGCTTGTGTCTGGTGAGCGACACCGAGCAGTGAGGACAGAGCACCGCCTCGCCGCAGTCGCGGCAGCTTAGAAACGCATTGTAGCCGCGGCGATTCAGAAACAGGATCGCCTGATCGCCGCTTGACAGCGTCTCAGTCAGCTTTTCGGAAAGCAGGTTGCCAAACGGCGAAAGGTTGCCGCCGAGGGCATTTTTTCTCAGGTCGTCTATGTACACCTCGGGCAACCGCGCGTTGCCGTAACGCTCAGTCAGTTCCACAAGGGTATAGACGCCGCTTTTGGCTTTGTAGTAGCTCTCGACCGACGGCGTCGCGGAAGCCAGTAAAAGGAGACCGCCGCATCTGCCAAGCCGAAAAGCCGCTACATCGCGTGCATGGTATTTCGGACTCATGTCCGATTTATAGGTGTGCTCCTGTTCCTCGTCGATGATGATCATGCCGAGGTTCGGGAGCGGTGCAAAGACCGCGCTGCGCGTGCCGATGACAAGATCGACCTGCCCCTCGGCAATGCGGCGGTATGCGTCATACCGCTCCCCTGCCGAAAGCGAGGAATGCAGCACGGCGACGCGCTCCCCGTAAAAGGAGCAGAACAGCCCGACCGTCTGCGGCGTCAGCGAGATCTCGGGGACAAGAACGATCACGCTCTTGCCGCTCCCGACCACGCGGTCGATCATCGACTTCATCACGCGGGTCTTACCGCTGCCGGTCACACCGTAGAGCAGCGCGCATTTCGCCTCGCCGCTCGCGTAAAGACCGCATAGAGTGTCAAACGCCTTTGTCTGATGAGGACTGAGCACATTTTCCTTGCCGTCCTCGACTCTGAGGTCGGCGTACGGATTGCGGTACACGCTTTCGAGGTGCACCTCGACCGCGCCTGCGGCTTTCAGTGCCTTTAGCTGCGCGTTGCCCGCGCCCGTTGCCTCGAACAGCTCGCCGACGGGCGTAAATTCCTCGCCGAGAGCGGCATACAGTGCCTTTTGCTTTTCGCCGCGCGGCGAAAATTCCGCCGAAGTGCGCCGCGCATAGACAATGCTCTTCTCCTGCGTCGCGCTTTTCAGCGCGGAGAGCGGCGGCGTAACCGCACGCACGGCATCGCCCGTGGTGCAAAGGGTGTATTCCTTCAAAAATTCGCACACTGCAAGCTGTTCCGCAGACAGCGACACACGAAAGTGCACATCGAGGATATCCTTGACGCGCTCGCTCTCGCACTCGTCCGAAACTTCGGTCACAAGCCCCATGCGCTTTTTGTTGGCGTTGGAAAAAGGCACAAAAACCAGTGAACCGCGGCTTACCTGCCCCGAAAACCGCTCGGGGATGCGATAGTCAAACGGTCTGTCGAGCGCACTCGGCGCATCGAGCAGCGTGACCTTTGCATATGCCGCTCCTTCCATGGTTTCTCCCTTTCCGCCTGTTTTAGTCCTTGATCTCGGGGTGAATGATCGTATATTCACCGTTGCGCAGTCTTGCAACTGCGTTCTTGACCGCCTTTTCGTCGCGGATATCCTTGTCGATCAGCGCACTGATCGGCTTGTCGGTCTCCTTGCGCTCGATCAGCTTCTCCGCATAGGCTCTCTGCTCCACATATTCATCGGTGATGATGCGTGCGCATTTTGCCGTTGCGATGACAAGCTCATAGCGGTTCAGTTCGTCGTTGGTCATTTCTTCTACAGAAGGCTTATTGATCATGGTTTTAACTCCTTATTTGCTCATTCGGCTTCGCCGAAATAAATGTTTTTAAAGTGAATGTCGCATGCGGCACGCAGCTCCTCGGCGCGCACCAGTGCGAAAAAGTCGTCGGCAGCTCTGTCGAGAGCCCCGGTCTCATTGGTGATGAGATAATCGTACACCGAGAGATACTCCAACTCCTCTTTGGCACGCGTCAGGCGTTTTAAGATCGACTCCTCGGTATCTCTGCCGCGGTCGTACAGTCTGCGGCGCTGTTCATCGGCACTCGGGGGAACGACCATCACAAGCACCGCACCCGGATATTTCTTTTTGATCTGCGTTGCGCCGTCCACCTCGATCTCGAGGATCAGGTGCTTGCCTAAGGTCTCGGCGCGGACAAACTCGGAAACGAGCGTGCCGTAATAGTTGCCGCAGTATTCGGTGTATTCGAGCACGCCGCCCTCGCGGATCTTTTCTTCAAACGCCTCACGCGTTATGTAGTGATAGTTCACGCCGTCCTGCTCCCCTTTGAGCATCGGGCGGGAGGTTGCGCTGACCGCACAGACAAACGCGTCCGAGCGATCGAGGATCTCGTTTACCACAGTGCCCTTACCGCTGCCGGCAGGTCCGGAAATGATAAATACCATATCAGTTTTCTTCCTCTTCCTCGGTGTAGTCGCTGTCGTTGTCGTCCGCAAGGCGGTTGGAGATGGTCTCCGGCTGCGTTGCGCTGAGGATCACATGGTCACTGTCCGTGATGATGATCGCGCGGGTGCGGCGACCGCAGGTCACGTCGATGATGCGTCCGCTCTCTCGCGCTTCGCCGACCAGACGCTTCATCGGTGCCGAATC
Source organism: Clostridia bacterium (assembly GCA_017463665.1). GTDB lineage: Bacteria > Bacillota > Clostridia > Oscillospirales > CAG-272 > UMGS902. The sequence goes on along the minus strand of JAFTOT010000002.1, from coordinate 8,670 downwards.
GGGGCTGACCAGCGCGACCACGCGGTCAGCGGCGACCATGTTGCCAAATCCTACGTTGATAAATTTCATGTTTCTATCCTCAAATTATTCAATATTCTGGATCTGCTCGCGGATCTTTTCGAGCTCCGCCTTGATGTCTACGACCAGCTTGGCGATATCCAGACACTGTGCCTTGGAGCCGATGGTGTTGGTCTCGCGGTTGATCTCCTGCAAAAGGAAATCCAGCTTTCTGCCGCAGGGCTCGCCGCTCGCAAGGATATCGTAGAACGCACCGAAATGGCAGTTCAGACGGGTAAGCTCCTCGTCGATCGCCACGCGATCCGCATAGATCGCACTCTCGGTGAGAATGCGCGCCTCGTCGATAGCTATATTGTTGTCATCCAGAAACTGCTTTATTCTCTCGGTGAGCTTTGCGTTGTACGCCTTGATCTCCTCGTCGGAATAGACAGCGATCTTTTTCGCCGTCTCGCGGATGCCCTCGATCTTCTGCGTGATGTCGCGCTCGATCTTCTCACCCTCGGCAGTGCGCGCCGCAACGAACTCGGCAAGTGCACGGTCCATCACCTCGCGGATCATCTGCCAGTCGCCCTCTTGGTCATCCTCGGCACGCTTCGTCGTAAAGATCTCGCGGTTCTGCGCCACGCTCATCACGCTGATATCATCGCGCAGACCGAATGTATCGCGCAGCTTCTCCAGCGCGGTGATATAGCCGCGGGCATACGCGTCGTCGAGCAGGATCTCCACCTCGGTGTCCGAAAGGGTATCCACGCCGATGTAGATCTCGACCTTGCCGCGGCTGATACCGTTCTGCTGTGCATAGGTCTTGACCTTGTCTTCCAAAAAGCCGTAGCGACGCGGCAGACGAACGGTGCAGTCAAGATAGCGACTGTTGACGCTCTTGATCTCAACCGTAATGTCCTTTTCCTCCGTGGTGACACGCGCGCGGCCAAATGCCGTCATGCTTCTGATCATGTCATTCCCTCTTTTTTAAAAAACTCCAATAATACGTTTAGGTACTATTATGCCATCTTAGTATTATTTAATCTATTATATACGATTTCGGCGTCCCTGTCAAGAGAAAAAGGGGAAGAGGGGGGCGCAAAGGTACGGAAAAGGAAGGGTTCACCGTCGCAATGGCGACCAACAACACCTGTAGGGCGCGACGCCCCCTGTCGCCGCCGCACGAACCGCAGTAAAAACTCCCATCCGAATGTAGGGGCGGATATCATCCGCCCGTTTTGCTTGACAGCAATGTACAGCAGGCGGGCGGCTAATAGCCGCCCCTGCCATGTTTGTTCGCCGCCGTTACAACGCCAAAAAAGTCCGCCGATCGGCGGACTTTTTTGCATCTATTTACTTCTTAACAGCCAGCGTTACGTTCTCGCCGTTGATGTCCCACTCTTTGGAGTAGCCTTCGAGGGCGCCGAAGACGACGAGGTCGCAGAGGACTGCGTCCTTGATCTCGGCGGTGTTCTTATCGACGATGGCGCGCAGCTTGTCGTTGCCGTCCATGTACAGCGTGATGTGGTCGGTCACGTCAAAGCCTGCCTCCTTGCGCATGGTCTGCACCTTGGAGATCACTTCGCGGACATAGCCTTCCTCGATCAGCGCCTCGGAAAGCTCGGTGTCGAGCGCAACGGTGATGCCGCCATCGGCGAGCGAAACGTATCTGCCGCTCTGCGCGGTCTCGATGAGCAAATCCTCTTCTGCGAGCTCTGCCGTGCCGCCGCCCAGCGTCAGCACGATCTTGCCGTTTGCATCCAGCTCGCGCTTGAGGGCACTGCCGTCCGCATTTTGCAAATAATTACGGATCTCGCCGAGCAGCTTGCCGTACTTCGGACCGACCGTCTTCAGATTCGGCTTGATGTTGTAGGACAGGAACGCCGACGCATCGTTGGTGAACTCTGCGTTCTTGACATTGAGCTCCTCGGTGATGATGGAAACATAGCTTGCATCCAGTGCCTTCGGCGCACCGATGTACATCTGACCGATCGGCTGACGGTTCTTGATGTTGGCGGCGTTTCTTGCGGCACGTCCGAGGATAACGACCTTGAGCACCTCGTCCATGCTGTATTCGAGCGTAGCGTCGATCATGCTCTCATCGGCTACGGGGTAGTCGCAGAGGTGAATGCTCTCGGGCGCGTCCTTGTCAACCGAGCGAACGAGGTTCTGGTAGATCTCCTCGGTCATGAACGGGATCATGGGCGCCGCCAGCTTGGAAAGCGTTACAAGTGCTTCATAGAGCGTCATGTATGCCGCGATCTTGTCGTCGGTCATCTCGCTGCCCCAGTAGCGCTCGCGGCAGCGGCGGACATACCAGTTGGAGAGCTCATCCGTGAAGTCGGACAGGCACTTTGCCGCCTCGGTGATCTTGTAGTTTGCAAGGTCGCCGTCGGTCTCCTTAATGACCGAATTGAGTCTCGACAGGAGCCACTTATCCATAACGGTCAGCTTGCAGTCTTTGAGACTGTATTTTGTGGGGTCAAAGCCGTCGATCTCGGCGTAGAGCACGTAGAACGCATAGGTGTTCCACAGCGTGCCGAGGAACTTGCGCTGTCCCTCCATGACCGCCTTGCCGTGGAAGCGATTCGGCAGCCACGGTGCGGAGTTGGTGTAGAAGTACCAGCGGATCGCGTCGGCGCCGTAGGTTTCGAGTGCGTCGAACGGATCGACCGCGTTGCCCTTGGACTTCGACATCTTCTGACCGTTTTCATCCTGTACATGACCGAGCACGATAACATTCTTGAACGGCGCCTTGTTGAAGATCAGCGTGGAGATCGCAAGCAGCGAATAGAACCATCCGCGCGTCTGGTCAACCGCCTCGGAGATGAAGTCCGCGGGGAACTGCGCCTCGAACAGGTCGTGGTTTTCAAAAGGATAATGGTGCTGTGCAAAGGGCATCGAACCGCTGTCATACCAGCAGTCAATTACCTCGGGCACGCGCTTCATCTCGCCGCCGCACTGCGGGCATTTGAGCGTGACCGCGTCGATGAAAGGACGGTGCAGCTCGATATTCTCGGGGCAGTTCGAGCTCATTTCTCTCAGCTCTGCGATCGAGCCGATCGAGTGGCGGTGTCCGCAAGAGCACTCCCAGATGTTCAGCGGCGTACCCCAGTAACGGTTACGGGAGATACCCCAGTCCTGTACGTTCTCCAGCCAGTCGCCGAAACGACCCTTACCGATGCTCTCGGGGATCCAGTTGATGGTGTTGTTGTTGCGGATGAGATCTTCCTTGACCGCGGTCATTTGGATGAACCAGGAGTCGCGCGCATAGTAGATCAGCGGCGTGCCGCAGCGCCAGCAGTGCGGGTAGCTGTGCTCAAAGGACGGCGCGGAGAACAAAAGTCCGCGCGTTTCGAGGTCAACGAGCACCGATTTGTCCGCATCCTTGCAGAATACGCCTGCCCACTTGGTCTCCTTCGTCATCTGACCCTTGGCATCGACGAGCTGTACAAACGGCAGGTCGTACTTCTTGCCGACCTTGGAGTCGTCCTCACCGAACGCAGGCGCGATGTGTACAACGCCGGTACCGTCGGTCAGCGTAACATAGCCGTCGCAGGTGACATAGAATGCCTTCTTGCCCTGCTTTGCGATGATCTCGTTTGCAAAGTCAAAGAGCGGCTCATACGCCTTGCCCTCGAGGTCTGCGCCCTTCATGGTCTCGAGCACTTCGTACTCGCCCTCTCCGAGGACGCTGTCACAGAGTGCCTGCGCCATGTAGTAGGTGTGAGAGTCATTGGACTTTACTTTTACATAGTCAAATACGGGGTTCACGCAGAGTGCAACGTTCGAGGGGAGCGTCCACGGCGTGGTCGTCCATGCCAGAATGTACGCATCCTCACCCACGACCTTGAAGCGTGCGATCGCCGAGCGTTCCTTGACGTCCTTGTAGCCCTGCGCGACCTCGTGCGAGGAAAGCGGCGTGCCGCAGCGCGGGCAGTAAGGCACGATCTTAAAGCCCTTGTAGAGAAGTCCGCGATCGTAGATCTGCTTGAGCGACCACCACTCGGACTCGATAAAATCATTGTGATAGGTTACATACGGGTTCTCCATGTCCGCCCAGAAGCCGACCGTCTGCGAGAAATCCTCCCACATGCCCTTGTATTTCCACACGCTCTCCTTGCAGTGCCCGATAAAGGGTTCGAGACCGTAGCTCTCGATCTGCTCCTTACCGTCGATGCCGAGCATCTTTTCCACTTCCAGCTCAACGGGCAGACCGTGCGTGTCCCAACCTGCTTTTCTTGGTACCATGCAGCCCTTCATGGTCTGGTAGCGCGGGATCATATCCTTGATAACGCGGGTGAGAACGTGACCGATATGCGGCTTGCCGTTTGCGGTCGGGGGGCCGTCGTAAAACGTGAAGCTCTTGCCGCCCGCACGGTGCGACATGCTCTTTTCAAAAATGTGGTTTTCCTCCCAGAATTTGCGCACGTCTTTTTCACGCGATACAAACGAGAGGTCGGTGGATACTTTCTTATACATATTTTTTCCTTTCTGCACAAAAAGAGGTCCCCTTCCAAAAGGAAAGAGACCCTTACAACCACCTTTTGTGCTCATACTATCATATGGCTTCCCTGTAACGGAGGAATTCCGTCGTCTGCTACATATCGCAGCCGCACTCCGAAGTGATCTTCACATCGGCACTACTTGCATCGGGCTTCCACCGTCCCCGACTCGCTCTGCCGTTTGTACCGTGCTACTTTCTTCATCAACGTTTTATTTTTATTACATTTTAATATAACACATGAAAACGGCTTTGTCAACAAAAACTTTCGTAAAGATGTTGACAAGTCAACATCTTTCTGCTATACTGCAAACAGATATTGCAAAAAGGAGACTTTTTACATGGAACAGGAACGCTTTTTCAACTTTACCCGCCTGATCGACGGCATCCACAAGGATGTGCTGAAGATACGGCTGGACTACGCACCCGCGTTTGGTGTCAAAAGCGTACATGTCTTTTGGCTCTATGACCTTCTGTCGCATCCCGAGGGGCTCAGCGCCACCGAGCTTGCCGCAAGCAGCCAGATCGACCGCTCCCTGATCTCCCGCGAGATCGCCGTGCTGAAAAAGCAGGGGCTGATCCAAACCGCCGCCGTCGAGGGCAAACGCAGCTACAACGCAAAGCTCACCCTGACCGAAAGGGGTAAAGAAGCAGCCAAGCGCATCAGTGAACTCGGCGTATATTTCCAGAATCGCGTGAGTCGGGACATCGACGAAAAGAAACTCCTTATATTCTACGACGCACTGGAAAAAATGTATAAGAACTTAGAAGAGATCACGCAGGAAAACTTCGACGAAAGTATCCAAAAAATCTATCAAGAAACTACCGAAAGGAACTCCCATGAAGAATCCACCGCTGAATAACGCGCCCTCCTTTGTGAACATGCGCGAGCTGGTCGAATATATCGACCAAAAATATGCGACCGGGATCGCATACTCCTTCCGCAAGAATCCGCATGACAATGAAATTCAGACACGCTCCTACGCAAGACTTTGCGAGGATGTACGCTGCATCGCTGCTGCCGCCGCAGAACGCGGCATCCCGCAGGCAGGTCACTGCGCACTGATCGGCAAGCTGTCCTATGGATGGGTATGTACCTACCTTGCCCTGCTCTCCGTCGGTGCAGTGCTCGTCCCGCTCGACCCCGATTGGAGTGCCGAGGATCTCACCGACACCGTCGGCAAGGCTGAGTGCACTTCCCTGTTCTGCAGTGACGATGTTTTTGCACACAAGGCAAGCGCCATCACCGAGGCGACCGGCATCAAGACTATCGTCACCATCGACTATGCCGAGAGCGACTGCACACTGGAAGATCTGGTTGCAGAGGGCAAGCAACTCCGCGAGAACGGCAGCGCCGCCTATGAATCCGCGCGCATCCACCCCGATGAACTCGCACTGCTGGTGTTCACCTCGGGTACCACGGGCAAGGGCAAGGGCGTTATGCTCTCGCAGACCGCGATCCTCTCCAACATCACCGCAGGCCTGCAGCTCATCACGCTGAACACCGATAAGACCATCGGACTTCTCCCTCCGCACCACACCTTCGGTTCCACCATCAACATTCTCGGCAACCTGCTCTACGGTGTCAACATGTACATCTCCTCGGGCGCGCGCTACGTCGCCGCCGAGCTCAAAGAGCAGAAACCCGGACACATCGTGCTGGTGCCGCTCTACCTCGAAACGCTCTACCGCAAGATCAAGGCGGCAATCAAGGACAGCGGCAAGGAAAAAGCATTCGATGCTCTCACGCAAGTTTCGGGTGCTTTGAACAAGGTCGGCATCGATGTGCGCAAGAATGTGTTCAAGGGTCCGCGTGCCGCATTCGGCGGCGCACTGGAGCTGGTCGTTTCGGGCGGCGCACCGCTGTCCCCCGAGATCGCCGATGCCTTTGAGGCACTGGGCATCCGCGTGCTCAACGGCTACGGCATTACCGAATGTGCTCCCCTGCTCGCGGTCAATCGCAACAAGCTCTCCAAGCGCGGCAGCATCGGACAGCCCATCCCGAACGGTCGCATCAAGATCAAGGACCCGAATGAAAACGGCGAGGGCGAGATCTGCGCCAAGGGACCGAACGTCATGCTCGGCTACTACAAGGATCCCGAAGCGACCGCAGCCACCTTTGACGAGGACGGCTACTTCCGCACGGGCGACATCGGCAAGACCGACGAAGAAGGCTGGCTGTACATCACGGGCAGATCCAAAAACCTCATCATCCTCTCCAACGGCAAAAACGTATACCCCGAGGAGATCGAGACCGCACTTGCCGCCGTTCCCGGCGTGCAGGATGTCGTCGTATACGAGGGCATCAGCAAGCGCGGCGGCGAGCACAACGCCATCGTTGCCGAGATCTACCCCGATCCCGAATTCATCAAGAAGAATAACATCACCGACAAGGCGGCATATTTCCGCCCGTTCATCACCGATTTCAACCGCACCGCCGTCGCCTACAAAAAGATCAGCGTCCTCAAAGTGCGCGAGACCGAATTCCCCAAAAACACCCTCCGCAAGATCACACGCTTTAACATCGATAAGACCATCGACTAGGCGTGTTATCCGTAACGGATAACACGCATCGAGATAAATCCCTGACGGGATTTTCGATATACGCCTTCGGCGTTCGATATGTGCTGACGCACTCGATATGTTTGCTTCACAAACGAGGGATTTATCTCATATCGAATTGGCGCGAAGCGGCAATATATCGAGTTCGAGCAAAGCGAGAACATATCGAGTCAACAAGGTTGACATATCGACAGAAGAAAAAGTAAGAGCAAGAATAGAAGGAGTTTCTCCTTTTACTTTTGCTCTTTTCTGTTTGCAAGTGGGTTTGGGCTACTGCCCAACTGTATTTATACGATGCCGATTCTTCTTCTTTTTTACCGTCACCCTATTGACATTTTCACTCTAATGTGTTAGACTATAGTTACTCTAACGGATTAGAGAGGAGAATATCAATGGATACACCGAAAGTTTTTGAGAGCGAATATCGCTTTTGCCTGATCCTATGGGAGCATGAGCCGATCAAGAGCAGTGAGCTTGTCAGCCTTTGCAAAGAGCAGCTCGGCTGGAAGCCGACGACCACCTACACGGTCATCAAGCGGCTGTCCGAGCGCGGCGTGCTCAAAAATGAGAACACCGTGGTCACCTCGCTTGTCTCCAAGGACGAGGTGCAGGCAGCCGAGATCGACGAGCTCGTCGAGAAAAAATTTGAGGGCTCGCTGCCCGCCTTTATCGCCGCCTTTACAAAGCACCAAAAGATCTCCGCGCGCGAGATCGACGAGGTGCAGAAGATGATCGACCGCTACAGAAAGGAGGGCAAAGGTGACTGACCTCTTTATCAAGATCCTCAACATGAGCATTTCGGCGAGCTGGCTCGTGCTCGCGGTGCTCCTTTTGCGCCTGCTGCTGAAAAAAGCGCCGAAATGGCTGCATGTTGTGCTGTGGGGCATCGTGGGACTGCGGCTGCTCTGCCCGTTTTCCATCGAAAGCGCGCTCAGCCTCATCCCGAGTGCCGAGACGGTCAGCCCCGCGATCATGCTCGACGCGACGCCCACGATCCACAGCGGTGTTGCCTCGATAGACCGCGTGGTCAACCCCGTCATCACCGAGAGCTTTGCCTCCGCCGAGCTTGCCAGTGCCAACCCGCTCCAGATCTGGATCCCTGTGTATTCGGTGCTGTGGCTTGTCGGCATCGCGGCAATGCTGCTCTATACCGCCGTCAGCTATCTGCGCCTGTGCAGACGCGTGCGGACAGCGGTGCGCCTGCGGGACAACATCTATCAGAGCGAAAACGCGGCATCCCCGTTCGTCCTCGGCATGGTGCGCCCGAAGATCTACCTGCCGTTTGGCATATCGGAGCAAAACACGGCGCACGTCATCGCGCATGAAGAAGCGCACCTTGCGCGACGCGACCACCTTATCAAGCCGATTGGATTTCTGCTGCTGACCGTCTACTGGTTCAATCCCGTTTTGTGGGTAGCGTACATCCTGCTCTGCCGCGACATCGAGCTCGCCTGCGACGAGCGCGTGATCGCGCAGCTCGGCACCGAGGCGCGCGCGGATTATTCCGAGGCACTGCTCGCGTGCAGTGTCTCCCGCAGGATGATCTCCGCCTGCCCGCTCGCCTTCGGCGAGGTCGGCGTGAAAGCGCGTGTGAAGAACGTGCT
>JAFTOT010000102.1 GCA_017463665.1 Clostridia bacterium | reverse complement strand
ATATACTACAACATCGGCACATACAGGGTAGAGATTCCTGCTATGCACCGCACCCGTCAAACGGTTTCGACGCTGTATGAAACCTATAAGAGCTCCGCTGAGCAGAAGATCTCCGACATCAACACCATCTTCGCGCAGCAATAAGAATACTGTTCATGCAGATACAAAAAAATAGGTTGTAAAAGAAGATAGCAAAAAAACTTGCAACTTCCGATCGGAAGTTGCAAGTTTTTTTTCAATGTTTTATTCCTCGTCAAGGTGGGCTGCCATTTCGGCTTGGATGGCTGCGTCGTAGGAGAGCAGGGGAGCTTCGTCTTTGCCCTTGATCTTGCGGTTGACGTAGTTCTGCGTGATCTTGGCAACCAGCGGGAAGAGGGCGACAACGGCGATCAGGTTGGGCACCATCATCAGACCGTTGAAGGTATCCGAGATGTCCCATGCGAGCGAGGACTGCATTACAGCGCCCGAAACGATCATGAGAACGAAGATGACCTTGTAGATCTTTACAGCGGTCATACCGAAGAGGTATTCAACCGCCTTGGAGCCGTACTGCGACCAGCCGAGAACGGTGGTAAATGCGAAGAGCAGCATTGCGATGGCGACAAATGCCTGACCGAACCAGCCGAATGCGTTGCCAAATGCCATGGAGACGAGGGTTGCGCCGCTGTTTGCCGCAACTACAGCATCTGCTGCACCGGTCTCCAGGTTGATGTAGCCCGAGGAGAGGCAAACGATCGCGGACATGGTGCAGGCAATCATGGTGTCGAAGAAGACCTCAAAGATACCCCACATACCCTGTCTTACAGGCTCCTTAACGTTGGAGGAGGAGTGTACCATGACCGAGGAGCCGAGACCTGCTTCGTTGGAGAACACGCCGCGCTTGCAGCCCTGCACGATGACGGTACCGATCGCACCGCCGGCAACCGCTTCGGCACCCCATGCGAACTTGAAGATCGCAGAGAACATTGCGCCGAGCTTATCGAGGTTCATGAACATGATGACCAGCGAACCGATGACATAGACGATCGCCATAAAGGGAACGACTCTCTCGGCAAAGCTTGCGATACGCTGCAGGCCGCCGAGGATGATGAGCGCGCCGATGACGACGAGTGCGAGACCGATGACCAGATTGATCACGGGGATATCGGTGTTGCCGATATAGCCGAGGCAGTCCTCAGCAAAGAATGCGGACTGCATGTTCAGGGTGATCTTGTTGACCTGACCCATGTTGCCGATACCGAAGGATGCGAGGATCGCAAAGATGGCAAAGAGGACAGCCAGCACCTTGGAGACACCCTTCATGCCCTTTTTGGAGCCGAGACCGTCGGCAAGGTAGTACATCGCACCGCCCGACCACTCGCCGTCCTTGTTGCGGCGGCGGTAGTAGATGCCGAGCACGTTTTCGGAGTAGTTGGTCATCATGCCGAGGAAGGCTGCGAACCACATCCAGAATACCGCGCCGGGGCCGCCGATGACGATCGCCGCGGCTACGCCCGCGATGTTACCGGTACCGATGGTAGCGGCAAGTGCGGTACAGAGCGACTGCCACTGCGAGATCGTTTTGTTGTCCGTTTTTTTGGTGGATGCGCTGTCCTTTTTGAAGACCTGACAGATCGTCTCTGTCCACCAGTGCTTCAGATGCGAGATCTGAAAGACCTTGGTACAGAGCGTCATGATGAGACCTGCACCGACGAGCAGAAATACGCCGTAGTTCCACACAACGCTGTTGATGGCGTTGTTGACATTGGTTACGGCACTAAGAAATGCGTCCATAAAAATGAACCTCCTGAAAAAATAAAAAGTGGATCGCGCGATGACGCGATCCACAAAGAAAAACAAAAAGAAAAAAGAAGTGAAAAAAATCAACTTTGTCCTTTTGCCTGAGAGATTAGCGCGTCAGCGCTTTGCACCTTCGGCACTCACGAAAGCATTTTGCCCGTGAGATTCTCCAAAGTTCTGTCAGTCTGCAGTCCTCATCCTCGCGGACACCTGAGAGCGTTACTCCTTCGGCTGCGCTGTGCGCAATTTCCTGCAAACGTCATACAGAAATATGAAATTTGACGCTATTATACTACCCTTTCCTGCAAAAAGCAAGGGGTTTTTGCAAAAAAATGCATTTTTTTGCAAAAATATTCGGAGAGAAATTCATTTTTGAGGGCGCAATGGCAGAGAAGAAGTGCAGTTCATCTCACTGTCAGCACGACCTTGCCAACGTTTTGTCCCTTATAGAGAATATCGTGCGCCGCCGCAGCCTCCCGGATGGGAAGAACCGCGTGGATAGTGGGCTTGACATCGCCCGATTCTATCTTTGGGAATACGTCACGCACAAGACTTGCGAGTATCTGCGCCTTTACGGCGGGTGTTCTTGCGCGGAGCGTGCTTCCGATGATCCTTACATTTCTTACGTAGATATTTTTAAGGTCTATTTCCGTCTTGGTGCCTGCCAGAGCCGCGATCATGATCCATCTTGCACCGTGGGTGAGATAGTGGAGACACTTTCCCATGATCTCGCCGCCGAGACAGTCGATAGCAACATCTACGCTGTGCCCTTCTTCCAGCTGCTGCTTGAGGACATCTGCTATATTTTCTTTTGCGGTGTTGACAACCACATCCGCATGCAGGTGTCGGATGGAATCTGCTTTCTCATCGGAACGGACGGTTGTGATCACTCTGACGCCAAATGCCTTTGCCATAGGGATGACCACGCTCGCAAGTCCGGAGGTTCCCGCATGCACGAGAAGTGTGTTTCCGGGCTGTATGTTCCCCTCTATAAAGAGGTTGAGATATGCCGTTGCGAATGCTTCGGGGATCGCCGCGGCTTCTACCATAGAGCAATTGGCGGGAACGGGCATGAGCATATCGTATCGCACCGCCGCATATTCCGCGTATCCGCCTCCGCCGAGCAGCGCGCAGACCTTGTCGCCGATCTTCCAATTCGATTTCGCCTTGGCTTCCTCTCCCATTTCCACGATAACTCCCGCGATCTCCAGCCCCATCCATTCGGGGCAGCCGGGAGGCGGGGGATAATCCCCCTCTCGCTGCATGAGGTCGGCGCGGTTCAGTGCCGCGGCATGTATTTCGACCAATACCTCTTCGCTTTTGATCTGCGGATCGGGAACATTGTCCCAACGCAGACTTTTGTCATCATTTACCAGTATTGCTTTCATTACCTTGTTCCTTTTTCATTCTGCGCCGCAGCATTTCATAAGGATGCGGAACAGATCAAGCTCGTATTCGGGTGTGTATGGATTTTGTTTTTCTCCGCGCACCATAGCGGCAAAGGCGCTGAGCATATCTTTGTACCTCTGAAAGGGTTGACTCTTGCTGTGGAGCTGTTTGCCGCGCCTGTCCTCGCCGAGAAACATCTCTGTCCTTTCGGTGCATACCGTATACGGCTCTCCCGCATTCTTGACGTGTGCCTCGATCGGCTTTATCCCCACGGTCCTTTCCGAGCCGCATACCACGACCTGCCTGCGGCTATAGCCGCCGATCTCGGTGCCGCCCATGCGAATGACCGATACGGCATCGGGATATTTCAGCACGGCAAAGCCCAGATCCTCTGTACACACACCGTCCAGTCCCGTTGCCGTGTTGCAGGGGATCACCTCCGAGGGCATTCCCTGTATCTGCAGGACCAGATCGACCAGATGGCAGCCGAGATAAAACATCATGCCGCCCTTGAAGGTGCCGAACCACTCGCGCGTTGCCTTGGGATCCAATCTGCTCATGTGCGCCTCAACGCTGTATATCTTACCGAATTCTCCCGCCCTCGCGCGCTCGACCGTATCGGCGATGTAAGGATTATAGCGGTACATGTATCCGATGTGCAATACTTTTCCGCTGTTTTTGACCGTATCGATCAGCCTCTCAAAATCCGCCGTGCACTGGCTCCCCGGCTTTTCCATGTGTATATGCTTTCCGTGATCGGCTGCCATTTGCGCGTATTTTGTCAAATGGATCTCATCGGTCTCCACGGTCACCGCATCTATGGTGGGATCGTTCAATATCTCCGCAAGGGTGAGCTCGGGGTAGCCTGCAAAGCATTTCAGCTTGTTCGCGCAGGTCTCTCTCTCGTCCTCAACAAGCGTATATCCAACGATATCAAAAAGCTCGGGCATGATCTTCATGGTATGAAAGATCTCGGAGCCGTGGCTGTATTTGTTTACGCCGATCTGCGCTATACGTATCTTTTTCATGCTTCTGCCTCCCAATTAAACTGCACTATGGGGAAGGAGCGATCGGCGGCAAGGCGCGTGTACAGCTTCGGCGCCTCGGTATAGGGATGCACCTCCTCGATCAGTGCCTTGAAGTCCAAACGTCCGAGGGACAGCAGGCGGAGTATCGTCAGCTCCTCGTCTCTCTCACACCACCAGCCGCCAAAGGATTCGCTTTGCGGCTTTGCCTGAATGTGGGCGCCGATCAGCGTGATACCCGGGCCGTGCACCTTTCGGTAATAGTCTATGGTAAAGTCCGAGTTCCTTGTGCAGCCAAGCAGAGCCACTCTGCCGAAGCGAGCCATGCAGTCCAGCGCCATGTCCAGTCCCTTTCCGTTGCCTGTGATCTCGATGCACACCTTGGCACCGCCTCCGGTCAGCTCCTTTACCGTATCGGCAAAGCCGTCGGCGAAGGGATCGAGGGCATAGTCGGCGCCGAGCTCCAGCGCGCGTGCGCGCTTGCTTTCTACGGGATCCGCTGCGATGATGGGAGCCGCTCCCGCTGCTTTGGCGAGCTGAATGGCGATCAGACCGAGCACGCCGAGTCCCATGATCAGTGTCGATTCTCCGATCTCCAAGCGGCTTTTGCGGATAGCCGCCAGAGGGAAGGTGGCTATGTTTACAAGTGCTCCCTCGTCAAAGCCAACGCTCCCGTCCATGGAAAAGACACGATGCTCCTTGAACTTGCAGTACTGACCATGATATCCCCAAGCGCAGGATACCCGATCCCCCACCTTATGCTTTGTAACATCACTTCCCACGGAAACAATCACCCCTGCCGAGCTGTAACCGCCCCGACGGGGAAATCGGACGCACGGAGCTTTATTGGAATTGACGTTGGGATCTCCTGTGAGGTTGGCTCGTTCTGTGCCCGCGCTGATCGTGGAGCGCACAAGTTTAACAAGCACCTCATCCTTCTCTAATTTCGGCATGTCGCTTTCCACGATCTCGGCAACACCCGGCGATGTAAATAAAATTATTTTGTTTTTCATATGTGTCCCCCTTGTGACTTGGTAATTCAACTATAGCACCTTGCGCAGAAACAAGCAATATGCTATACTGTAAAAAACAACTACTATTCTACAGAATATAGATGGATTTTTCGATGAATAATATATTTTTTTACAAAACGTTTTCCTTTAAGAGCTACGCGTTTAAAAAGTATCGGCATACAGATAACGCAAAAGGGATCGCTGCGCATTATGTCGGACAAATGATCCATGGCAAGGCGCGAATCGTTTCGGATACGCGCGAAGAATTGGTACTTCTGCCCGGAGACTATTTTTACCTGCCGAAGAATATGCGATATCATTCCTATTGGTACGGTGATCCGCAGCAGGATGATCGGATAGAATGGAGCTCCTTCAGCTTTGAATATTTTCCTTCGGAAAACGACAAAAGATACCGCGCCCAAAAGCTGTTTCCGACCGAGGAAGCAGAGGAAGCGTTTAAAAAGCTGGCGGCAAGCAGGACTGTATCCGCCGGCTCTGTCGGGCAATTATATGTTTTTCTCGGGGCGGTACTCGAAACAATGGAACCTGCCGAGCGAGCTGTATCGGATGCTCTCGTGACGCGCGCAAGGGCATACATATCGGAACATCCGAATTTTAAGGTCCCCGAGCTTGCAAAACACTGCGGTATCAGCGAATCGGGGCTTTACGCTTTCTTCAAAAGCCACATGGATATGACGCCGATCTGTTTGAAAAACCGTATGAAGGCTGAACAGGCTACGGTTCTGCTTGAGTCTACGGGAATGTCGGTAGAAGAGATCAGTACACGGCTGGGATTCTCTACCTCGGCGTATTTCCGTAAGGTCATCAAAGAGCAAACCGGAAAAACACCTCTTCAAATACGCAAAGAAGCAAAATTTATTTAGAGGCGGCCGATCATTTTTTTGAATCGCTTGTCAAAGCACACGGATCTATGCTATACTAATAGAATCAACGATGAAAGGGAATCACCGCATGGCACTTACGGCAAAGACAATGAAAAAACAACTGCAGCGTCTGCAACCGCTGCTTTGCAGCTGCTCGCTTGCGACTATGCGGCGCGGGCAGAATATGCTCGGTGAGCTGACGGAAGTGATGCACCGCAAAGCGGTCGTCGTCAAGGATCATCCGTTTGCCGACTTTACGGGTGCATGGGTGATCCCGCGGGACGAGCGTCGGCAGGGCGTGATCTTGTATCTGCACGGCGGCGGGTATGTCTGCGGCGGCGTGGAATATGCCAAGGGCTTTGCTTCGACGCTGGCGATGCAGTGCGGTGTTCGCGTGTTCTGCGCGGGATATCGCCTTGCGCCCGAGCACCGTTATCCTGCGGCGCTCGAGGATGCGCTCACCGCGTATCGCTATCTTCTGGAAAAAGGGTACGCGCCATCGCGTATCACGCTTGCGGGGGAGAGCGCAGGCGGCGGCCTTTGCTATGCGCTCTGCTTGAAATTGAAAGCACTCGGCGAGACGCTGCCCGGCGGCATCCTTGCGATCTCCCCGTGGACCGACCTGACCGCATCGGGCGAGTCCTATGTAAAAAATAAAGATGCCGATCCGTCGATGACGGTCGAGCAGCTCGACTTTTTTGCACGCAGCTACACCGATGACCGCACCGATCCGCTGGTCTCGCCGCTCTATGGCGATCTGCGCGGCATGCCGCCGTCGCTCCTCTTTGTCGGCGGCGATGAGATCATGCTGAGCGACACCGTGGACATGCACGATCGGCTGCGAAAGATCGGCTGCAAGAGTGAGCTTGTGGTCACGCCCGAGCGTTGGCACGGCTATGTGCTCTATAATTTGCAGGAAAACCAAGAGGATTTTGTCACCATCAATCAGTTTTTGAACCGCGTGTTGTCCCCCGAGCGCAAGTTGCGCTGGATGCGTCTGGACAACGCGGCAAAGATCTATCCCGCCGCCGCCAGACAGAACTGGAGCAATGTGTTCCGCATGTCCGCAACGCTCTATGAGGAAGTGGACACCGCGGTCTTGCAGTCGGCGCTGGATGTGACGGTGCGGCGCTTCCCGTCCATCGCGACCAGACTTCGCCGCGGCGTGTTCTGGTACTATTTGCAGCAAATTTCCGAGGCACCCGCCGTGCGCGAGGAGAGCAGCTATCCGCTGCTGCGCATGTCGCGCAAGGAGACGAGGCAGTGTGCCTTCCGCGTGATCGTATACAAGCGGCGCATCGCGGTGGAGATCTTCCACTCGCTCACCGACGGCACGGGCGCGCTCATCTTCTTAAAAACCTTGGTTGCCGAGTATTTGCAGCAAAAGCACGGCATCTCGATTCCCGCAGAGCAGGGCGTGCTCGGCAGGCTCGAGGAGCCGAGCGAGGAGGAGATGGAGGACAGCTTCCTGAAATATGCGGGCAATGTCAGCGCAAGCCGCCGCGAGAATACCGCGTGGCACCTCGACGGCACGCCCGAGCCCGCCGGCTTTCTGCATCTGACTTGTTTTAAGCTCCCTGCAAAAGCGGTGCTCAAAAAAGCGCACGAATACGGCGTGAGCGTAACGGTGTTTATCTGCGCCGCAATGATGCTCGCCTTGCAGGAGCTGCAAAAGAAAAAAGTGCCGAATATCCGCAGACGCAAGCCGATCAAGGTGCTGCTCCCCGTCAACTTGCGTCGGCTGTTTCCCAGCCGCACGCTGCGCAATTTTGCGCTGTATACCACGCCCGAGATCCATCCAAGGCTCGGCGAATATACGTTTGAGGAGATCTGTGCGGTCATCCGTAACTGGATGGGGCTGGAGGTCACGCCCAAGCAGATGAGCATGAAAATTGCCACCAACGTCGGCAACGAGCGCGCGCTCGTGCTCAAGATCACGCCGCTGTTCCTCAAAAACATCGTGATGAAAGCGGTGTTCAACGCGGTCGGCGAGCGCAAATCCTGCCTGAGCCTGTCCAACCTCGGCGCGGTCACCATGCCCGAGGTGATGCTGCCCTATGTCGAGCGGATCGACTTTATCCTCGGCGTGCAGGCGACCGCCCCATACAACTGCGGCGTGATCTCGTTTAAGGATACGCTGTATATCAATTTCATCCGCGACATCCGCGAGTCCGAACTGGAGGCGCACTTCTTCGCCGTCCTGCGCGACATGGGAATAGAAGCGGAAGTGGAAAGTAACGGAATGTAAAACGTTTTGGTGTGATAAATGATTTGCGCGTCCCGCGCATGATTTGACGGCTGTGCCGCCATGATTTGGAGCGGGCGCTCCATGATTTGAATTGCGACCCCAATGCGCCGCAGCGCAAATCATGGCGAAGCCAAATCATGAGCATCAGTGCTCAAATCATGCGATCCGCAGGATCGCAATTCATTTGTTTCCGCGCGAAGCGCGGAAACATTATAAGGAGAAAACTATGTATTGTATCAACTGCGGGGTGAAGCTGGCAGATACGGAAAAAGCGTGTCCGCTGTGCGGCACGGTGCCGTTTCACCCTGATATTCCCCGTGTGCAGACCGATCGTCTTTATCCCGAAAACTGCCTGCCCGTCACGCAGCTGAGCCGTCTCGGCGCGCTGATCGTGGTCAGCACTGCCTTTTTGTTGTCCATGCTTATCCCGCTGTTATGCGACCTGCAGCTCAGCAGCGGCGTCACATGGTCGGGCTATGTCATCGGCGCCTTGCTTTTGGCATATGAGGTCTGCGTTTTGCCGTTCTGGTTCAAAAAGCCGAATCCCGTGATCTTTGTCCCCTGCGGATTCGTCATGGCGGGACTGTATCTTCTCTATATCAACCTCGCAACAGGCGGGGACTGGTTCCTCAGCTTTGCGTTCCCCGTCGTCGGTTTTGCGGGCGTGCTCGTGACCACGGTGGTGACGCTTGCACGCTATGTGCACCGTGGCTGGCTGTACATATTCGGCGGTGCCGCCATTGCGGCGGGCGCGTTTGCCCCCGTGATGGAGTTTTTGCTCAATCTTACATTTGGCATTACGCACGGTCTGGTCTGGTCATTTTATCCCCTGACCGCCCTTGTGCTCCTCGGCGCCATGCTGATCTTCCTCGCCATCTGCCGCCCCGCAAGAGAATCCATGGAAAGAAAATTCTTTATTTGAGT
>JAFTOT010000034.1 GCA_017463665.1 Clostridia bacterium | reverse complement strand
TTTGCTGCAGTTCGTTCGGCGCGTCGGGGACGTCGCGCCCTACAATGTTTCTGCGTATCCTTAACAAACACAAACATTTCATTCCTCGCGCCATAGAAAAACGCACAAGTGTCCATTTGAACACCTGTGCGTTTTCTTTATGCTTCCCCTCGAGGTGGAAGCATAGCGACCTACGGTCGCATTGCGGTAAACCGCTGATGAGGTGTAGCCGCCGCAGCGGCGTTTCCCTTTACGGAATGAATGTTACATCTCTACGGACACGGATGCGAACTACGTCGCATCCTACACCTCATCCGTCAAACGCGATGGGAGCAAAATGCATCGCCGTAGGCGAGGCAGGACGCGACTGAACCTATAGTCCCTATTTATACTTTGTCAGAGTCGCGTTCGACACCTTCCCCCGAGGGGGAAGGCATATTTTTCAGGCTCCCCTTTAGGCAAGGGAGCCTGTTCTCGCCGGAACTTTCATTATCATTTCATTCAATCTTCCCGATATATTTTTGTTTGATCTCGATCGGGTTATAGGACTTTTTGGAGCGGCGGAGACCTTCGTTGGCGTCGTCTTCTTCGCGGTTGATATAGCGCACGTGCGGGTAGGCGCTTGCCTCGAGGTGCACGAGCATGGGATACACACCGCGGTAGGACGTGAGCCCTTTTTCAATGTGGATCATCAGCGTGTCGCCGACCGCTTCCATCACGGCAAAGCCGCACAGCACGCCGTCCACGCGCAGCAGGCGCGCATCCAGCGACAGACTTGGCAGCATGGGGAGCAGCCGCCTGCAGGCAAGCGACTCCTTTTTCGCACTGTCGGTAAGGTCGCCCGCCTCCGCTTCGTATCGGTCAAAAAAGGCGAGCAGCTCGGCTTCTTCCTCGGGCTTGTACGGCAGGAAGGTGTAGTGCGGATAGTTGCGCAGGAATGCGTTCAGATGGTTTTTCTGCGAATGGAACTTCTTGCCCGCAAAGGTGCGCAGCGATGCGGCATCGTAGATGTAATCCGCCGCGCCGTCCTCACCCGCGTGCGAGAAGCGGTCGCCGAAAGTCTCGCGCAGCGCGTTTACCTCGTCCTCGGTCATCGAGCAGAGATGGAGCGGCGCGCCGAACTGCTGCAGCAGTGCTTCGATACGCTCGATGTAGCCGCCGTCCGAGCGCCGCAGGGCAAAGTAGGTCTGCCCCTCGTAGTGCTCGGCAAGGCAAAACGCACCGTCACCGATCAGGTCGGTGTCCAGCGTGTCCTTCCACATATAAATATTGCCGACGCTGTTGTCGCAGATCTCGGCGGTCGGCTCGCCGAGCAGCGCACGGATGCGCGGTGCATCCGACGGTTCGATCCGTTTTACGGTTTGCTTTTCAAGTATCATACAGAATATTTTTCCGCCTCTTTTACAGCCAGACGGTCGCACCGTTCGTTGTATGCGTGTCCGTCGTGCCCTTTTATCCAGACAAAGGTGACCTTGTGGCGTTCGAGTTGCTCCAGCAGCCGCTCCCACAGGTCGATATTGAGCGCAGGTTTGCCGTCCGACTTTTTCCAGCCCTTGGCGCGCCAGCCGTATACCCATTTTTTGGTGACGGCATCGACGAGGTACTTCGAGTCGGAGGTCAGCGTCACCTCGCAGGGCTCTTTGAGCGCGGCGAGCGCCGTGATCGCGCCGAGCAGCTCCATGCGGTTGTTGGTCGTCATGGGCTCACCGCCCGAAAACTCCTTTTCTCTGCCCGCGTACACCAGTATTGCGCCGTATCCGCCGGGACCGGGGTTGCCCTTGCAGGCGCCGTCGGTATAGATGTCTACTTTTTTCATCCCGCATCCTCACTTTCCGCCCTATTGTACCATTTCTACCGCGCGAAAGCAACAGAAATTTTGCCCACAGCCAAGGAAACCGCCGGAAATTTTCGACAAACAGAAAAAGACCAAAGAAAACCGTCGATTTTTGCAAAAAAGTGTGGTAGAATGGTAAGGTAAATGAATTGCGCCCGTGGCGCATGAATTGGCGCTGCGCGCCATGATTTCTCGCTGTCGCTCCATGATTTGATTTGCAATCCCAATGCCCGCAAGGGCAAATCATGCCGCAGGCAATTCATGAACACGAAGTGTTCAAATCATGCAATCCACAGGATTGCAAATCATTGTTTAGCGGCGTCGCCGCTAAACTTCCTGTACTACTTGCCAACCGAGATGCATACATTAGGAAGGGACAACCTGTCCTGATGGGAGAAAGAATATGCTGGATACAAGATTTAAAATTTTCATATCTGCTGCCGTGTTTCTTTTGGCTTTGTCGGCGGTGCTGCCGCTTGTGTACATATTCGGCGGCGGCAGTACGGTCTTTGCCGTGGAACCGCCCGCTGCCGAGACCGAGACGCACGCGCTTGCCGCCGTGGAGGGCGTGGAGGACGAGATGCGCGGTCTTTGGATCGCGACGGTCAACAATATCAACTTCCCCTCAAAGCAAAAACTGAGCGCGGCGGAGCTTGCCGCAGAGCTGGACGGCATCGTCGCCTTTTCGGCGGAAAACGGCTTCAACACCATCCTGTTTCAGGTGCGCCCTGCGGCGGATGCGCTGTACAAGTCCGAGCTCTTTCCCGCGTCCAAATTCGTTTCGGGCAGCGCGGGCGTCACGCCCGACGGCGGCTTTGACTGCCTTGCCTATCTGCTTGAAAAAGCACACGCCGAGGGTATCGCCGTGCACGCGTGGGTGAATCCGCTGCGCGTGACAACGGGCAACGCTTCCTATCCGCAGACCGACCTCTCGGCGCTGCCCGCGTCCAGCCCCGCAGTGCAAAACCCCGACTTCGTCGTCGCCTATGCCGACGGCAAGCTTTATTTTGACGCGGGCATCCCCGCCGTGCGGCAGCTCGTCGCCGACGGCGTGCGTGAGATCTGTCAAAACTACGATGTGGACGGTATTATTTTTGACGATTATTTCTATCCTTATCCGTCGGGCGATGCCGAATTTGACGATGCGGATACCTTCGCCGCATACGGCGAAAACTTTGAAGACATCGGCGACTTCCGCCGCGATAATGTCAACCGCCTGATTGAGCTCTGCTACAACACGGTCAAGGACGTGGATGCGAGCATCCGCTTCGGCGTTTCGCCGTTCGGCATCTGGCAGAACAACGACGGGCAAAACGGCGGCAGCGCCACGCGCGGGCTCAGCGCCTATGAGCAGATCTACTGCGATGCGCTCGCCTGGGCAAAGGGCGGCTATGTCGATTACCTCGCGCCCCAGCTCTACTGGTCGTTTGACACTGCGGCGGCACCGTTCGACACGCTCGCCGATTGGTGGAGCCGCGCGCTCGACGGTACGGGCGTCACACTCTACATCAACCATGGTGCCTATCGCTATGCCGACGGCGGCATGGAAAGCGGCGAGATGACAAAGCAGGTCGAGTACGCGCGCAAGCTCTATTCCTGCCGAGGCGGCATGTACTACGGCTACGCCGCACTGCGGGATAACGCGCAGGATATCCTCGCGGAGCTGGATGCGCTGTTTGCGACCGAGATCCTCTGCTTTGACTACGTGGACGACGGCAGTGCGCTCACCCTCGAAAGCTACGCCGACGGGGATACGACCTCGTCCGCCACGGCGCTCATCTGCGGCAGATCCAACCTCGGCTACCCCATCAGCGTCAACGGCATCACGCCGCTGCGTCATAAGGACGGCAGCTATTCGATCACCCTCGCCCTTGCCAAGGGAGACAACCTCATCACCGTGCAGAGCGGAGCGGAAAAGATCGAGATCCTGCTCAGGAGAGAAGATTAAAATTTCGACGGATATTGACAGCGTTTTCTATATATAGTAAAATTACTTTTGAGAAGTACAACATACAGGAGGTTTAAAATGAAGAAAACCGTACTTACCTTGCTGAGTCTCGCCGTTGTGGGGCTGACGCTCGCCATGGGCGCATCTGCGGCGACCTGTGACCACAACTGGCGCATCGATCTTGCCAAGTGTGTTGCCCCCACCTGCACGGAGAAGGGCAGCAATGCATATACATGTTCCCGCTGTTCCCAGACCAAAACCGAGGCTGTGGCGGCAGCCGGACACGACTACGTGAAAAATTCCACCTTGGCGGCGACCTGCACCGAAAAGGGAAATGTCGTCGAAAAATGCTCGGCATGCGGTGACGAAAAGACCGCCGAGACCGCCGCGCTCGGTCACGACTTCAAGGAGACCGCCCGCAAGGCTGCCACCTGCCTGTCCGCAGGCAGCGTCTCCTACAAGTGCTCGCGCTGCGCCGAGACCAAGAGTGAAACGCTCACGGCACTCGGACATGATTTTTCCAAGTTTATCAGCACCTCGGCGACCTGTACCGCTGCGGGAAAATCCACCTATCAGTGCTCCCGCTGTGACGAGCTGACGCTGAAGACCTCGGCAAAGCTCGGACATAACTATGTCAAGAGCGGCGGCCCCACCTGCACAGAGAGCGGCAAGTACGTCAACACCTGCTCCCGCTGCGGCGACAGCTATACCGATACCAAGACCACCAAGGCGCTCGGACACGACCTGCCCGACGACGATTCCACCAAGTGGCGCGTGATCGAAAAGGCGACCTGCGAGAGCGACGGTTCCCGCCGCGCAAAATGCGCCCGCTGCGAGGAGTATGTTTACGAGACGATCGAGGCACTTGAGCATGAATACGGCGAGGATGTCTACCTGATCCAGGCGCCTACCAAGACCACCGCCGGCAAGGCGCAGCAGATCTGCGAAAACTGCAACCGGACAGTGTCCAAAACGATCAAAAAAGGCACGACTGATCTCTCCGATTACACGGTTCCGCCGATCGTCGCGTCGCACGACAGCGATGTCGTCGAGCGCGGCACCAAGGTCACGCTGGAGTGTGATCTGGAAGGCTCCACCATCTACTATGCCCTCGGCGGCAAGAGCCCCACGTCCAAAACCTACCGCAAGACCTATTCGGAGCCGATCACCATTACCGAGACCACGACCGTGCGCGCGTATGCTATATACACGGACGATCTCGATGTTACCATTTCCGAAACGCTGGAGCTGACCTTCGTGGTCAAGAGCGGCGATTCGTGGCTGTACCTCGAGGCGGATGCCTCGGAGGGCGGCTATATGTCGCTCGAGAGCGGCAAGAAGTTCCGCCCCGATGACAATGCCACCCGCTATGAAGTGCTCGACGCGATGGACTATCTCTTTGGCTCCTTCGCCGAGGATGCCGATGTCACCTTTACCGATGTCAGCAGCGAATATAAGGGCGTCGTCGCCAAATTTGTCGGCGCCGACCTGCTGGACGGCTACGATGACAACACCTTCCGCGGCGAGGAAAGCATCAAGCGCAGTGAGCTGTGCAAGCTGCTTGTGCTTGCCCTCGATCTGGATACGCCGAAGACGGGCACCGTCTCGTTTAAGGATGTTTCCGCGACGCACTGGGCGTATGCGTATATCGCCGCCCTGACCAAGGAGGGCTATCTCAAGGGCGATACTGCGGGCACCTTCCGCCCCGAGGATCCCATCACGCGCGCCGAGCTCGTCACCGTCCTCAACCGCATCGCCGAGGTAGACAGCGCCAAAGGCGTCACCATCACCGACGTCCCCACCACCCACTGGGCATACGGCTACATCTGCGCCGCCGTACAGTAAGAGAGGAAAAATGCTCACCGACAAGCGTGTTATCCGTAACGGATAACACGCATCGAGATAAATCCCTGACGGGATTTTCGATATACGCCTTCGGCGTTCGATATGTGCTGACGCACTCGATATGTTTGCCTGGCAAACGAGGGATTTATCTCATATCGAATTGACGCGAAGCGGCAATATATCGAGCTTGCGCGTAGCGGAAGCATATCGAGTCAACGCAGTTGACATATCGACAGAAGAAAAAACAAGAGCAAGGATAGAAGGATCATCTCCTTTTACTCTTGCTCTTTTTCTGCATGCATAAAGGGTTGGTCTATGCCCGTCGCGTTTGACCGGTTAAAAGCGATGCTTACACCTTTGCTTAAAGTGTAATTTCTTCGCTAAGAACATCATGCTCTGTACGGTGAGCATTTTTTGTAGGGACAGGCGTCCTCGACTGTCCGTTTTGTACAACATTAGACTTTTGCTTTTTCGGACAGTCGAGGACGCCTGTCCCTACAGTCGGTGCTTCCCCCACAGCGACCGATTTCATTTTGTTCCCGCCGCGCTGTACAGATCACACGCCGAATCCTACCGGGCGGGATCTTTTTGCTGCGGTCTTTTGGAACTCGCGGTCGGCGCCGGCGGCGAGGAGATCCTCTTTGCGCAGGCAGAGCTCCGTGCTCTGTGCGAGCTGCGTGCGCATGACTGCCTTGCCCCACGTGCGCTCAAACAGGTTGCGCACGAAGCGCGCGTTGCTGAACGTCTTGGCGGTGATCGTTTCCTCGGGCAGTGCGTCAAAATAGGCGCGCGCCGCCTCGCGAAAGCTCTCGTCATAGGTAAAGCTCTTGTCTGCCATGCGCATGAAGATGCGGTAGAGCTGCTCGCGCGTGTAGTTCGGGAACTCGATGACATAGGGCATGCGGCTCTCGAGTCCCGCGTTGCCGCGCATCAGCGTCTCCATCTCGTCGGGATAGCCCGCCATGATCACCACAAAGTCCGAGCGGTGGTTCTCCATCTCGGCGATCAGCGTGTCCAGCGCCTCTCTGCCGAAGTCGCGCGACGAGCCGCCGTCATCCGCGTAGAGCGAATATGCCTCGTCGATAAAGAGCACCGAGCCGTATGCGTCGCGGCACATGCCCGCCGTTTTCGGCGCGGTCTCGCCCACGAAGCGACCGCAGAGATCTCTGCCCGAGTACTCAAAGAAGTTGCCGTTGCGCAGTACGCCGCGCTCCTTTAAGATCCTGCCGAGGATGCGCGCCGCCGTGGTCTTACCCGTGCCGGGGTTGCCGACAAAGCGCATGTGGATGCAGGGCGGCTCGATGGATCTGTTTTTCAGCGCCACCTCGATCTGCGCTACGATCTCAAGGATGCGCGCCTTGACCGTCTCCATGCCGATGTAGTCGTCCAGCAGCGCGATGCCGCCGCGGCTGTCGGTCTCGTAGCTCTCGGCGAGCGCGGTGATCTCATTGCCGCGGATGCAGGTATCGGACACGCCGCGCCGCACGTTTGCCACATGCTTTAAATAGATCATCTCGCAGACGATCTTGCGGACGGTATTGATGCCGTAAAAATGTCCGTCGCTCTTTTCCTCGGATATGCGCGTTTCAAACACGCGCCGCGCGTCCGCGTCCATGGTAAAGCCGTACTTTCCCAGCGCGGCATCGGCGCAGAGCAGCAGGTTTTCGGGACTGAGCGGCGCAAAGGTGACATCGGTCACGTACAAAAGATCGCGCAGCCCTTTTTTGATGTCGCTGAGGATGCTTTTCTCCACGAAGGGCACGCGAAACACGATCTGCAGCTCGTCAAGGTGATCCTCGAGCCGTGCCAGAAAGCCGCGGAAGGTGCGTCCTTCTATCCGCGTCATCCACTCGCTGATGTCGATGCACAGCAGCTTGCCGCCGTCCTGCCCGAAGCTGCACAGATGCGGGCGCACTTTGGCAAACAGCTCGTCCGCGCTGATCTTGCTCTCGGGCGCGGGCAGGCAGATCTCCGCCACGGGATCATCCTCGCAGAAGTGAAAAATACCGAGCTCGTCAAGCAGCTTTGCAAACAGGGCAAGGCAGGTGGAAAGCCCGTTGCCCGCGTTGATGGCGAAAAGATAGCTGCGGTGGGAGAAAGCCGAAAAAGTCTTGTGCCGCCGAATTTCGGGCGCGACACAGGCGCACTCCTCGCACAGCGCCTTGAATTCCTGCGCCCCGATCAGCCCGCGGATCTCTGCGAGTGCCTGCGGCACCTCGGTCGTTTGCATGTCTGCCATAGAAAAGCTCCTTCCCATAACGCTTTTCCTCCATTGTATACCGATGCAGGCAGTTTTGTCAATGGGGGAAACCGAATGAGAAATGAATTGTTTGCAGAGCCATCGGAGAAAGATAAATGATTGGTTAGGAAGTTGTGCTATCGCCGTAGGGGAGGCGTTTCGCCTCCCGCTTGTACAACATCTCGCCGAAGCCTGCGGGAGGGGGGACCCCTCCCCTACAAGATTTGTTTGACCGCCGTTACACACATAAACAAT
>JAFTOT010000079.1 GCA_017463665.1 Clostridia bacterium | reverse complement strand
TTGTCCTCGTCGGACAGGATGGCATACGCCTCGTTGATCTCTTTGAACTTCTTCTCCGCCTCGGCATCGCCGGGATTGACATCGGGGTGATACTGCTTGGCGAGCTTATAATATGCCTTTTTTATCTCGGAAGCACCCGCGCTTTTCTCCACGCCGAGCACTTCATAGTAGTCTCTCTTCTCTGCCATAACTTTTCCTTAAATACACGAAAATCTGAGCCGCATTTTTGCGGCTCAGTTTTCGCCTCTCTTTACCGAGTCTTCAATTTTACGATGCGTTCCTGTATTCGGAATGTGCAATTCTGCCGTAGGGCGGGGGGTTTACTCCCGCCGTCTCCGTACAGATTCACGCGGCAGGAGCAAGCCCCTGCCCTACAAACTTTACAGAATCACAGCTGACATTAGGTGTTACTGATTCGTCTTGTCTTCAAAGTCGGCGTTGTAGTAGGTGTTGCCGTCTGCGCCGCCCTGTGCGCCTGCGTTCGGGTCAAAGCCTGCGCCACCCTGTGCGCCGCCCTGTGCCTGCGCCTGGCTGTAGAGCTTCTCTGCGATCGCGGAGAATGCCTTTTCCAGTGCCTCAGTGTCTGCCTTGATCGCAGCGGTGTCACCGGTTGCAACGGTAGCCTTCAGTTTTTCGATCGCTGCCTTCACGGGAGCCTTTTCATCCTCGGAAACCTTGTCGCCGAGTTCATTCAAGGTCTTTTCGCTCTGGAAGATGAGGCTGTCAGCGTGGTTCTTGGTCTCGACAGCTTCCTTCTGCTTCTTGTCTTCCTCTGCAAACTTCTCTGCATCCTTAACAGCGCGGTCGATGTCTTCCTTGGACATGTTGGTGGAAGAAGTGATGGTGATGTGCTGCTCCTTGCCCGTGCCCTTATCGGTTGCGGTAACGTTTACGATACCGTTGGAGTCGATATCAAAGGTAACCTCGATCTGGGGAATGCCGCGGGGAGCGGGAACGATGCCGTCGAGGCTGAAACGACCGAGCGTGGTGTTGCCGGCTGCCATATCGCGCTCACCCTGCAGAACGTGGATCTCAACCGAGGTCTGGTTGTCAGCCGCGGTGGAGTAGATCTGGCTCTTCTTTACGGGGATGGTCGTGTTGCGGTCGATGATTCTGTTGAATACGCCGCCCATGGTCTCGATACCGAGGGACAGAGGCGTTACGTCGAGCAGGACGATATCCTTAACGTCGCCGCCGAGGACGCCGCCCTGGATAGCCGCACCGAGCGCTACGCACTCATCGGGGTTGATGCCCTTGAAGGGCTCCTTGCCCATGAAGTTCTTGACTGCATCCTGTACAGCGGGGATACGGGTGGAACCGCCGACGAGCAGAACCTTTGCGATGTCGGAGGGCTGGAGACCTGCATCCGAGAGCGCCTGCTTCACGGGGCCCATGGTCGCGCTGACGAGGTCAGCGGTGATCTCATTGAACTTTGCACGGGTCAGCGTACCGTCGAAGTGCTTCGGGCCGGTCGCATCCGCCGTGATGAAGGGCAGGTTGATGTTGGTGGAAGCCATACCGGACAGCTCGATCTTCGCCTTCTCTGCAGCCTCTTTGAGTCTCTGCATTGCCATCTTGTCGCCGCGCAGGTCGATGCCGCTCTCTGCCTTGAAGGTGTCTGCGATCCAGTTCATAACGCGTGCGTCGAAGTCGTCGCCGCCCAGACGGTTGTTACCCGCGGTAGCCAGCACTTCAAATACGCCGTCGGAGATCTCGAGCACGGATACATCGAAGGTACCGCCGCCGAGGTCGAAGATCATGATCTTCTGCTCTGCTTCCTTATCCATACCGTAAGCCAGTGCCGCTGCGGTAGGCTCGTTGATGATTCTCTTAACATCCAGACCTGCGATCTTGCCCGCGTCCTTGGTAGCCTGACGCTGCGAGTCGGTGAAGTATGCGGGAACGGTGATGACCGCCTCGGTCACGGTGGTGCCGAGATATGCCTCAGCGTCTGCCTTCAGCTTCTGCAGGATCATTGCGGAGATCTCTTGGGGGGTGTACTGCTTGTCGTCGATCGAGACCTTGTAGCCGGTACCCATCTCACGCTTGATGCTGATGACGGTTCTGTCGGGGTTGGTAACGCTCTGACGCTTTGCGACCTGACCGACCATTCTCTCGCCGGTCTTGGAGAATGCAACGACCGAAGGGGTGGTTCTTGCTCCCTCGGGATTGGGGATAACGATCGGCTCGCCGCCCTCGAATACTGCAACACAAGAGTTTGTTGTACCTAAATCAATACCAATTACTTTTCCCATGATAAATACCTCTATTTAATGATAAATTTTTTAAAATAAATTCTTGTTTGAAAGACGGGTTCCCCGGCTTTCAAACTCCTTAAAAGTCGCGAGCGGTGAGCGAGTCGCGAGACTTGCGACTTGCCCCACTTCAAAATGCTCGCATTTTGAAGTGCTTTAATTCGCTGTTTTGACCATCGCGTAGCGAAGTACCTTATCGCCGCGCTTGAAGCCCTTTTGGAAAACTTCTACGATCTCGCCCTCGCCGTACTGCTCATCCTCGATGTGCATGACCGCATTGTGGAAGTTGGGATCGAAGGTCTTGCACTCGATCTCCGTGACACCGAGCTTTGTCAGCGTTTCGGAAAATGCCTTTGCCATCATGTTGATGCCTGCCGCGACATTTTCATCGGCTGCATATGCTGCCGCGCGCTCAATGTTGTCAAATACGGGGAGAAACTCATTTACAACATCGCTGCACGCTTCACTGTACACGCCCTCGCGCTCTGCCTTGGAACGGCGGCGGAAGTTGTCGTATTCTGCGGCAAGCCGCAGGTGCTGATCTTTCTGCTCGGCAAGGGCAGCTTCCTTTTCCTCGAGCTGCTTTTTCAGTGCCTCGATCTCATTCTCAAGTTTTTTGTCCGCCTTACTCTTTTTGCCCTTTTTTTCTTCGCTTCCGGGTGCCTCGGCGGTTTTTTCTACCGTTTCTTCTACGGTTTCTTTCATTTCTTCAGCCATCCTCTATATCCTTTCCTTATTTATCCTTCGGACTTTCCAGCATCCGCAGCTCCGTCGAGATCATTTTGCCGACCGATTCGGCAAGCGCGTCTACCGTTGCCATAACATTGGCATAATCCATGCGGCAGGGACCGATAATGCCGATCGCGCCGACCACTTTTCCGTCTTTTTTGATTTTTTTAACGACCAGCGTGGAATCGCTCATGTTGTCGGAGAGATTCTCTTTGCCGATCACCACGCCGAGCTCATCGCCCTCGAGATGGGAAATGGTATCGAGAATGCCATCCTTGTTTTCAATGGCACCCAGCAGCCCGCGCAGCTTGCCGACGTCCGAAAACTCGGGGTAGGAAAGCAAGCGATCCACGCCGTCCACCTTGATCTCGCCGCCGCCCTGCTCCTCCATGCCGCTGTAGATCTCTTTCATCGCGACCGAAAGGAGTCTTGCCTCGCTGCCCATCTCCTCCTCTGCCTGCATCATCAGCGGCAGGGTGATCTCTTCAAGCGTATGTCCCGCGATGAAGGTGTTCAGCGTATTGGCGAGGTGCGCCGCATCGGTCGGGAGCACATCAAAGGGCAAGCGCAGATTGCGCGTTTTCGCCGCGCCGCTGCCCGAAAGCATGACCAGCACCAGATTGCGGCTGTCGAAGTACATCACCTCAAAGCGGATGATCTTGGTCATGTCCGCGCGAGGGCGAACCGCGATGGCAGTGTAGTTTGTCATGCTGCCTGCGAGTCTGGATGCCTCGGCGAGGATCTTGTCGAGCTCGTGCTGCTTGCCGCGAAGCCGCTCGGACATGAGTTCCGTCTCGGCTTTTGTCTTCTTATATTCACCCGCAAGGCAGTCTACATAAAATCGGTAACCGAGCTCGCTCGGTACTCTGCCCGCCGAGGTGTGCGGCTGTTCAAGATAGCCCAGCGCCTCGAGGTCTGCCATTTCGTTACGGATGGTCGCAGGAGAGCAGTTCGGCATTACGTTCTGCGCAATGTACTTGGAACCGACGGGTTCGCCGCCCTTGACGTAGGTCTCCACGACCGCACGCAGGATCTGCGCTTTTCGCTTGGTCAGATCGTATTCCATTTTGCATCCCTCCTGCTTTTTTGGTTTTTAGCACTCTTTTTGTTCGAGTGCTAATCCATGATTAAAATTTACCACTAAGTCACCTTTTTGTCAAGGGTTTTGCTAAAAAATCTTTGTGTTTTTTCAGTGAATAGCGCCTGAACATTTGCAGACCGCATCCGTTTGTGCTAATCTGCAATAGAAGATATGGAACGGTTACACGATACAGCATAGATCTCCCCGCAAGATCGCAACGCTGTCGCTCAAGGATGACAAGCGGGGGATGCTGCAAAGCGAAAAAGGTTACTTAGCGCATTGGGCTCAAACCCGCCCTGTCATCCTCGAGTGGAGCGTAGCGAAACGAAGGATCTTGGGCGGAGATGCTTGCCGTATAATCTTTCCTCTCTTTCTGTTTTTTATTTGAAATTTTTATATTCTTACTGCATTTTCCGTGCAAATGTGATACAATGAATTGAATCGCTATTTTTCGAGGTCGCGGAAAGGTATGTGTTTCCGTCACCCGGACGATCAGTTCGGTGATCTATCTGCTCTACTATCACTTCTCGAACCGGGTACACGGTTTTGAGAAAAAAGAAAGGAAAACAGCATGAACGGACAGAATGACAAAATCGCCCCCGCCTATGAGCCGGGCACGAACTTTTTCAAAAAATTCGACAACTTCTGGTATCACCACAAGTGGAAGGTCATCATCATCGGCTTTATCGTGATCACGGTGCTTGTCTGCTCGGTGCAGATGTGCAGCCGCGAGGAGCCCGACGCATATATTATGTACGCAGGCCCCTACAAGTTCGGACAGACCGACACGCGCAGCTTTGAAAGTGCGTTTGGTGAGATCGTGACCGACCGTAACGGCGACGGCAAGGCATACGCCGAGCTGGTAGACATCTATATTCTCTCGGATGAGCAGATCACGGGCGAGCTTGCCAAGATGGAAGACGAGGGCGAAGCAGCCGTTGTCAACTATCAGATGTTCGCCTCCAACCGCGAAATGTTTGACCAGCAGATCCTTGCGGGGGACACCGTCATTTGCCTGCTCGATCCGCATCTGTATGAAAGCGTGTTTGTGACCGACGAAAGCGGGCAAAAGCAATCGGGATTCATGCCGCTTGCCGAAGTGCTCGGCTACACGCCCGAGTATGCCGTGGATGCCTACAGCGTCCGCATCGGTGACACGCCGATGGGCGAATTCTTTACCGTGCTGCAGGGACTCGACGAGGATACACTGCTCTGCGTGCGTCAAATGAGCAGCTTCTCCTTCCTCAAAGGACAAAGCCGCACCGAAAAGTACCACGCATACTGCCTCGACGTTTTCCGTAAGATCTTTACATTTGAAGCGCCCGTAGCAGAATAAAAAAACAATAGGGCTGCCCTCTCGGGCAGCCCCCAGCCTGTCGAAAAATACTTTTCGACAGGCTGTTTTAATCAAATTTTGTTTTAAAGACGGGTTCCCCGGCTTTAAAACTCCTTATGGGGCGCGAACGGCTGAGTGAGTCGCGAGACTCGCGCCCCTTCCAGTCGAAAGACTTGACTTTCGACTGAATAAGGGCTGCCCTTTCGGGCAGCCCCTTTTTGTTATGCAGATTTATTTAGCAGCCGCAGCCACAGCCGTTGTGATTGTTACCGCAGCAGAAGAACAGGATAATGAGAGCGATGATGATGATCCAGGTGCAGTTGTTGTCAAACAGGTTGCAAAGGCAGTTGTTATTCATAAGGTTTCTCCTTTCGGGGAAGCTTTCCGCCCCCCTGATACTATCATATGAATAAGAGAAAAAAGGGTGACAAATGATTGTATGATTATCGACACACCGTAGGGGAGGGGGTTCCCTCCCGAATGTCTCGGTGCGATGTTGTACACGGGAGGCGAAACGCCTCCCCTACAGATTGGTTTCCTCCCCCACTGCAAAAAAAATTCCGCCGTGCGGCGGAATTTTTTTACCTTATTAAAATCTTGCTTCGGAATCGACGGGTTCGTCGCGCATGACTTTGCCGATGTCGGAGATCACCTTATCGATCATGGTACGGCTGGTGTAGAACTCGCCCTCGCCGTTGATCGTGTAGAACACGCGGCGGTCGGTGTAGGGATAGAAGCGATATACACGCTCGTTGCCCGCCTTGGTCTTGACCGTCATGGTGAGGAGCAGGTTGTCATCCCCCGCGGTCAGCGTGGTAATGTCCTCCTCCGAAAGATCCACCGTGCCGTCCATGGTGATGCTGAGCAGCGTCTTCCAAAGCTGGCGGAAATTGGTCACATCGGGCGTATGACCCGTCTCTTTTTCGGTGACGGTCAGGCTTGCATTATCCTCGCCGCCGAGCACGAAGGTCACGTTCTGTCCCTCGCTCTCAAATTTGAGCGAGGAAACATTGATAATGTTGACCTGGAAAATATTCGCACTTACCCACTTGTCGAGGTTCCACTCGAGAAAATCGACCGTGATCTGCTCCACGCGGGCAATGATGCCGAACAGATAGGACGCGGCATAGTAGAAATAGCTGCCGTCTGCATCCTGCTGCTTTTCGCTGAAGGTAATATAGTTGCCGACGATGCCGGTCGGATTGCCGTTGTCATCCACCGTCGAGTTTTCCACATAGAGGGTGTATGCAGGGTTCTGCAAGCCGAACTTTGCCAGCGTCTCCTCACCCATGTCGATCGCAACGACCTCGGAGCCCGAGAAATCGCAGAACAGCGCAAGCACATCGTCATAGTACTCACCCGCAGCGTATTCGCCCGGGTAGGAGAGCTGGTGCACGCTCATCGCGGCAAGCTCACTGCGCGTATCGGGATCGAGGTAGCCGGCGGTGAGGAAGACCTCCTCGCCGTGACCGAGCATAAAGGTACGCACAAGGTAATAGGAATTCATCGTGGAGGGATATGCCAGAAGCGGCTTGACAAGGTACTCGACCTTGCCGAGCAGATCCGCCTCGATGCTGTCATCGAGCACGTAGATCGCGTCACGTCCCTCATAGCGTGCATAGTAGCCCGTGCCCGCGAGCGTCTTGTCACCGATGTAGACGGTGTAGCGCTTGCCCGCCTTGGAGCGCAGGACGAAATATGCGTCGCTCTCCCCCTCTCCGAGTCCGTACTTGGAGAAATCCTCCTCGGTGACCTCCGATCGGAAGGTCGAGAGCGTATAACCCGCATTGACGATCATCTGCGTGAGCTTTTCAGCGTCGATGAGCAGACTTTCATAGCCTTCGACCACGAGTTCGCCGTTTTCATCGCGCACCAGACGGTATTCACCGTTGGAATTGTGCACCAGAAGCGACTCCACATCGGCGGATTTGATGTAGTCAAACATCTGCACACGTCCGTTCGTGCCTGCAACCTCACCCGCGATCAGCGCTTCGGTCTCGGTCGTTTGGGCGGTGTCGGTGTCCGGCTCGGGAAGAATGACCAGCGCGTACACCAGTGCCAGCACCACGAAAAGTGCAAGGCAGACGCAGGTCAAAACGATGCGTTTTTTCATCTGTACTTTCTCCTTGTCGTGATCACAATGCCGCAGATCGCCGCGAGCAGCGGGATCAGTGTAACGAGCACCACGGTGGAGCGGATCGCCTCAGCCGAGGTCATATCCTCGATCTCGGTGGTGGCAAATTCCTTAAAGTCAATGTCCGCAGGTACCTTTTCGCGGCCCATCACGCGGAGCGCATAGTAGAGGATGTTCTCGTTTGCATAGGTGTTGGACTCGAGGTAGTCGGGCGAGGTGAAGTAACGGGTTCCCGCCGCCATAACGTATGCATAATAGGTGTCGTTATTGCGCGTGTTCATCTCGCGCGTAATGGTCATGAGGTTGTAGCTGCCCGCGCTGTCGAGCGTTTCGCCCGCCTCCTGCACCTTTGCCGCGCCCGAGGACATCAGCACAGCGGAAAGCTCGCGGTATGCGTTGTTGCCGCTGTACACATGGGTGTTGGTGGGGTTGCCCTCCTCGTCTCTGCCCGCTGTAAAGAGGTCAGAAACATAGATCGGGCTTGCGGATTTTACAATGGTCTTGGGCGGTGTTGCCAAGCTGCTGATATCCTTGTGCACACTGGATGCCAGCGTGCCCGAGGGATACGTAGCGACGAGGGACTTGCCGTCCATGGTGATCGAGTTTGCCGTGTCCACAACGACACCGTCACCGAACACAACGCCCCACTCATAGAGGAATTCTTCCAGATTCTTGAGGTATTCGGTCTCGGGATCCTTGAAGACCATGAGCGTGCCGTTGCCCTCGAGGAATTCATCGATCTTGGCGATCTCTGAAACGGCGTCCTTGTCATAGATATTGTAGCCTGCGAAATCCCACAGAGGATCGTTGATGATGAGCAGGCGGCAGTTGTCGGGGATATCCTCGGTGGCAAGGTCGATGGTCGAGGTCTCGTAGCCCGCCTTGATCAGCGTGTTGACAAAGGCAGCGTCCACCGACTCGCCGTGGCGGGTGGTGAAGTATGCGTAGGGTGTCTCATCCGCCGTGACGGACAGGCAAGCGGCGGCAAAGATCTCCTCGCCGTTGTATGCCCAGACCTCACCGCTGGTGGAATCGGTCACAAAGAACGCCTCTGCCGAGTAGATGCGGTACTCGGAAGGCTTTTCGTCTAAAGGACGATCCTCGGGGTTGCCCTTTTCGACGATGACACTGGTGGTGGAAATGGTATCCGCGCTGTTATACAGATAGGGCTTGATCAGCTGCGGATCGAGGATCGAGTTGACATAGCGCACATGGATGTTGGGGAATTCCTTCTCGATCTCCAGCGCCGTCTGGTTGATATAGCGCATGGAGGACGAAGCCTCGATATAGTCGCGGTCGTGGCAGAAGGTGATGGTGATCTCGCCCTCGGCGGAGCCGATGACCTCCTTTGCCGTGTCCGAAAGCGTCCACAGCTCGGTGTCGGTCAGGTCAATATAGAGCGTATGGCGCATGGCAAGCACCGAAAGCGCGGCGTTCGCCACCATGACCAGCAGGATCACCACCGCGGTAAAGATCGCCGACGTGGAGGAATACTTGAAATTTCTTCTCTTTAAAATATTCATCGTAGCACCTCCTTACGCGCTGTATCTGCGGCGCTCATAGATGCGGCAGGTTACAAACAGGAATACAAAGCAAACCGAAATATAGTAGAACAATGCGGCAAAATCGAAGAAGCCATTGGTAAAGTTCGAGTAGCGGCTGAGAATGGAGAACCAGGAGAGCACAAAGCGCACGGGATACCACGGGATCACCGAATTGAGCAGGCCGATGCCGAGCATGGCAAGCAGGATGCCGAAGGTGCCGATCGCGGCGGCAAGCTGGTTTTCGGTCAGCGCCGAAACGAACATGCCGACCGCGATAAATGCCGCGCCGACAAGCGTAATGGCGATGATATTGCCGAGGATGATGCCGCCCTGCGGATCACTGTACAGAAAGAGCGTGATGTACGCAAGCGAGCAGCAGAGCACTGCGCCGAAGAACACGGTGAACGCCGCGAAGAACTTAGCAGCGACCATGCCGCCGATGGAGACCGGCGAGGTCAAGAGCAACTGCTCAGTCTTGAGCTTCCGCTCCTCGGAAAAGAGCTTCATGGTCAACACAGGCAGTGCCACCATGAGGATAAAGAGCATGACGGTGAAATAGGTCGAAACATCGTTGGAATAGGACAGCAGGGTCGTCAGCGAGAACGCAACACCGCTCAGCGCAACGATCACGGCAAGAAATACATAGCCGACCGCGCTGGTAAAATAGGAGCGCAGCTCTCTTTTATAGATCGCAAACATCACGCGCCCTCCTTGTCTACAAGCTTGATAAAGATGTCCTCAAGGCTCATACCGATCGCCTCAAGTCCCATCAGGGGATAATTCTTCTCCGCGAGTGCATAGAACATCGCCTTGCGGATGTCGATGCCGCTCTTTGCCTCGATGGCAAAGGCGATCGCATCGCCGTCGCGCTCGCTGAGGGGTTCGCAGGCAACGACGCCCGGCAACTTTTTGAGGACGGCGAGCACGTCATTTTGCGGTCCCGCGATCGTGACCTTGTAGCGGCGGTTGTCCTGGATAAACCGGTTGATCTCCTCGGTCTTGCCGTCGGCGACGATGCGTCCGTGGTCGATGATGACCATGCGGTCGCAGACCGCCTGCGCCTCGGAGAGGATATGCGTGGAGAGGATGACCGTGTGGTCGCGGCCGAGCATACGGATGAGGTTGCGCACCTCGATAATCTGCTTGGGGTCGAGACCGACCGTGGGCTCGTCCAGAATGATGAGCGGCGGGTTGCCGATCAGCGCGGCGGCAATGCCCACACGCTGCTTGTAACCCTTTGACAGGTTGCGGATGACACGCGCGCGCACATCCGCGATCTTGACGACATCGCAGATGTCCGCAAGATGCTGCTTTCTCGGCAGATTGCAGCCACGCAGCTCATAGACAAAGTTCAGATATTCATCCACGGTCATTTCCATATAAAGCGGCGGCTGTTCGGGCAGATAGCCGATCTTTTTCTTTGCGGCGGTGGGATTCTCTAAGATCTCGTCCCCGTCGATATACACCTTGCCGACGTTGGAGGATATGTAACCGGTGACAATGTTCATTGTGGTGGATTTACCCGCACCGTTCGGTCCGA
Organism: Clostridia bacterium; assembly: GCA_017463665.1. Taxonomy (GTDB): domain Bacteria; phylum Bacillota; class Clostridia; order Oscillospirales; family CAG-272; genus UMGS902. The sequence continues at coordinate 4,085 of JAFTOT010000079.1, read as the reverse complement.
GAAAGCCGACGATCTCGCCCTTCTCCACCGAAAAGCTGATGCCGGCAAGCGCCGTAGCGTTGCCGTATTTTTTGACTAAGTTTTCGACCTTTAGCATCGTAAAACTCCTTTATGTTATTCTATTTGCATAATAGTAACGCCTTATTATAGCACATCTTTCCGACAAAAGCAACATTTCCAAGGTGAAACTTATGTGACAGAAAAAAAGCAACCGCAAAAACCTTTGCGGTTGCCAATAAGCGAGTTGGGAAAGGTAATGATTGTTTATACGTAAAGAAGGCTCCCTTGCCTAAATGGGAGCATAGCGACCTGCGGTCGCATTGCGCCGTAGGCGTCTGAGGGATACGTTTCCGGAGATAAACTAACTTCTTAATTTTGTACTATTTTTAATATTAGTTTGTCAAGGAACGTATCCCACCACCGCTATCAGCGGTCAAAGCGACGCATGGCGTCGCTATCCTCCCATTTAGGCAAGGGAGGCATTACGCGCCATTGCTTCTCTCTAACCTTTACTTTTTCTTCTTTTTCAAAGCCACCGCAACGACCAGCGCCAGTACGAGCACCGCATCGAGTGCATACAGGTACGGCAAATACGGCTCGGCGAATGCGGAAAATGTCAGCTTTGCCACCTCGCGCACCTGTGCGTCGCCGCAGGCGGTGCAGACGCGCTGCTCTTTGCCCGCCGCCTGCATCGTCGGCGCGACCGTCTCCGTCCACTCGCCGTAGGTATGCAGGTTTCCGCGCAGCGTCTCGGTCTGCTCTCTGCCGCAGTAGCGGCACTTGCGGCTGACGTCGCTCGCCACACAACTGATCTCGGAAAGATCCCATGCGTCATATACGTGCTCGGTCTTCGGGAGCAGTTCGGTATAGCTGTACGCGCATCCCGTGCAGGTGAACCGCTTTTCGCCCTCGCATAAGCAGGTTGCGGGGGTGATCTGCGCCTCGCCGAACGTGTGGTCGAGCTTTGCGATCCCCTCGGTCTCCGTCCAGCCGCAGATCGAGCAGGTAAACGTCTTTTCCCCCTCGGCGGTGCAGCTCGGCGCTGTCGCGATCGCCTCTGTATAGCTGTGTTCGTGATCCTCGTCGAGGTATGCAACGGTAAATTCGGACTCGAACCCGTACGTTTTTACCTTGCGAGCCCCCTTATCCGTCGCCGAATAATGATAGCAGCAGATCGTCACACCGTCGGGGATATACAGATTTCCCCAATACGACGCGGTGACGTCCACCGTACGGCTGAGCACCACGATCTCCGCAAAACAGCTATCGCCGAACGGTCCCACACCATGATTGCCCGCCGCGGTAAAATCGGGGAAACCGACGCCGACGCTCACCTCTTCCAAAGCGGTCACGCTCTCGGGGATCACAATCCTTTTCAGATTCGTGCAACCCGCAAACGCCTTGCCGCCGATGGTTTTGAGTCCCTCGGGCAGTGTCAGCAACGTGAGGTTTTCCGCGCCGCAGAACGCCTCGCCGAAGATCGTTTCCACGCCATCAGGCACGGTGTAAGCCGTATCGGTCTTGTACGCGGGATAGCGCACCAGGATCTTCCTATCCTTGGTAAACAGAACATCGTCCGCAACGCAGTAATGCGCATTATCGGCATCCAAATAGACGCGCATCGCACGGTTCGTATCGCGGAAAGCGCTTTCGCCGATGCTCGTCAGACTTGCGGGCAGATACAGCTCTTCCAGCGCACCGCATCCCCAAAACACCTTGCCGCCGATCGACAGCACCCCCTCGGGTACTGTGAGCGAACGCAGCTTGTAGCAATAGGCAAATGCACCGTGCCCGATCGCATCGAGCGAAGACGGCAGTTCGATCGACTCGATCGCCGTATGGTGAAAAGCATAGTCGCCGATCTCAACAAGCGTATCGGACAGCGTCACCGACGTAAGCTCGACGCAATCGTAAAACGCCGCGCCACTAAGCACGGTCACGCCGCTCGGGAGCACGATCTCGGTCACGCCCGCATAGGCAAACGCGCCGTAGCCGATCTCCCGAAGCGTGCTCGGAAAGCGGATCGAGCGCAATTCGCCGTTCCCGAGAAACGCCTCACGCCCGATCTTCGTCAGCCCCTCGGGCAGTACCAGCGAAACACGCTGCGCGTGATCTGTCACATGGTCAAACGCATAGTCCCCGATCTCGGTCACGCCCTCGGTAAACACGATGGTCTTGACCTGTTTCCACTGCTCCTCGGAAAGCGAAACGCCGTTGCACACACCCTCGCAGGAAACTGTCAGCGTACCGTCCGCCCCCAGCGTCCATGCCGCATCCTCCTCCGCCGAAACGGCAAACATGCATGCAAGCAGCACAAACACCGCCGCACATATTGCAATCCATCTTCTCATACGCACACCTCGCACTTAAAACTGTTCCAAAATCAGTATACCACACCGATGCACGCATGTCAATCCGCAAAACGGGGGATGAGCGTTTAGCGCGGGGAGACGTCGGTTGCCTTTACTTTATTTAACTATTTTTCTTCTTTTTCAAAGCCACAACGACCAGCGCCAACACAAGCACCGCATCCACTGCATACAGGTACGGCAGATACGGCTGGGCAAATTCGGCAAACGTCAGCTTTGCCACCTCGCGCACCTGCACGTCGCCGCAGGCGACGCATATACGCTGCTCTTTGCCCACCGCTTGCATCGTCGCCGCGACCATCTCTGTCCACTCGCCGTAGGTGTGCCCCGTGGCAGGGATCGTCTCTGTCTGCATACGCAGGCAGGTCTTGCACATGCGCTCGCCCTCTCCGTCCTCAGTGCAGGTCGCAGGCGTGACCACCTTCATCTCGCCGACAAGAGTATGTTCGAGCCGCGGCGTCCTTTCGAGAATATCCAATCCCCCGCAAACGGTACAGTACGCATATTTTTCACCCATTCGACCGCAGGTCGCATCGACCGTGATCGGTTCGCCGAGTGTGTGTGCAAGCACAGGGATGCTTTCAAATTCCACCTTATTGCAGACCGAGCAAACCCTATATTTTTCGCCTTCTCCATTGCATCTCGGGTTGCGCGAGACCGTCTCCGTCCATTCGTGCTCGTGCTCCACGTCCAGCACCATGACCGTTGTAGAGTAGTTACACACCGTACAAGTGTATTTCACATGCTCCTCCTCAATATAAGAGTAGCCGTTCGGCACGGGCGTACCGTATGTATGCGGGATCGTCGGGATGGGCTCGATATAGGTATAGCCGCAGACCGTGCAGGTGCGCCGCTTTTCGCCGTATTCGTCGCAGGTAGGATTCTGCAGGTGCTCCTCAGTCCAGATATGCTCGTGATCTTCCTCTAAATACGCGACTTTAACACTTTCCTGTCGTCTCACAACTCCGTTGAAGCGTAATGCAACATCGGTTGCCGAACAGGGATAGCAATAGATGGTGGTATCTTTTGCAAAGTCGTCCGACGAATGTACCCACCCGACAATGATGTTGGTCTCGCGCCCGAGCACAGTGATCTCCTGCACACTGCTGCCGCAAAACGGGCCGCTAAAATGCGAACCCAAGCCGAAAAACTGCGATGTGCCGTTATGATCGCTGGCGAGCCCGACTTCGCGAAGACTTTCGGGCAGTGTGATGCTTTTCAGATTGTCACAGCCGTAAAACAGCATGCCGCCGATGCTTTCAAGCCCCTCGGGCAGGATCAGCTCCGTAAGATTTTTGCATCCGTAAAACGCCTCGCTCACGATCTCCCGCACACTCGCGGGAACGGTGTAGGAAGTATCGGTTTTATACGCGGGATAGCGGATCAGCGTCTTTTTGTCCCCCGAAAACAGGATGCCGTCCTCCACCGAGAAGCTCTCATTTCCCGCAGCTACCGTGAAACGCAGCTCCGAAGAGCAAGCGCGAAAGGCGCTGTCGCCAATGCTCGTAAGGCTCGCGGGCAGATGCACCTCGGAAAGCTGATTACACCACGCAAAAGCGAATGCGCCGAGCTCGCTCACCCCCTCGGGGATCACCACCGAAGTCAACTTGCTGTCCGCGAATGCCGAATTTTCCAAAACGGTAAGCGCCAAGGGCAGCGTCACCTCGGTAAGATTGGTTTCGCGAAATGCGTACGCACCGATCGAGGTCACCGTAT
>JAFTOT010000032.1 GCA_017463665.1 Clostridia bacterium | reverse complement strand
TCCGAGCGCACGACCGACGAATATCTGCTCTCCCTCTCCGAGATCGAGCTCTACATCTCCTCGGTGGAGATCCTGCGAGACGGTCTTTCGCCCGTGCGCGACAAGCTGAAAAGCACCTCGCTGCTCTCGCTGTGCGACTACATAAAGACCATCGCCGAGAGCGAATACTATACCGAGCTCAATCAGAAGCTCGCGGAACTGACGAACCGCGTGCGCGATATCAAGAGCATCACGCTCGGCATCAACCTCGATGCGACGCTGCGCGCCGACAAATGCGGCGTGCTCTCGATCAACCCGAAGCCCTTCAAGTCGGGCGACACGATCGACAAGATCCTGCGCATGAGCTTCAAGAGCGATGAATACACTCTCATCGCGCCGCTGTCCCCCTTTGCCAAAGGGCAGAACGACAACCAGAAGACGGCAATGAGCATCGCCATCAACACCGCCATCGGCGACGTGTTCAAGTCCTCGGTGCGCTCGTGGAAAAAGATCGTGCAGTCCTACGTGCTCGATAACACGAACTTCTTAATCGAAGTGATGCCCGAGATCGAATTTGTCATCTGCGCGACGCGCCTGATGGAAACACTGCGCGAGCGCGGTCTGCCCCTGTGCACGCCTACGCTGCGCCCCGCAGAGGAGAACGCCTTTGCGGCGAAGGGACTCTACAACCCCGCTGTGGCACTTGCCATCACCGAGGCGAGCGTGGAAAACGACTTCGCCTTTGACAAGGACGGCATGATCTACATCCTCACAGGTCCGAACCGCGGCGGCAAGAGCGTCATCACCTGCGCGATCGGACTCGCGGCGGCATTCTGTCAGCTCGGCATGCTCGTGCCCGCGCGCGAGTTCACGTTCAGCCCCGCAAGCGGCATCTTCACGCACTTTCCCACCGAGAGCGGCGACACCGTGGACAAAGGACGCCTTGGCGAGGAATGTGCCCGTCTCAATGACATTTTCGCCGCCTGTGACCGCGGCGCGATCGTCCTGCTCGACGAGTCGCTGTCCTCCACGGGCGCGTATGAAGCGTCCTACATCGCGGCGGAAGTGCTGCTCGGCTTTGCCAAGGTCGGCTGCCGCACGCTGTTTTCCACGCATCTGCACACGCTCGCGGCAAAGGTCGATGAGCTGAACGCCGATGCAGCCGCCTTCGGCGGCACGAAGATGGATACATTGGTTGCAAAAATTGCAGATGACGGCACGCGCTCGTTCAAGATCCTGCGCCAAAAGCCCGACGGCAAATCCTACGCCCGCGACATCGCCGAAAAATACGGTCTGTCGCTCGATAAAATTACCGAAACGATAGGGAGAAATAAATAATGGATAAAAAGATTCTCGAGCTGCTGGAAAGCGACGGCAGACTCTCGAAAAAACAGATCGCAATGATGCTCTCCAAGGAAGAGGGCGACATCCGCAAGATCATCGAAGAATACGAAAAAGAGGGTATCATCCTCGGCTACAAGGCAATCATCGACTGGGACAAGACCGACCGCGAGTATGCGACCGCGCTCATCGAGCTGAAAGTCACGCCCCAATACAATCGCGGCTTTGACGCGATCGCAGAGCGCATCTACAACTACCCCGAGGTGCAGAGCGTGTACCTGATGTCGGGTTCCTACGACCTCTGCGTCATCCTCGAGGGCAAGACCATCCGCGAGGTGGCACTCTTTGTGGCACAGCGCCTTGCGCCGCTCGAAGCGGTCACCTCCACCGCAACGCACTTCGTGCTGCGCAAATACAAGGACAAGGGCGTTATCTACGGTCCCGCAAACTTTGACGAAAGAGGAAACTGCAACTGATGGACTATTCTAAACTTCTTTCCGATAAGGTGCAGGTGATCAAACCCTCGGGCATCCGAAAGTTTTTCGATATGCTCAGCGGCATGAAGGACGTGATCTCGCTGACCGTCGGTCAGCCCGATTTCCCCACGCCCTATCATATTTCCAATGCCGCTGTCGAGTCGATCACCAAAAATAAGACCTATTACACCTCCAACAGCGGCCTGCCCGAGCTGCGCGAGGGCATTGCGAACTATTTGAATCGCCGTTTTGATCTGCGCTATGACGCCATGAGCGAAATTTTTGTCACGGTCGGCGGCAGTGAGGCGATCGACATGGCACTCCGTGCCATTATCAACCCCGGCGACGAGATCATCGTGCCCGAGCCCTGCTTTGTCTGCTATTCCCCCCTCATCGAGATCATGGGCGGCGTGGCAGTACCGCTCTACACCGATGTCAAGGACCGCTTCAAGGTCACGCCCGAGAAGCTGCGCCCCCTGCTTAGCGAAAAGACCAAGGCGATCGTGCTCTCCTACCCGAACAACCCCACGGGTGCGATCATGACCAAACAGGATCTTGAAAAGATCGTGCCTATGCTGGTCGAGCACAATGTGCTTGTCCTCTCCGACGAGATCTACGGCGAGCTGACCTATACCACGACGCACACCTCGATCGCGTCGCTCCCCGACATGCGCGAGCGCACCATCGTGGTCAGCGGATTTTCCAAGGCGTATGCCATGACGGGTTGGCGTCTCGGCTATGTTGCCGCGCCCGCGCCCATCATCAAGCAGATGCTGAAGCTGCACCAGTACGGCATCATGTGCGCCGCCACCGCATCGCAGTATGCGGGCGTGGAGGCGATCAACGCGGGGGACGATGACATTCAGTACATGAAGGAGCAGTACGACCTGCGCCGCGTCTATGTGGTCAAGCGTCTGCGCGGCATGGGACTCGAATGCTTTGAGCCCGAGGGCGCGTTCTACGTGTTCCCGCGCATCGACAACTTCGGCATGACGAGCGAGGAATTCTGCCAGCGGCTTCTGGACGAGCGCCGCGTGGCGATCGTGCCCGGCAGCGCGTTCGGAGAAGGCAGTGAAGGCTTTGCACGCATTTCCTACGCGTACTCGATCGACCATCTCACGATCGCGCTCGACCGCATGGAAGAATTCATTAAGGATCTGAAAAAGTAATGGAAAAAGAAAAACTCGACCGCATCAACTTTTTGGCGCGCAAATCCAAGGAGACCGAGCTTTCCCCCGAGGAAAAAGCGGAGCAGGCAACCCTGCGCGGCGAATACCTCGCCGAGATCCGCATGTCCTTTGGCTCCATGCTCGATCACACCGTTATCCAGCAGCCGGACGGAACCAAGATCCCGCTCAAAAAGAGCACGAAACAGAAGCATTAAGATGATTATGCGGGAAAACCTTTTGTACACAAAAGGTTTTCCCGCGCCCTTTCTAAAAAACTTTATAAAAGTAAATGGCTGTAGCCATAACTTTTTCAAAAAGTTTTGCGGGGGTATGGGGACGCTTTTACAAAAGCGTCCCCATATATATACTTTCTAACCGAAAGGTTCAAACTATGCAATACATCATCGAAACATACGACTGCGTTGGCTCGACCAATGACATTGTCAAAGAGAAGGCCAAGGCGGGCGCGCCTGCGGGCACGGTGGTGCTGGCAAGTGCGCAAACTGCGGGGCGCGGACGCATGGGCAGGCACTTTGCTTCGCCGATGGGCAGCGGACTCTATATGAGTGTGCTGCTCCGTCCGAGCGGCAGCGCCGCGGACGCGCTCACCATCACCACGCGCGCGGCAGTCGCCGTGGCAAAGGTGATCGAAACGTATACGCGCCGCCCCGCCGCCATCAAATGGGTGAACGACATCTACCAAAACGGCAAAAAGGTCTGCGGCATCCTCACCGAGGGGCAGATCTCGGAGGGCGGCGGCATGGAATACGCCGTGCTCGGCATCGGCATCAACCTGCGTGCGCCCGACGGCGGCTTTCCCGCCGAGATCCGTGAGATCGCGGGCGCAATCTTCGGCGCAGACGAAGCCTTTGATCGCGACGCCATCGCCTGTGACATCCTCGACGAATTTTTTGACGGATGCGCCGATCCCTACGGCGAGTATACAAAGCGCAGTATGCTCGACGGCAAGACCGTCACCGTCTTTCGCGGCGGCGAACCGCTCTACAGCGCCGAGGTCCTCGGCATCGACCGCGATTTTGCCCTGCGCCTGCGCCTTGCCGACGGCAGCGAAACCGCCCTGCAAAGCGGCGAAGTCTCCGTAAAAGCGCAATAGAGGTTACATAGATCGATTTTTGTACAAAACGCGATAAACTTTGGAGGGATCTCATATGAACGAACGACTGCGCGGCAGGGCGATGCCGCAGACTGAAGCTTTTCTGAAAGCGCATATTGAAAACGGCGGCGCGGGCGATGTTGCGATCGCCATCGGCGACCGTGACGGCGAGGCGTACCGCTTTTTTTACAGCAGCCGCGGCGATGTGCAAAACGGGCAGACGCTCTATGATATGATGTCGGTGACCAAGATCCTGTCGGTCGCGCCGCTGTTTCACATCGCGATGGAAGAAGGGCGGCTGTCCCCCGACGATCCGCTCGGCATGTACTTCCCCGAGGCGCCTGCGGACAAGCAGGACATCCCGCTGTGGATGCTGCTGTCGCACTGCAGCGGCATCGCGCGGCATGTCTACTCCGAACCCTGCGGTCCCGACCGCCGCGGCTACGCCGTCTCCTACCTGCTCGAGCAGCCGCTGCTTTTTGCCCCCGGAGAAAAATACGACTATTCCTGCGGGGGGTTCGTGTTGCTCGGCTTTTTGCTGGAGCGCATCTACAATATGCCGCTCGACCACCTGTTTGACGTGCGCATTGCCCGCCCGCTGGGCATGACGAACACCGTGTACAACCCGCGCGAGGACGAGAACATTGTGCGCAGCACGAAAAAGCCGTACATCGGCACGATCAAATGCAGCGATGACATCGTTCGCCGTCTCTACGGCGTCGCGGGCAATGCGGGCATCTTCTCCTGTCTCGATGACATGACCGTGTTCGGCTGCTCGCTCTTAAACCGCCACAAAACGCTGATGACAGAGGAGACCTTTGCCGCTGCGGCAAGGGATCTCACGCCGCACTTCTCGCTCGGACGCGCGCTCGGCTATGTGTATGCCGATGCACGCTACAAGCAGGGCGGCAGGCTGTATGCCGAGGGCTCGCTCGGACACACCGGATTCAGCGGCACCGAGGTTTTCGCCGATTACCGAAAGGATCTCTATGTCGTTTCCCTCACCAACACCGCACTCTATGCCGTACTGCGTCAGGAGAACTGCAGCACTGCGTGCGCAGCCTTTCGCGAGGGACTGCACAACGCCATCGCAGACGATCTTCGTTTATAATCGCCAAAAACGTGAACCGTTTGGTTCACGTTTTTTTGCAGGGCAGAATCGAATTTTTATGCAGAAAAATCTTGACTTATACGCGGTTTATACATATAATTTACTTGTAAATCCACTACGAAAGAGGCATTTTCTATGAGCATTAAAATCGGAATTGTAGGATACGGCAACCTCGGCAGAGGTGTCGAGTGCGCGATCCGTCAGAACAGCGACACCGAGCTCTACGGCGTATTTACCCGCAGAGATCCCGCCGCGCTGCAGACGCTGACCGGCGCAAATGTGTATTCTATTGATGATATTCTCACCCACAAGGGCAAGGTCGATGTCCTGATCATCTGCGGCGGCAGCGCGACCGATCTGCCCGTGCAGACCCCCGCACTCGCGAAAAACTTCAACGTCATCGACAGCTTTGATACCCACGCGAAGATCCCCGAGCACTTTGCAAACGTAGACGCGGCGGCAAAGGAAGCCGGCAAGATCGCCATGATCTCGGTCGGCTGGGATCCCGGTATGTTCTCGCTCAACCGCCTGTATGCAGGTGCGATCCTGCCCGACGGCAAGGACTACACCTTCTGGGGCAAGGGCGTCAGCCAGGGACACTCGGATGCGATCCGCCGCATCGAGGGTGTCGTGGATGCAAGACAGTACACCATCCCCGTAGACGAGGCGCTTGCCGCCGTCCGCAGCGGTGCCAACCCCGAGCTGACCACGAGGCAAAAGCACACCAGAGAGTGCTTCGTCGTTGCAGCCGAGGGCGCGGATAAGGCAAAGATCGAAAACGAGATCAAGACCATGCCCAACTACTTTGCCGACTACGACACGACCGTGCACTTCATCACAAAGGAAGAGCTCGACCGTGATCACGCGGGCATCCCGCACGGCGGCTTTGTCATCCGCAGCGGCAAGACGGGGCTGAACGGTGAGCACACCCACATCATCGAGTACAGCCTGAAGCTCGATTCCAACCCCGAGTTCACCTCGTCGGTTCTGGTTGCCTACGCACGCGCAGCCGTCCGCATGAACGCCGAGGGCATGCGCGGCTGCAAGACCGTCTTCGATGTCGCCCCCGCATACCTCTCCCAAAAGTCCGCAGAAGAACTCAGAAAGAACCTGCTGTAAGCAGAAAACAAAAAGGTTCCCTTTACAAAAGGGAGCCTTTTTTAGGTAAGAGGTAAGAGTGAATAGTGAATAGGTAAAGGTACAAACATCTCCCCGCGAGATCCCGCTTCGCGCTTTTGAGACGATGTCTCAAAAGTTCGACTACGGACTTCGTCCTTCGCTCAGGATGACAAGCGGGGGATTGTTGCAGAGCGGATAAAATAGGTTATTTCGGCATTCTGCTCCCTCGCCCGCGTCATCCTGAGCGGAGCCGTAGGCGGAGTCGAACTTTGAGGCGCAACCTCAATAGCGCCAAAGCGTCCGTAGGACGCTTTGCGGGATCTCGGGCGAAGATGTCAGTCCCCTAACCCATCCTTTACAAAACCCACTTTTTCACAGCGCCGATCGGGCATGCATCTGCTCAGTGCTTCTCGAGCCAGATCTTGTACTGCTTTCGGCGGTCGCGGGCGACGAAGATCAGGTAGAGTGCGCAGGTGTGCAGGGCGCCCAGCAGGTATCCCAAGAACTTGACAGGGATCACGGTGGAGAGCATATACATCGGTGCGAAGACCAACGCGACCGAAGAAAACGGCCGGGGAAGCAGGTTGACAAAATAGCATGCCACGCAGATAGCAGCCATCGCGAGCAGACAGCCGCGCTCGCGCAGGAGCATCACTTTGCAATCGTTTTGAAACGTGGTGTATTTCTGCTCCCTATAATCCTCGAGCATTTTGTCGGCGGTGGTCTCCTTGCGGATCTTGGAGATATACACAAGGATCCGCGCAAAGATCGCAGGCAGCAGCAGACCGAATGCCAGCCAGCGGATGAACTGCGACTCGATCGAGCCGAATACAAGCGCCCATACAATGCTCAAAACCACCAGTGAGACGAGCGTCAGCAGCGATGCGAGCGTAATGTGCAGCAGAGTTTTCTTCATGGGTGTTCTCCTTTATCTAAGTTTTTCCATGCCGCATTCGCGGCAGCGGTCGCCGGCGGAGTAGATATTGCCGCAGAGGGGGCAGACGGTGCGTTCGGTCTTGCGCCCGGTGATGACGGGGTACGGCAGACCGCGAAAATGCCGCACGGTGTCGCCGATGGCATACACATCCATCTGTTCGGGCGAGGCAAAAACGATCTCTTTTGTCTTTTTCCCGACCTGCACGGTCATGACGCAGTGATAGTTCTCGATCTGCGCAGCATATGCCGCGGCGAACAGGATGGGCGCGCGCGCATCGCCGCGTTTCGACTCGTCGATCATCTCTTTGTCGAGGATGGTGCCGCTGTAATCCTTATCCCAAAACAGCGCGGCGACATGCCTGTGCCACCACCGTGTATATACAAGGAGCAGCAAAACTTCCTCGACCGCCGCAACAAACTGATTCGAGGTGGAAAAGTTCCTGCACAGCGAAAGGATGATCGCCGCTTGCAGCAGCGCAAAAGCAAGCAGCAAAAGCGCACCGCGCACGTGATTTTTGCGAATGAACTTCCGCGCAGTTTCCGGCAAAGTGTAGTTTTGCATACGTACCTCCATGTGTCGATTTGTTGTGTCTAGATTATATCACATGGTCACGTGATTGTCAATAGAGGATAGCAGATTTATACGCAAAACCAAAAGATCCATGCAAAACTGATTTTTCAGTTTTGCATGGATCTTTTATTTGGCTTTTCTTATTACTTCTTAAACTTGGGTGCGGGGGTGGGGACGGAGGTGGGGCCGTACACGCGCATGACGTCGGGGCCGCCGTCCTCGGAGGGGACGAAGTAGACTCGGTCGATGCAGATATCGCGGTCAAAGCCCTTGTTGCCGCGGTCGGAGTGACGGTGGTAGACTACCCAGTTTTCTTCCAGCTCGGGGCAGACGACGAACATGCAGTCGCCCGCACCGTCCACATAGCGGTTGGAGGACAGCACCTCGTTGTACTTATACTTGGTGTACGGGCCGTACACATCCTTGCTGATGGCATAGGACTCACCGTAGTGACCACGGAAGTGTCCCGACGCGTACATCATGTAGTAGTAGCCGTTATGCTTCAAAATGACGCCGCCCTCGCTGATGGGTGCGTACTCGTCGATCTCGTAGTGCTCGGTGGGGCTGATGCAGTGCACCGCCTCGCGCTTGGTGCTGAGCACGCCGTTCTCGGCATTGAGCTCCTGAATATAGATGTGGTTGCCGCCGCCGAAGCGCACGGTGGTGATGTACACTCTGCCGTCATCGTCGATGAACGGCGCGCCGCCGATCTCGGGCTCGGTGTTGATATACGGCTTTTCGGGGTTCATCACGAACGGACCTGCGGGGGACTTGGCGCTTGCGTAGAAGATGCGGAACTCGGTCGGGCCGAAGCCGCCTGCGAACTGCGATGCGATGAGCAGATAGAACCAGCCGTCCTTGTGGAAGACGTTGGGGCTCATAAAGTAGTGGATGGGGCTGTTCTCGTTGATCTCAAACGCAAAGCCTGCCTCTTTCCAATCGTAGAGATTTTCCGAGGAGCGCACGCGCACGCGGCAGTGCGGCCCCGTCTGGTCGAGGGTGTAGAGATAGAACACGCCGTCATGGTAGAGGATCTCGGGGTCTGCGCCGTAGGTGACGGGGTTGAGATAGGTCTCGCCGTCATACAGCTTGGTGTCTGCGATGTCCACGGTGATGGGCGCGGTCGAGCCGATGGCAAACGCCTTGGGCTTTTGCACCTGCACCTCGAGGACGGGGTAGGTCTGATCGCCGAAATAGAACGCGAGGACATCGCCGCGGTTGACCGCGGAGAAATCGTACGTCTTGCCCGCGGTGAGCTGCATCGCATGCTCTGCGAGGTAGAAGACCTTGCCGTGCAGATAGCGGTACGCCAAGAGACGCTCGGTCGCCGCGTCATAGGAGAAGGCAAAGCCCTGTCCGTCGTTTGCGAAAACGACCAGATCCTCGTAGGTATCCGGCGTGAGCGATGCCGTCAGCTTTTGCCCGATGCCGAGCGTGGCATCCGACATTTCCACCCGCTTGACACTGTAGAGCTTCAGATTGGTAAAGCCGCCCTTGCCGCCGTCATTGTTGATGCGCAGTGCGAGCGTGCCCGATTCAAACGGCGAACCGTCATGGCGGCTGTCGCCCTTTCTGTATTCGGCGCGGTACAGCTCCTCGCCGCTCTCGCAGTCCGAGATCGTGTAGATGATATAGTCCCCGTTTACGCGGAGATAGAGGTGCAGATCCTGCCCGATGGCAAAACGGTCGCCGTTACGGCTTGCGGTGATGTTGCCGTTCCATTTGCTGACGGGGCTGGTGCAGCCGAGTGCGCCGCCAAGTCCGTCCTGGCTGATGAACGCATAATAGCCGTTGGTCTTGTCCTCTTCCTCGGTGCTCTGCTTGATCCTGCCGGTAGTGCCGCCGAAGAAGATTCCGCCGCCGCACTGATGGTTGACGAAATCCGCCTCAAATACAAAGCTCTGCTTGGTGGGGATCTCCAGCAGCGCGGTCGAATGTCCGCCTGTCTTCACGGTGCGGAGCGCGCCGTCCCTTGCCTCCATGGCACCGTAGACCACATTTACGGTATCCATGCTGTTTTCTGCTGTAAAGTCATTTTGATAGGTAAGAATTTTTTCCTGTGCCTTGCCGATATCATAGCGCATTGTTGTTTCCTCCCTTACGGTAAGTGCTTGTAAGATAAGAATACCATATTTGAAGTAAACGTTCTATCCTAAAAATCAAGATGTTTTTATAAAAAATCCGAGCGTTGGTGTAAAATTCTCGCCACACATGCGTTTTAGCGCAGGAAAAATAGAACGCCCTGTAAATCCCTCATCGCGTTTGACGGATGAGGGATTTACGTCTCCCATGTACAACATCGCACCGAGACATTCGGGAGGGGAAACCCCTCCCCTACAAATGCTTCAATGTGCCGTCGGAAATGCGCACCGCAAACGCACAAAAAGGACGCCTGCGGCGATGCATTTTGCTCCCGTCGCGTTTGACGGATGAGGGACATCCCCACATGTACAACATTGAACAAGGATCTCGGGCGAAGATGTGTGCCCCCTTTTTCTCCCGTTTCAACAACTTATTGACAAATTCGCACATGGATTTTATAATAAATGTGCAAACATCCAAAAAATGTAAGCAGAATGTATACCAAAATGTTATGAAAGCGAGAATATGTCATGAAAAAATACTTATTTTCTCTCCTCACAGCACTTACATTTTTCTGCATGCTGATTTCTGCGGCTGCAAAAGAGACGGTCATCTATGAAAACGACTTTTCGTCCGCCGACCTGTCCGCGTTCGAGATGTACGGCGGCATGGCGGTGCAGGACGGCGCGCTCAAAGCTACGAGCGGTTCGGGGCCGTCTGCCTATGTCGCGTACACCTTCCCCGAAGCGTATCAAGGGAAGGACTACATCGTCGAGGTGGACTACCTCGGCGCGAGCAACATGGGCGGTCTCTTGATCGGCGCGACGAGCGACAGCCTGACGAAAGCGCCCGCCTACTTCTCGGGCTATACCTGCACGACCGACATGCAGGGAGATCAGACCTCGATCGCCTACTTCAGCGAGACCGGCTGGGGCGGCACCTTTGCCCCCGGCACCAACAAGATCCCCACAAAAGACTTTCACCTGTGGGCGCGCGTGGAAAAGGGCGTGCTGACCTTCCGCACGACCTCTCTCGACGGCGGCACCCTGTATCAGGCGTTCCGCTATGAGATCGGCGACCACGAAAACGACATTTACGACACCTTTACCTCGACGATCGGCATTCGCCAATACTATGCCGATGCAGGTCGCTTTGATAATCTGAAGATCACCGTTTTAGAAGACGACGCGCTGCCCGCCATGACGCGCTCGGTCACGTTCGGCGGCGTCTCCCTCAGAGCAAGCGGCGTGACGGTCAGCGGTGACACCGTAAGCGGCAGCGGCGCGATGCTTTCCGCCGAGGCGCTTCGCGGCGACTACCGCGCGACCTTCTCGGTCGCTGCCAAGGGGCGCACGCGCCTGTACTTCGGCATGACCGACGAGAAAAACGGCTACGCCTTTGAGCTAAACGAGTACGAATCCGCGGTAATCCTCTACAAGATCACCGACGGGTACTATGAAAACTACGGCGAGAAAGAAACGGTCATCCGCAGTGGCTACTGCGATGTGACGCTGGACGTGCACAACGGCGTGACCTCGATCTACTATGACAACTTGTTTCAAGGGGATGATGCCTTTCCCAAATTTGAGCTTCCGCTCACGAACACCGACGGCAAGATTGGCTTCTGGCTGGAGGGCGGACAGGTGACGAGCCTCGCCGTGGGCAACAGCACGATGGAACTGCCCGCAGAAAGTTACTTGAACCCTGTCAACCCCGGTGCAGACCCCGACATGCTCTACTATGAGGGCACCTACTACCTCTACGTGTATGCGGGCAACGACGGCACCGACATCTTCCGCGTGTACACCTCTCCCGACCTTGTGCACTTTACCGCGCGCAACATCATGTTCAAGTGGGATCACGAGCAGTACGTAAACGTCAACGGAAAATCCGCGTGGAGCCCGAACGTATTCTATAACGAAAGCGACGGACTGTTCTACCTGTTCTTCGCCGCGTACCCGAGCGACACCGAGAGCGTGCGGCACGTCTACTACGCATCCTCGGATTCGCCCCTTGGCCCGTTCACGCATGACGGCCCGCTGGTCGCCATCAACCCCGATGTCAACGAGATCGACGGTCACCCGTTCGTCGGCTACGACGGCAAGATCTATATGTCCTTCTCCCGCTACGATCAGGGCGGCACGATCTGGTTTGAGGAAGTGACGATGCAAGACGGCGTGGTCACGGCACTGCCCGAAACAGCGACGCGCGTGGTCGTCTCCGACCGCCAGTGGGACAACGACGGCGCGGTGCGCCTGTGTGAGGGCGGCTTTGTCTGGAAGCATGACGGCTACTACTACCTCATTTACGCAACGGGCAGCTACGCGCGGCACTACGGCGAGGCATGCGCTGTGTCCGACAACCCGCTCGGCCCCTATGTCAAATACGACTGCAATCCGATCCTGACGTATAACTATACCGTAGACGGTGCGGGAGATGCGCTGATCATTCCCTCTCCCGACGGCAGTGAACTGTACATGGTCTACCACCGGCACAACAAGGTCGGCAAGGTGCACCTGCGCCAGACCTGCGTAGATTTGATCGAGTTTGTGGAAGATCCCGACGGCGGCCCCGATATTCTGACCGTGCGCGGCCCGTCGAGCACGCCGCAGCGCCTGCCGTCCAACATCTACCGCTACGACATGGATCGCGACGGCGTCACCTCGCTGAAAGATGCGCTGACCGTGCTGCAATATGTGCGCGCAGGCAAGCTCTACAGCGGCACCTATGACACCGATGCCAACGGCTCCATCGGCATGAGCGACGCAATAACCGTGCTGAAGCAGATCGTGCAGTAAAAGCATGATCGTAAATGGGTGGTTAGGGGAGCCGACATCTTCGCCCGAGATCCCGCCTGCGGCGGTTTTGCTGCGCAAAACTTCGGCTCCACTCCGTTCCGCTCAGGATGACGCGGGCGTTCGAGCGGAATGTAAAATAGCTTATTTTATCCGCGCAGAAACAACCCCCGCTTGTCATCCTGAGCGTCAGTCGAAGGATCTCGCGGGGAGATGTTTGCTAAAACGCTTAACCCTCCCTTCCTGCCCCTGTTTCCAAATCTCTGCCGGGTGGCAGAGATTATTTTTAACTTTTTTCAAAAAACTATTGACAAATCAAATTTACGCTGTTATAATGCTTGTGTTACCTAAGACAGCAGGTTACGGTAAAAGCATGTAGGTGCTTTCCTGCCGAGGAATGTTTTATAAATGTA
>JAFTOT010000070.1 GCA_017463665.1 Clostridia bacterium | reverse complement strand
TCAAGCCACATGGCGGAAAGAGAGATGCTTTTATGAAAAAGTACATTGCACTTTTTGCAACGGTTCTCCTCGCGCTGACGCTGATCGTTTCGGTCGGTGCAGGTGACAAGACCGTAGTTTACCTCAAGGACGGCGGCACCGGCGACGGTTCCACTGCGGATGCGGCTGTCGGCGATCTGTTTTCGGCATATAACGCGCTCGACCTCTCCAAGGATTGCACCGTCGTTGTCTGCGGCGTTTTCACCCAGACCGAGGCGTTTTCCTACATGGTAGACTATGACGGATCGGTTACCTTTACCTCCGTTTACGGCGGCACCGACTACCGTACCTCCGGCGCGGCATATCACTTCGATCCCGCAAGATTCGTTTGCTGGGGTGCTACCACCTTTGAGCAGATGGACTTCGTTGCCAACAGCACCAACCTGCTCGTTATCGGTCAGCACAACCCCCTCAAGGTCGGCGAGGGCGTTACCATGACCGGCGACAAGATGACCGGCGGCTCGATCGCAAAGGCATTCTGCCTGCTCGGCGGCTATCAGAACAACCAGGATGAGCCCCCCTTCGAGAGCGATGAGGACACCAACATTACCGTTCTCTCGGGCAGCAAGATGTACATCGTTCCTTTCTCCCGCTCTATCCTCGGTTCCTTTACCGGCACGGCGAACATCTACATCGGCGGCGACGCTGAGGTTACTGTTCTGCACTGCACCTCTGCATATCCGAACGGCGTTGAGGTCGGCGATCTGAAGGTCACCATCACCGATAATGCAGTAATCAAGAATGTATACGGCTGCACGCAGGATACCACCATCAACTCGGTCGAGTTCACCTGGAACTCCGGTACCATCGGTCTGTTCGAGTGGGTTTGCTCCTACACGCCCGGTAAGCTCTTCACCTGCAACACGCCTACCAAGCTGATCGCGTCCAAGGATGTACAGGCTACGCCCGAGTATGCGACCATCGCCGCAAACTTTGATACCGTTGCCACGCTCGGCGAGGCTCCCACGGTTCCCGTTGTGACCGAGGGTCCCGCAAAGACCGAGGCTCCCGCTGTCACCACGGCGGCTCCTGCGGTTACCACTGCGGCTCCTGCAGTGACCACCGCAGCTCCCGAGACGACCAAGGCTCCCGAGACCGCGAAGGCTTCCGAGACCACCAAGGCTCCCGCAGGTGAAACAGCGCCCGCCACGACCGCTGCTCCCGCAACTACCGCTCCCGCAGAAGAGGGCGGCGCTCCCGTCGGCGTGATCATCGGCATCATCGCCGCTGTTGTCGTCGTTGCAGCCGTTGCCGTCGTTGTCCTCAAAAAGAAGGGCGATAAGTAATTTTCCCTGCGCATATACCCTTTCATATGTTTTTTCCTGCAAAAAAAGGACTCACCTCTCAATGCGTGATGTGCTTAGCGGAGAAATTACACTTTAAGCAAAAGCGCAAGTATCGCATTTCACCGGTCAAATGCACAACGGGCATAGACCCAACCCTTAAACAAGCAGAAAAAGAGCAAGAGTAAAAGGATAAAAGTCCTTCTATTCTTGCTCCTTTTTTTCTTTCTGTCGATATGTCACTTCGTTGACTCGATATGCTTCCGCGTAGCGGAAGCTCGATATATTGTCACTTCGCGCCAATTCGATATGAGATAAATCCCTCGTTTGCGAAGCAAACATATCGAGCCGTAGGCATATCGAGTTGCGTTAGCAATATATCGAAAATCCCATAAGGGATTTATCTCGATGCGTGTTCTCCGTTAAGGATAACACGCTAACCTCGGTGAGTCCTTTTTTGTGCTTGGCGGAATGGGTGCTGAACCGATCCGGTTCTGCCACTATTATTCGTCGTAAAAAGTGTTGCTATTGTGCAAAATTTCGTTGTATTTTTTGTAATTGCGTGGTATACTATACTTACATTAAAATGACGGAGATGCGTGTATGTACCGAATTGCTATTGAAAAGTTATTAAAATGGAAACAAGGTAAACACCGTAAACCCTTGATCATCGAAGGTGCACGTCAGGTCGGTAAGACCTGGCTGATGAAAGAATTCGGCAGACAGGCGTATGCGGATACCGTATACATCAATTTTGACTCCAATTCCGGAATGGCAGAGTTATTTGCCTCTGACTTGGATACAGACCGTTTGATCATGGGTTTGGAGCTGTATGCCGGCCGTAAGATCGATCCGGACAATTCTTTGCTGATCTTTGATGAAGTACAGGAAGTTCCGAGAGCTTTGGCATCTCTTAAATATTTCTATGAAAACGCACCGCAGTATCACATTGTATGTGCAGGCTCGCTACTCGGTATTGCGCTGCATGAAGGCACATCTTTCCCCGTGGGCAAAGTGGATTTTTTGCAGCTTTACCCTCTTTCTTTCCGGGAATTTTTGATGGCGACCGACAAAGAACGGTTTGCCGAACTGCTGGATAAGCGTGACTTCCAAATGATTACGAGCTTTAAACAAACGTATATAGATGCTTTGAAGCACTATTACTTTGTCGGCGGTATGCCCGAAGCGGTGCAAAGCTTTGCGGAGAACAAAGACTTTAATGAGGTTCGCGAAATTCAAAAACGGATTCTCGCAGCATACGAGCAAGATTTCTCCAAGCACGCTCCCAATGAGAGCGTACCGAGACTCCGTATGCTGTGGAACAGCATTCCTTCTCAGCTGGCGAAGGAGAACAAGAAGTTCATTTACGGTCTTGTGCGTGAAGGCGCCCGTGCGAAGGACTATGAGACCGCAATTATGTGGCTCAGCGATTGCGGTCTTGTGCACAAGGTCAGCCGTGTCAATGCGGCGGGCATCCCTTTGCGGGCGTATGAAGATCTGAAAGCATTTAAGCTGTTTGTGGTAGACGTCGGTCTTCTTGGCTGTATGGTGGGACTTCGTCAGCGTACTTTGCTGGATGGCAACGACCTTTTTGTTGAGTTCAAGGGTGCTCTTACGGAACAGTACGTTTGTCAGCAGCTAAAGACTGTCGAGGATCTGGGCGTTTACTATTACACCAATGACAGAGGTTCCTGCGAGGTTGACTTTGTTGTTGACACGGGAGAGCGGATCGTTCCCGTCGAGGTAAAGGCAGAGGTAAATCTCAAAGCCAAGAGTCTGAAGACCTATCAGGAGAAATTTTCGCCCGATGTGTCTGTCCGTACATCCATGGCGGACTACAAAAAAGAAGAATGGCTCGTGAATCTGCCGCTGTATGCGATAGATCAGATCAAGGCTGTAACCGACGCCTGATGCTCCACGCATCCATCTTTCATTCGTGCTCTTTGCAGGACAGGGAGTCTACGGTCAGTTTGAAGACGCAGGTTTCGGCGAGGGCGGCTTTGGGGAATTCGGTGACGGCTTTGCCGGTGTTGCGGCGCATGAGCGCACACAGTCCCGCGATGCGCTCCGCCTCGTCGGTGACGATTTCGGCGATGCCGTTTCCGATGATGCTTTGAAAGCGCGCCGAGCAGCTTGCCGCGTCCTTGCCGGGCACGATCGCGTATCCCGTGTCCATCTCAAAGCCGACGCGCGGCGATGCCTGCAGGAGGTCGAATTTCCGCCCCGCCTTGGCGCCGTGAAAATAGAAGGTGTACCGCCCGTCCTGCTCAGTATGACCGAAACTCAGCGGCACGATGTACACGTCGCCGCCGTCGCAAAAGCCGATGCGGCAGCAATCGCACGCGTTGATAATTTCGCGGATCTTATTTTTGTCTGTGATTTCTCTGTCTTTTCTGCGCATACTAATCTCCGGATACGTAATTTTTACTTCAGTATAGCATAAAACTTGTGTTTTTGCACAAAAATCTCGAATTTTGCAGGGCAAAAAAGATTTTGTTGCAAAAAAACAGCAAATTTTCCTGTAAATAGGGCTAAATGGGTTGACAAAATGAATTTTAAGTGATATCATTAGTCATATACTTGTTATATACAGTATGGAGGAAATTTTACGATGAAAAAGTTTATGAAGATTGCCGCTCTCACGCTGGCGGCTGTTATGATGCTGGCTTGCTTCGCAGGCTGCGGCAAGACCGATACCACCGACAAGGTTTACAAGATCGCGTCTGACAACGCGTTCCCGCCTTTCGAGTATCTCGACGCTGCGACCAACACCTATGTTGGCGTAGATATGGACATCCTTGCTGCAATTGCTGCAGATCAGGGCTTCAAGTACGAAGTTGCAAACGTTGGCTTCGACGCTGCTCTCGGTCAGGTACAGGCAGGTCAGGCTGACGCCGTTATCGCAGGTATGACCATTAAGCCCGAGCGCGAGGAGATCTTTGACTTCTCGGTTGGCTATTTTGAAGACGGTCAGATCATGGTCGTTGCTGCTGACAGCGACATCGACTCCATGGAAGACCTTGCAGGCAAGGTCGTAGCTACCAAGGCAGGTACCATGGGTCTGGAGTATGCAGAGGCAAACAAGGATAAGTACGGCTACACCACCACCATGTTTGAGGGTTCTGTAGAGATGTATCAGGCAGTTGCACAGGGCTCCTGCGTAGCATGCTTTGAGGACCGTGCGGTTATCGGTACCGCGATCCAGAACGGTGAGGTCAACCTCAAGACCGTTGGCGAGGTCATCAACCCCGCTCCCTACGGCTTTGCTGTAAAGAAGGGCACCAACGCGGAGCTCATCGAGATGTTCAACAAGGGACTGGAGAACATCAAGGCAAACGGCAAGTATGATGAGATCCTTGCTAAGTACGGCATGTAATCACCCCAAAATTCTCGTATTCGTAAGCATGGTGCCGCGAAAGCGGCATCATGCTAAATTTTGCTGTTAGGATGAAATTATGGACTTAGAATTTACAAGAGTAATAAATGATACTTTGCCGCTTTTGCTGGAGGGTACAAAAACCACCATCGGCATTGCGATCATTTCCATTTTCGCAGGCTTGCTTGTCGGCTTTTTGTCTTGCCTTATGGGCATGTCGAAAAATCCGATCCTCAAATGGATCTCCAAAGCATATGTATGGATCATCCGCGGTACGCCGATGATCGTGCAGGCGTTTTTCGTGTTCTACGCGATCCCGCAGTTTTTCCCCGGCGTTACTCCCTCGCCCTTTGTTTCGGGATTTATCACCCTGACGCTGAACGCGGGCGCATACCTCTCCGAGATCATCCGCGGCGGTATTCAGGCTGTCCCTGTCGGACAGACCGAGGCGGCGCGCTCGCTCGGACTTTCGTCGTTTAAGACGAAGATCAAGGTCGTTTTGCCGCAGGCGTTTAAGATTGCGATCCCGTCCATGGTCAATCAGTTTATCATCACGGTCAAGGACACCTCGATCCTTTCCGTTATCAGCCTGAATGAAATTGTGAACAATGCAAAGAAGGGTATCGGTATGAACTGGCGCTTCTTTGAAACATATATCGTTGTTGCAGTATTCTATCTCATCATTATTTCTGCCCTTATGGTGCTGTCAAACTATATCGAAAAGAGGATGAACAATGAGCGAAAAGGTTAAAGTAATCGGGCTGGAAAAGCATTTCGGCGATCTCGTTGTTCTGGATGGCATCGACCTCACGGTAGAAGAGGGCGAGGTTGTCTGCATTATCGGTCCCTCCGGCTCGGGTAAGTCTACGTTCCTGCGCTGCATCAACCGTCTCGAGACGGCTACGGGCGGGCAGATCATCGTGGACGAGCAGGAGATCACCAGCAAAAAGATCGACATCAACAAGGCACGTGAGAACATCGGCATGGTGTTCCAGCAGTTCAATCTGTTCGCCAACTACACGGTGCTTGAAAATATCATGCTGGCACCTGTTGAGCTGAAGAAGATGAACAAGGAACAGGCAAAGGCAAAGGCGATGGAGCTGCTTACGCGCGTCGGTCTTGCCGACAAGGCGGACAACTATCCGAATCAGCTTTCGGGCGGTCAGCAGCAGCGCGTTGCAATTGCGCGTTCGCTGGCGATGAATCCCGACCTCATGCTCTTTGACGAGCCGACGAGCGCTCTCGACCCCGAGATGGTCGGCGAGGTGCTGCAGGTCATGAAGGAGCTTGCCGCGGGCGGCATGACCATGATCGTGGTCACGCACGAAATGGGCTTTGCGCGCGACGTTGCCGACAGAGTGATCTTTATGGCAGACGGCGTGATCGTGGAGCAGGGTACTCCCGAAGAAATTTTCGGCAATCCGCAGAATCAGCGCACGAAGGACTTTTTGTCCTGCGTGCTGTAAGCAGCAGTTTGAACCCACAGAGCGATCTTACTCTGTGGGTTTTGTTGCACTTTTTTATCCGTCTCGCTTATAAAAAGTATAGGTATTTGTACAAAAAATATCGGTTGTGTTATCGCTTTTCGCGTACAGGAGAAAGGAATCGAGCATGAAACCGTCGCACACGGTCACCAATTTTTGCAAGAATATAAAAGGACTCCGCGAAAGATGCGGTCTGTCGGTCGAGGACATGGCAAAGCTCTGCAATGTCAGCGTCTCCACCCTGCACAAGGCGGAGAGCGGCGAGCTTTCGCCCCGCAGCGCCCTCGTCATCGTCGCCGGTCTGCACGACGCCCTCGGCGTCTCCCCCAGCCAACTCATCAGCGAGGATTGCTTGGAGGATTAAACAGATTGTTTCGCGGCAAAGCCGCGAAACAATGAATTGCGATCCTGCGGATCGCATGATTTGAGCACTGCGTGCTCATGATTTGGCGTTGCCATGATTACCGCGACGCTGACTTGCTAAAAAAGGGATGCCTTGGTTTCTGTCGCGGTTGTATCCGCCAAAGGCGGATACAATGTATTTTTCTTGTATAATTGCTGCGGGGCATAAAGGATCGCAATTCAAATCATGGAGCGTCAGCTCCAAATCATGACGGCACAGCCGTCAAATCATGCGCCGCAGCGCAAATCATCCCACATACCAAGCAACAACCCCCGCTTGTCATCCTCGAGCGTAGCGAAGGATCTTGCGGGGAGAAGTGTGTTACTTCGCTAAACTTATCCACATACCAAAAAGAGGTGTACGCCCACGGCGTACACCTCTTTTGCATATATGCATATACTCAATACTTCTCAATGTCCACTTTCTTGGCGGGGACGGTCTCGCCGCCGAGGAATACGCGGGCGACTTCGTCAAAGTTGACGGGGCTGTCGCTGACGAAGAATTCGGACGAGCCTGCCGCGCTCGAGCCCTTGTATGTCTTGGCGATGGCTCTTGCCGCTGCCGCGCCCGAGCTGATCAGCGTCACGTCGGGGAGCAGATCGCCGATGATGTCCGCAATGATCGGGAAGTGCGTGCAGCCGAGGATCAGCGTATCCGCGCCCGATGCCTTAATCTCGCCAAGATAATCTTCGGCGACGAGCTTGGTCACGGCGCAATCGCGCTGTATGTAGCCGTTTTCCACCAGCGGCACGAACAGCGGGCAGGCGGTGGAGACGACCTGCGCGTCCGCGCGTGCGGCTTTGATCTTTTTGGCGAATGCGCCGCTGGAGATCGTCGCGCCCGTGCCGATGACGCCGATGATGCCGTTTTTTGTGGCGGCGAGCGCTTCTGCGACCGACGCATCCACGACGCCGACCAGCGGAACGCTGTATTCGGCGGCGATCTCGTCGAGCACGACCGAGCTGACCGTGCCGCAGGCGGCGAGGATCACGTCCACGCCCTTGGTGCGCAGAAAGTCGATGTCCTGTCTGGCGTATTTTTTCAAAATTTCATGCGAGCGCGAGCCGTAGGGGACGCGCCCCGTGTCGCCGAAGTAGACAAACTGCTCGTTTGGAAGCAGCTTGTGCAGCTCACGGTAGGCGGTCAGCCCGCCGAGGCCGCTGTCAAAAATTCCAATCAAGCTCAGAACCTCATTTCTTCAAAATGGCGGCGCGGAAGTTGCCGCCGTAGTCGTAAATTTCGGAAAATGCGTATCCGTGCGCTGCGGCAAGTGCCGCCGCGTCCTCTCTTTGGTCGTAGCCGAATTCAAAGGCGAAGCAGCCGCCCGCGCGCAGGTTGCCCGCGTAGTTTTCCACAATGGCGCGGTAAAAGTCCATGCCGTCCTCGCCGCCGTCCAGCGCAATGCGCGGTTCGTGCATGAGTTCCGCTTCGAGCGTATCCACCACCGCCGTGCGGATGTAGGGCGGGTTGGATACGATGCAGTCAAATTGCTCGGTGCGCTCGCTTGGCTTTGTCACGTCGGCGCGGAAAAATTCTACGGTGGAGACGCCGTTGTGCGCGGCGTTCTTTTTTGCCATGGCGAGTGCTCCCTCGCTGATGTCTGCCGCCGCGCCGACAAGGTCGGGGCGGTTTTTCTGCAGCGAGATCGCGATGCATCCGCTGCCCGTGCAGAGGTCGAGAAAACGCGCGCCGCGCGGCAGCGCCTTGACCAGATGTTCCACGAGCACTTCGGTGTCCGCACGCGGGATCAGGCAATCGGGAGAGACGAAATATTCCTCGCGGAAAAACGGCCATCTTCCGATTATATATTGCAGCGGCTCGCGGCTGCAGCGGCGGCGAAGCGCGTCCGCCAGCGCGGCTTCATCCTCGCCGAATTCCTCTAACAGTATACGCGCCTCGCCCGAAAAGTTTTCGATGCCTGCGGCGCGCAGCGCGTTTTGCAGTTCGGTCTGCGTCATGCTTCGGGCGTTTCGCCGTCCTCGGCGGGCGCTTCGACTGCGGGCTTGGATGCTTCGATGATCGCGTCTACCTCGCTCTGCGGAAATTCATCGGGCATCGAGGACTTGAGCGCGACGATCGCGATCTCAAGCTGCTTTTCGTCGGGTTCGCGCGTGGTCACGCGCTGCATCCAGAGACCGGGTGCGGACAGGATGCGCGTCAGCAGGTTGTCGTGCTTGCCCGCGTAGGCAATGAACTCAAAGCCGAGACCGCAGATGATGGGCATCAGCGGCAGCTTGATCGCATAGCGCAGCCAGATGTTGTCCCACGGCACGAAGGGCAGGGAGAACACCAGCACGCTGAGGATCAGCATGACGAAGATGAAGCTGGTGCCGCAGCGGGGGTGCAGACGGGTGTATTTTTTTGCGTTTTCGGGGGTGAGCTCCTCGCCCGACTCGTAGCAGGCGATGCTCTTGTGCTCGGCGCCGTGGTATTCAAAGGTGCGGCGAATGTCGGGCATCAGCGAAACGAGCAGGATGTAGCAGACGAAGATGCCGATGCGGATCACGCCTTCGCAGAGCGTTTTGAATACGCCGAGCGTGCCGCCGACAAGTCCCAGCAGCGCGTCGATGCCCTTGGTTGCCAGCGTCGGCAGCATGAAGAACAGACCGACCGCCAGCAGTACGCCGAGGAATCCGGCAACGCCCATTATAATATTGAAGAGTTTGTCGCCGAACTTCTCCTGCATCCACTTTTCAAACTTGGTCTCGGGCTCGTCCAGATCCACGCCGATCGCCTCGGCGGAGATGGTGAGCACCTTGAAGGAGAGCTTGAAGGATTCGACCAGCGCGACGACGCCGCGGATGATCGGCAGGTTGAAAAATTTATTGCGTTTGCGAATTGAGGTGTAGGAATGGTTCGACACGGTGATCGAGCCGTCCTCTTTGCGCGATGCAATGCTGTAGCGGTCGCCGCAGCGCATCATCACGCCCTCGAGCACCGCCTCGCCGCCTACTTTGCCGAGACGGCAGCTTCGGTTACAATCTTTTGCCATTGTATATCTCGCTTTCTTTGTTCGATTTTTTTAACTCTTTCTATTATAACATAAAGATTTGTAATATGATAGGTTTTTTCAAAACTTTCACATTTCTATGGATCTTATCATTATTTATATATAGGGAGGGGGACGGCGGCGATCTGTAAATTGTGGTGGAAAACTGTGCAGACAACAACATCTTGTGGCTCGGAAACTTTTTTGAAAAAAGTTAAAAAACTTTGCAAAAAAGTGTTGACAAAAGGGAGATAAAGTGATAGAATAAACAAGCTCACCTCGGGAGAGGTTGAGAGGCGAAAGGAACTCGAAAAACTTTTTTAAAAAAGTTTCAAAAACCTCTTGACAAATCAAACGAGATGCAGTATAATAGAAAAGTCGCCGCGAGCTGAGCTCGAAGCGATGAAAAAGATTCGGTCATTGAAAATTGAACAACAAAGAGAAAGAAACACTGAACTGAAAAGTAAGTGTAGATCTCGAACAATTCTTTAGAGAAACCAAGTAAAGAAACTTATGCGAAAGAGCAAGCGATTGCTTGAGTAGGAA
>JAFTOT010000088.1 GCA_017463665.1 Clostridia bacterium | reverse complement strand
CCCGTTGTCGAGCTCCACGGCGTTCAGCGCCAGAAAATCATCGTCCGTGAGTTCATTGTGCGGCACCAGCAAAAAATGGTCGGTGTAGGCAACGATCGAATATCCCTTTGCCTTGTACGCTTCTTTCACCGACTCGGGTGAAAGTTTTCCGTCCGAGCAGG
Source organism: Clostridia bacterium (assembly GCA_017463665.1). Lineage (GTDB taxonomy): Bacteria > Bacillota > Clostridia > Oscillospirales > CAG-272 > UMGS902. The sequence continues at coordinate 7,056 of JAFTOT010000088.1, read as the reverse complement.
TCGTGTGGCAATGCAGATTCGCCTTGTAAAACTGTCCGCCCTGCGGCAATAAAAACTTTTTCATAGTCCGTTCTCCTTTTTTTGTGACGTTTATCTTGCACGCTCATTTTCGAGCGCAATGCGTGTGAAGATCACGCAGGCTTCGCTGCGCTTTAGGAAATCGCCCGGTCGATAGTTGCCCGTTCCGGCATCTCCGCCGACGATGCCCGCCTGATACAGCTTTTTGACTGCGGAAGCGCACGCCATATCACTTGTAATATCTGCCGCAGTTCCCGCTTGCAAAGCCGTGTATGCCTCCTCGGGCAGGATGCTCGCAAACACGATCGCCATATCGCCGCGCGTGATACTTTGGTCGTAGTTTGCAAACTGCTCTTTTGTAATGATGCCGTTTGCTACGCAGTATTCCACATACGGCGTATACCAACTTTCACCCGCCGTCGCCCCTCGCACGGCCACGCCGCTATATTTTGAATGGATATTTGCCGCCGTGGTGAGTGCCTGTGCAATGGTGAACGTATTTCCCGGACTGAAATGCGTATCCGAGGTGCCGCTTGCCAAACCTCTCTCATATGCCGCCTTCACATACCGATAAAACCATACACTCTTCGACACATCGGTAAAGCCGTCTGTATAATCCCGCGTCTTGGTAAATGCATCTGCAAGGTTCATGGTATCCAACTGTATGGTAAACTGATTGCATTCTTTGAAATACTGCTCTCGCACCGTAGAATAATACGCAACCTGCACGGTATTGCCATCCTCGGAGAAATAGAGCATCGCAACCATACCCGTCGCACCGTAGGTCAGATCAAGGCATTGCGGATCGATCAGCATCTCTGTCACGACATTGCCGTTTACACCGCGGCGCTGCTTGACGGTAACATCATCCTGTATGATATGTCCGCACAGCACAAGAAAGATGTTCTCATGCTTGGAGACAAAATTCGTCCACACCTTTTCGCATTTTGCATCGATCGTCGCGCCCCAGCGATGCAGATACGCATGCGTTGTAACGATCACTTTGTGCTCGGGATGGCTTTTCACGATGGAATTCGCCCACGCCAGCTCCGCATCGGTCGGATAATAATCCAGCGTGAGTACTAAATATTTTGTATCGCCGACCGTAAACTCCTGCCAAGTGTTCGTGAGGATATTTCCGTACTGCCCGCCGAGCTGCTGAACATATTTGCTGTCTTTAAACGATGTGTAAAACGTAAGCTCCGTATCATGGTTGCCGCGGACAAGACTGTACGGCACTACGCCGTCCAGCTTGGCAATATTTTCGGTTGCTACCTTCCACTCCGCCTCGGTGCTTCTATTCGTGATATCGCCGAGACCGAAAACAAACTCTATCTTCTTTTCCCGAACATTCTCCACGATCCAATCATAGATCGCCTTCGTCTTTTCGGGATCCTTATCAACCACGTTCTGCGTATCGCCGATCACCGCAAACGAATACGCATAGTCTTTCGGCTCCTCTGCCGAATCCAACCAGCAAACATGCCGAACAAAATCATTGCCGTAAATGCTGCTGTCTTCCAGCCTGTCGGGACGCGCAGTATCGGTGCTGTTTTTAAAGTCACAGGAAAGCAGCAGATCGGCATCTGCCTGTGCCGAAATCGCATCCTTGGCGATCTCCTCTGCCGTGCGCACATCCGCATACAGTGCGACTGAGCCGATGCGTCCCTTGAAGTATTGCTGCTTATTCTGTCTGCCGTCGTTGCCAAGCGTGATCCACGTATTATGCTGCTTGGTCTCCGTTGCTTTTAAATAAAGCGTTTGCTTTAATTGACCGTTCACATAGCAGTAGAGCCGCTTGCCCACATAATCGCGCACGACCGCAATATGCGTCCATTTTCCCGCCTGCACTTTGGCGCTGCCAAACATATAACCGTGCTCGGTTCCGTCCGGATCTTCCCAATACAGACGCGGTCTGCCATCGGTGTTGATCTCAAAGAAATAGGAGGAAGCGCCGTCCCCGTAATTCCCGAGAATAATGCCGCCGCGACTCGACATGGAAAAACTACTCGGGAAATACACGGTCGCCTCAAAGGTGTTCGGCGTGGCAGCAAGCTCTTTTTCAAGGATATATGCATCCGCATTGTCAAAGGTGAGCCCCGTTTGCTCCGCTGCATACACAAAGATGGAAAGAGCGCTGACAAACAGCAGACACGCAAGGATAAATGAATGGATCCTTTTCATCATACAATACCTCTTCTTGTATTTACGGAGTTTGTGCATTCTGTTTTACAGCGTGTGCGTTCCATACCGAAACGGCAATACCGACAACCATCAATCCGCACCACACAAGGATCATACCGCCCCAGCCGATCGCCGTGACCGCATCGTCAAACAGCAGATTGAACGCCGCCGCAGCCGTATAGCTCGCAAAGTCCAAAAAGCCGGTCGCACCCGAAACAAGACCTGTATCGCGCAGAGAAGGTGAATAAATACTCCAAAGCACAGTTGCCGCACCATTGGAACAAAAGATCGCAAGCACGATACAGCAAAGATTGAGATACGGATGTGCGAAAATGCAAGTCAGCAGAAAGAAGACCGCCGAAGCCGAAAACAAAAGCAGCGTGGCGCGTTCCATATTCCGCCCGATGCGCTCATACAGAAAGATCGCAAAGAATGCGGCTAAAGAGATCAGGAGCGTCGCGACCGAAAAGATGGACGCGGAATCTGTCTCGGAGAATCCGAGATGCTGCAGAATATAGGTCGGCAGCCAAAAGACCACCGAGGTGCGCACAATACCGGTCAGCATCGAGATCAGCGTGTACCCGACGATCTGCCGCCGCAGAAGGATACGGATGCCCGCCATGCCGACACGGCGGTTTTTGGGAGCATCATATTGCCCGTACCGAACGATCCCCTTTTTCTCAAGGATGCCAAAGCAGCCAAAGCACAGCACCGCCATCGTGACGAGTGTAACGGTGCCGACCGAAAATACGCTTTGCCATGTCAAAAATGTCGCGCATACACCCGCCAGCGGTGAGCCGAAAAAGGAGCTGAAGGTGTATCCGAGACTGCACCGCGCCGTATACTTCCATTCGGTGTTTTCGGCGACGACCTTGGTCATCGGACCGTAGATCATCGAAAGTGCAAAGCCGCTGAGTCCATACCCCGCCGCCGCAATGCCCGACAGCCGCGGCAGATAACAAAACAGCAGATTGCCGACCGCCGCAAGCAGCAGCCCGAAGGAGATCATATACTTTGCCTGGATGCGGTCGCCGATCACGCCGTTGATCAGCTGCCCGATGGCATATAAAATAAGAAATAAGGAAGACGCTTCTCCGATGTAGGCTTTTGAAAAGCCGTCCCCGAGCATCTGCGGCGTGACCGCGCTTAAGATATTCCGCGCGAAGTATACCGCAAGGTAGGAAACCGAGCACAGCACACCGATGTAGAGTGCATTTTTTGCATTTGCATTTAATCTTTTAAGCATCATGTATATCCTGTAGTCCTAACGTACCGCTCAGGCGCAAAAAGCGCATTTGTCCGCTGTCGTCCAGTCTGCTGCGGATATGCGCGCACAGCGCCTCTGTTACCATCAACTGTGAAAAATAGATCTCGGATGCTCTGCCGCCGACCGAATTACCGCTCGAAGCGGCAATGAGCACATCATCCGCCATTTCGGCAAGCGGCGAATTCCGATTGTTGGTCAAGCACACAACGGTCGCGCCGTTTTCCTGTGCGATCGAAACAGCATTGAGAATCTCCTTTGTCTTTCCGGATGCCGAAATCGCAAAAATCAAACTGTCGCTGTCTACCATATTCGCCGATACCGTGCGCGTCCAGTAATCATCGATAAACATCGCGGGGATCCCAAGCTGCAAAAGCTGATAGAAGAAATCGGTAGCGACCACCGCCGAACGGAAAACTCCGTATACTTCCACCTTTTTCGCCGCGAGGATCTGCTCGGCAACCCGCTGCAAAACAGCAGGATCGTTGAGCGCGGCTGTATTTTGATACGCCCGCATCTGCCCTGTCACCGCCTTGTGAAAAGCATCGATGACGCCCTCCCTCGGATCGACCAGACTGAACGGCTTTTGCTCATGCGAAGCAAGGCACTCCGCGATCTTCAATTTCAAATTCGGGAAGCCCCCGCCGGAAAACTTTTTGGAAAAATTGATGATGCTGCCCTGCGAAACTTGCGCCTGTGCCGCCAGGTCAGACATGGAAAAGGTCGTAAACCTTTGCGGATCGTCCAAAAGCACTCGCGCGATCCGCTGCTCCACACCGCTGAGATAGGATATATTCGATTCAAACATGGACAATAGTTGCTCTGCCATACTGCTCCTTTTGACATTTTCTCAATTTTCGTTTTTACAAATTGAGTTTAGCACAATGAAATGTACTTGTCAATACAATATAAAAAAGACGATTGCCAAAAAACAATCGTCTTTTTTGTTTATTTTGCTTTGTTCTTCTCGACTTCTGCAAGCTTGGTCTTGCGGCGATCCTTGACCTCCTGCGACATAGGCTGAATTTCGCCTGCGGCAGAAAGTGCCTGTCTTGTGAGCAGGGGACCGAAGAGCTCATAAATGAGCACAGCAAACAGGGTGATGTTGCGGATGAGAACGCCCTCGCCGTCCGGAAGTCCGGTTGCGGCGATCGCGCACATACCGAGTGCAACGCCTGCCTGCGGCAGAAGCGTGATACCGAGATACTTGCAGATCTGGGGAGCACACTCGGTTGCCTTTGCACTTGCAAACGCACCGAAATACTTACCGAGCGAACGGAAGATAATGTATACGATACCGATCACAACGATCGCCCAGTCGGCAAATACGCTGAGCTCCAGCTCTGCACCGCTGATGACAAAGAAGAGCGCGAACAGCGGAGAAGTCCACTTGTCGGCACCCGCCATGAGGTCACCCGACAGCGGGCAGATGTTGCAGAACACCGTGCCGAGCATCATGCAGACCAGCAGCGAGGAGAAGCTGATGTGCACGGGACCGATATGGAACTCGAGCATGGACAGCGAAGCGGTCAGGAATACAAAAGCAATGGTCAGGTTCAAGCGGTTTGTATTGGAGTTGAACAGCTTTTCGAGCTGCGTGAGCACCCAGCCCATGATCGCGCCGAGGATCAGCGAGCAAACGATCTCCACCATCGGGTTGACGAGAATGGAAATCATATCCACCTGACCGCTGACGAGCGTTTTTGCGATACCGAAGGATACGGCAAACACGATCAGACCGACCGCGTCATCCAGTGCAACGATGGGAAGCAGCAAACTGGTCAGCGGACCCTTCGCCTTATACTGGCGAACGACCATCAGCGTTGCGGCAGGGGCAGTAGCCGTTGCGATCGCGCCGAGGGTAATCGCCTGCGAAACGGTAAGCTTGTCGGGCATGATCATATGTACAACAAACAGCGCAAGGTCAACAAACAGGGTTGCGACCAGCGCCTGAACCACGCCGATGACAAATGCCTGCTTACCGGTCTTTTTCAGATCGTCGAGGCGGAACTCGTTACCGATCGAGAAAGCGATGAAGCCGAGCGCGACCTCGGAGATCAGCGACAGCGCAGAAACCGCGTCGTGCGTCGGGAATCCGAGACCGTCAATGCCAAGCGCGCCAAGGCAGTACGGACCGATGAGAACGCCCGCGATCAGATATGCAGTGACCGCCGGAAGTTTCAGCGGTTTAAATACTCTGGTCATGAGCAGACCGCCCAGCAGAGCGATCGAGACAGAAAGTAAAGTGTTCATGATCTCTTCCTTATAATATGTAATAATAGTCAAAACAACATCTCTGTTTTGACGCAACACATAGGATACCACGAAAAGGCGAGAAAATCAAGTGATTTTTGACACAAAATTACATACTTTTCTTATGCAAAATATAGCAAAAAAGAGAAGAAAAACAGTCCGCGAGGCGATCGCGGACCACCTTTCTGTACTTATTTCGCAATAAACATCTGCGTCCAATAGTTTCCGCCGGCGACGTATCCGACGCCGATGCGGTTAAACGATGCGTTCAAGATATTGGCGCGGTGTCCCGAGGAGTTCATCCAGCCGTTCACGACCGCCTGCGGCGTTGCATATCCCTTTGCGATGTTTTCTCCCGCACTTCTGTACGTAATGCCGAAGTTTTTGATCATCTGAAAGGGTGAACCGTAGGTCGGACTTGTATGCGAGAAATATTTGTTGTCTTTCATGTCCTGCGATTTATAGCGCGCGACACGGCTCAGCTCCCAATCGTATGTAAGAGAGGGCAAACCGTTCTCCGCGCGGATCTCATTGACCAGCCGTACAACCTCTTTTTCGTAGTTCAAAACCGTAGAGTCGGTTGTGGGAATATTCAACACCTGCCCCGGGTAGATCAGATTGGCATTGGCAATCTGCGGGTTGGCAGACTTCATCTCGCTCAGTCCCACCTCATACTTCACCGCGATCTTCCACATCGTGTCCCCTTTGACAACGGTGTGCGTCGTCGCCGCCGATGCACTCATCATCAGCACACATGCAAGCACCATGCTCGCAATAAACAGTAACAGCTTCTTCATTTTCTTACACCTCCTGATACTATCACTGCCCCTATTGTACCATACACAGCGGTACTGTTGCAAATGTAATAGTTGGTAAGCGCGACTGTTACGCAGGTAAATGAAAGTTTACGGTGCTTCCCGATATTTTGTAGAGGAGGACCCCTACTACCTTGTTTCACATAAAAGTTTACGCTCGGTATTTCCGCGAGATCCGAACGGCTATGCCGTTCGCCCTACGGGTTTTGACTTCGCTACGCTTCGCTCAAGATGACGCGCGGAGGTGAATATGTCAAGTTTTAAGTGAAACGGAATAGTACAGTTTCGCAGCTACCCTCATGAATGGTGCAGAGACAAGCGTTGTCATCCAAAAATCCGGGAGCAAAAATTGCAAAAACGGCAGATGCAACGCATCTGCCGTCAGACTACTGACAAAGCCTATCTCAAAATCGAGATAGGCTTTGTATTTTTGAAAAAATAGCATGAACAATGTGATGTTGTTCCAACAACACATTGCAATTTTCTTCATGTTTTGCACAGCGGCAGTGAGCAAGCACTGTT
>JAFTOT010000049.1 GCA_017463665.1 Clostridia bacterium | reverse complement strand
GTGCATGCCTACGAAAGTGACGGTCTTGCCGCCGGCTTTGAGGTCGGCGATGACTTTCCACAGGGTTTCACCTGCCGAGAAATCGGCGTAGACTACATCGGTGAAGTCGAGGGTGATCTCGTCGAACTCGCCGAGGTCGGAGAGCTCAGCGCGGATGAGTCCCGAGTTTGCAAAGAAGTATGCGCCGCGGAGCTTGATGGTGGCTTTGCCATTGGAATTTTCCTTAGTAACTTCGGTCTTGCAGAGGTCAACCACAAAGAGGACGAACGCGAGCGCAACGCCGCAGAGGATCGCCGTGGTCAAGTCTACGAACAGGGTGACCAGCATGGTGACGAGGAACTGCGCGATCGCCGTCCAGACCTTACCGCCGAAATAGCGCTTGATCTCTACCCAGTCGTTCATACGGAACGCGGTTACGACCAGTACACCCGCCAGTGCCGCGAAGGGAACCATGCCGATCGCACCCGACAGGATGAACATGCAGGCAACGAGGAACAGCGAGTGGAACACGCCGACGATACGGGTGTTGCCGCCTGCGCGGATGGCAACGCTGGTGCGTGCGAGTGCCGCGGTAGAGGGCACGCCGCCGAAGAAGGCGATCACGATGTTTGCCACGCCCTGCGCGACAAGCTCGATGTTGGGGTCAAATTCTTCTTTCTTCATTTCGGCTGCGCAGGTGCCGCAGAGCAGCGTTTCGATCATGCAGAGCATGGCGATCGAGAACGCGGGACCTGCAACATCGATCAGCATGCCGATCGACAGGTCGCCAAAACGAAGATGCTCGGTATTGATGATCGAGCGCGGGATCTCGCCGATGGTCGCAATGTCAATCTTAAAGATTGCGACAACGATGGTTGCAAGGATCAGCGCGCCGAGACTTGCAGGGATGTACTTGCCGAGCTTCTTGGGGTAGAATACCATGAGGAGCACGACTGCCACCGAGCAGATCAGCGCGGGGATGGAGATATCACCGAGGCAATCGGTGAAGAAGTAGACGACTTTTTCCACGGTGGTCACGCCCTCAAGCGTTACGCCGAAGAAGTTGCCGATCTGACCGAGCGCGATGATCAGCGCAATGCCTGCGGTAAAGCCGGTGACAACGGGCGTCGGGATAAAGCGGATGATCTTGCCAAGGTGCAAAACGCCTGCAAGCAGACGAATGATACCCGCCAAGAATCCTGCGGCAAACATACCTGCAAAGCCGTACTGACCGAGTACCAGACCGCACAGGATGACCGTCATGGTGCCCGTCGGGCCCGAAATTTGGAAGCTGCCGCCGCCGAGCAGTCCTGTGATGATGCCTGCGAGAATTGCGGTGATGAGTCCTGCGGGAATACCGATCGCGGCATACTCATTCGGCACGCTCGTCGCGCCGAAGCCGATCGCCAGCGGCAGTGCCACCGCACCGACCGTGATACCTGCGATCACATCCGAGAGGAATTTTTGCGCATTGTAGCCTTTGAATTCGTTGCGAACCATGTCCAGGTAGTGCCCGAACATGCCTTTTTTCTTCTTCATGTCCTGCCTCAAAAATTTTGTCAAAATTTGCTGTAAAAACAACTTTAATATTATAGCACTGCATTTTTGCAAAATCAACCTTGTTTTGACAAAGTGAAAAAATTCTCCGATCTGTATGCAAAACGCATCATTTTGTGCTATACTGTTTGTAAAAAGTGATATGTTTTTGAGGTTTGAATGGTCAAGATCATGTTTGTCTGCCACGGCAACATTTGCCGCAGTCCGATGGCGGAGTTTATTTTGAAAGATATGGCGGCAAAGGCGGGCAGGGCGGATCGGTTCGTGATCGCGTCGAGTGCGACCAGCACCGAGGAGATTTGGAACGGCATCGGCAATCCCGTGTACCCGCCCGCCAAGGCGGAGCTTGCCGCGCACGGCATCTCCTGCGAGGGCAAACGCGCCGTGCAGCTCCAAAAGAGCGACTATGCAAAATACGATTTATTTATCGGCATGGATAGTGCGAATATCCGCAATATGCACCGCATCCTCGGCGGCGATCCCGGGGGGAAGATCCGCAAGCTCATGGACTACACCGCCCGCGGCGGCGACGTCGCCGACCCGTGGTACAGCGACCGCTTCGATGTGGCGTACCGCGACATCTACGATGGGTGCGCCGCGTTGTTTCAGCAATTCAATTGAAAGGAACCATAATGCTTACATATACATACGATGGTGCGAAATCAAAGTGAGGGAATATGAAAAAATTTTTTACTGCTATTAAACGCGATGATATGCAAACTGTCAGGGAACTCTTGGAGAAGAAGCCGGAACTTGTATGCTGCATTGCAAAGCAACCGCCAAAATCGGACGATGGACAATCGCCGTTGCAGGTTGCACTGAAAAACGGATGCTTGGAAATTGCCGATTTGCTGCTTGATAAGGGCGCGGATGTGAATTTTATGGAAAGTAGCGACTGTTGTAATCTATGGAGAGCACCGGTGCTCCATGATGCAATCAACGCAGCTGTGATGTGTAGCCGATGGAATACGAGTGCGACAGAAATTCGTCCATTTACAGTGTTCAGTACAAAAGAGCGCGCGGACCAGGCACTGGCAGTGCTGAAAAGAATGATTTTGCTTGGGGCAGATGTTAATGCAACAGATTCTTTTGGAAACACAGGTTTGATTCGAGCTACATTGCAAGCAAGGCAAATTCTTCCCGAATATAACCATGCCGAGAAAAAAGTGCTCGCTGATAGGGTTTTTACGGATGAGCTGCGGTTGGATCTTCAGCGGATATTTGATTTGCTGATTGAAAGTGGTGCGGATGTGGAGTGCTTGTATCGTGTTGATTCTAAGATAGGAAAATCTTGCGCGGAGTTATTTGAGAATGAGCCTGTTACTGTATTTTGGTGTCGGTAGAAAATATGTGGAATTATATAGTAAAAAATGACTGCAATGCAATCTGCTTGCATGATTGTCAAGTAACAGGTATGCATGTGGACGGAAAAGATTTGATTCTTGATTTTGCAGACGGTTTTTGGATGGAAAGCAACAGTGAGCACAATCCGGGTGAAAATACCGTAAGAACTTCGGCTTCACAGATTCGTTTTGCAAATTTTGAGGTTGAGACTCTCTACGTTTATAAAGAAATCCGCATGTTTGGGAAAAAAGTAATGACAACGCGGAATGAGATGACTTTGCAAACTTTTATCGACAATGTCAACAGCAAAGTTTGGAAGCCGGAAATCATCCATAATTTCAGAAAATCCCGTACAAGTTTGCTGAATGGTTGGATTTCTCACCAAAGTCGTCAGTATTTAGAATTTGAATTCTCTATGTACAGTGAGGATGTGTCGTATTTTTGGAACGATTTGTGTGAGGATAGAATTTGGTGAATGATAGAAGAATGAAAGTTTATATGTGTAAAGGCTATGCAGACACATTGTAGGGCGCGACGTCCTCGACGCGCCGTTTTACGATGGCTCATGCGGCGAGTCG
>JAFTOT010000003.1 GCA_017463665.1 Clostridia bacterium | reverse complement strand
GAATGCCACCCCGACATTATTTTTCTCCCCGAGCTCGCCCGCGTTCTCGGATGCTCGGTGGATGATCTGTTTGAGAAAGACGTGAGTTGATCACGCAAAAACGGAGCGCAATCTCAAACCAAGGCAAATGACACACCGTAGGGGAGAGGTTTCCCCTCCCGAAAGCTTCGGTGCGATGTTGTACAGGCGGGAGGCGAAACGCCTCCCCTACGATATAAGAGTATCATGCGCACAGATGCGTATGGTTCCAACAAAACAAGGCTCTGCCGTGCGGCAGAGCCTTGTTTCAACTTACTTACGCTTCGGAGAACATATCCTTGCCTACGCCGCAGAGGGGGCATTCAAAATCTTCGGGGATGTCCTCCCACTTGGTACCGGGTTCGATACCGCCCTCGGGGTAGCCGGCTTCTTCGTCGTATTCCCAGCCGCAAGCGTCACATACATATTTCATTCGTTATATCTCCTTTTTAAAAATTATTGTATCGGTTCAAAGTCTTCCGCGCCGTGTTTGCAGATGGGGCAGACGAAGTCGGCGGGCAGCTCCTCGCCCTCGTAGACGTAGCCGCAGATCTTGCAGACATAGCCTTTTTGGGCTTTTTCTTCGGTCTTCGGCTGCGGCTTCGGCTTGATGTGGTCAAAGTAGTACCGGTAGGTCACCGAGGGAACATTCGAGAGGATCTTTGTCTCGGTCACGTCGGCAATAAACATAGTATGCGTGCCGCAGTCCACCGATGCGACCACAGCGCAGGAAATCACGGCGTTTGTGTATTTCGGGATGTACAGGATGCCGTTTCCGGTGCGGTTTTCGCTTTCGCAGTCGGTAAATTTATTGACGTTTTTGCCGCTTTGGAAGCCGAAGTGCTCGAACACTTTCATCGGCGCTTCCTCGGTGAGCACCGACAGGTTGAACGCATCGGTCCGCTGGATCATATCGTGCGTGTAATTCTGCTTGTTGACCGTGACGGAGATGCGGCAGGGCGAGGAAGTGACCTGCACGGCGGTGTTGATGATGCAGCCGTTATCCTTAGCGCCGTCGCGCGCGGTCAGGACGAACAGACCGTAGGAGAGCTTGAACAGTGCTTTGGTGTCAATGTTCCTTGCAACGGGAGTTGCATCAATTTGATAAGGCATAATTTTCTCCTTTCACTTGCTTTTTTTCTTATTATAGCATATTATAAAGGCAATGGTAAAATATTTTGCAATTTCGGAGGAAATATGCAGACATTTATTTTTATTCTCGAGATCATCGGCACGATCGCGTTTGCGATCTCGGGGGCGATGACTGCGCTGAAGAAGAATATGGACATTTTCGGTGTGGCGATCCTCGGTCTTACCACTGCGGTCGGCGGGGGAGCGGTGCGCGACATTATCCTCGGCATCACACCGCCCACGATGTTTAAAAAGCCTGTGTACGCCGCCGTGGCGATCTGCGTTTCGATCATCGTGTTTATTCCCGCCATCCGTCGGCTGCTCACACGCAATCACGCGCTGTATGATGCGATGATGCTGGTGATGGACTCGCTGGGACTCGGCATTTTTACGGTCATGGGCATCAGCACCGCGTACAGCGTGTCGGAGGAGTTCAATCTCTTCCTGCTCATTTTTGTCGGCGTGATCACGGGTGTCGGCGGCGGTCTTATGCGCGATATGATGGCGGGCAACACGCCGTACATATTCGTCAAACACATCTATGCCTGCGCGTCTCTTGCGGGTGCGCTCGTCTGCGCGCTGCTCTGGAAACCCTCGGGCGCGGCGATGGCAATGTTTGCAGGTGCAGTGGTCGTCATCATCATCCGTTTTCTTGCAGCACACTTCAAATGGAGTTTGCCCAAAGCAGGGGGAGAATAAATAAAAACCGACGATAGTTTATTCTGTAGTCTGAGCGACAACGGTTTTCGTTGTCGCTGTTTCGTAATGCTTACTTTTCCACTTTCATCGTGGTGACGAACTCGTGCGTCTGCCCTGCCTTGATGCCGATGATGTTGACATCGCCCATTTTGGCGGGGGCGTGGGGGGCGCAGTTGATCCAGGTCTGGGGCTCCACGCAGAGGAAGTCCTTGTTGCCGCCGTTGAAGACCATCCAGTACTTGAAGTTGTCGTCTGCGTCGTAGACAACGCTGTAGCCGCTCTCGGTATCGGTCAGGCGGAGGGCAGCGTCGCTCGGACGGGAGAAGTGGCGGCTGATGGTGTGCTCGGCGGGGCAGATCTTGCCGCTCTCGAGCGCCGCATGGAAGTCCTTGTCTTCGATCAGCTCCCAGGTCATGGTGTAGTCGGACATGTCGCGGTCGTACTCCTCGCCGACGGGGAGCGTCATGCGGATGTTCTCGACCTTGCCGCCCGGGACGAAGGGCATTTGGAAGGTGGTGTGGAAGGCAAGACCGACGGGCATGGTGAGGTCACTGTCGTTGGTAACGGCGATCGTCTGTTTCAGACCGTCGTTTGCGAGGTCATAGCGTACGGTCAAGGTGAACGCGTGCGGATAGGTGAGATAGGGTGCCTCGGCGGTTGCGGTGTAGCGGCAGAGAAGGCTGTTTTCGGTAGCTTCTACTACTGCAAAAGGCGTTTCGTGCAGTGTACCGTGCAGGAAGCAGCCCGTGTTCTCCTCGTTTACGGGGAGGGAATACTCGCGTCCCTCGTACAGGAATTTGCCGCCCTTGATGCGGTTCGGCGGGAAGAGCAGGGGCGTGCCGTAGAGGAAAGGGTTGTCGAGCTCGAAGGTGTCGGGATCGCAGGTGCGCAGAGCACTGATGCCGCTGGGAATGTGGCAGAGGGAAAGGCAGTTTGCGCCGCGGGAGGGCAGGATCTTTGCCGCATATGCGCCGTCGGGCGAGCGCAGGGTGTAATAAACGGACATGGTATATCTCCTTTTCGGATGCGATTTTTCATATACTAATCATAGCAAATCTTTCGCGGCGGGGCAATAGCAATCTCAGACGATTTTTTTCGCGCATAGTTTATACCGCAAAAAAAATTCGCGATTAGGTATTGACATTTTTTGACGCAGGGCGTATAATCGGTTTATCAATCAAAACTGAGGAGAAAAGTATGTTCGCGATTTTTGCTATGGCTATGATGATGTGCATGTGCATGATGATGCGCACGTTTTGTCACGCCATAAAATCTCACGGATAACTTTTTACTGTATGTATGCAGCGGAAAGCCGAGAGGTTTTCCGCTTTTATTATGCTAAGGGGGAAGTGCCATGATCGAAATTAAAAATGTGGCAAAAACCTATAAGAGTGCCGACGGGGATTTTACCGCCATCCGAAACATCAACCTGACGGTTGAGGACGGCGATATCTTCGGCATCATCGGGCTGAGCGGCGCGGGCAAGTCCACGCTGGTGCGATGTATCAACCTACTCGAAGTGCCGACCGAGGGCGATGTGCTCATCGACGGGCAGTCGATGCTGTCGCTCTCGCACAAGGAGCTGCTTGCGGCGAGAAAAAAGATCGGCATGATCTTTCAGGGCTTCAATCTGCTCTCGCAGCGCACCGCGCTCGGCAATGTCTGCTTTCCGATGGAGCTGGCGGGCGTGCCGCGCAAGGACGCGGTGAAGCGGGCTCGCGAGCTTTTGCAGATCGTTGACCTCGGCAGTAAGGAAAATTCCTACCCATCGCAGCTTTCGGGCGGACAAAAGCAGCGCGTGGCGATCGCGCGTGCGCTTGCCACCGATCCGAAGGTGCTGCTGTGCGACGAGGCGACAAGTGCCCTTGACCCGAAGACGACGCGCGACATTCTGGCGCTGATCCGCGACATCAACAAGCGCACGGGCATCACCGTCGTTGTCATCACGCACGATATGAAGGTCATCGAGGAGATCTGCACCAAGGTCGCCATTCTGGACGGCGGCGTCGTGGCGGAGAGCGGCTCGGTGGAGGAGGTATTCTCAAGTCCGAAGACCGAGGCGGGACGCAGACTTGTCTACCCCGACGGCATCCCGTTTGAGATGCTGCCGAACAGCCGCGTGATCCGCGTGGTATTCAACGGCGGCACGGCATATCAGCCGCTGATCGCGTCGCTCGCGATCGACTGCGGCGTGAAGGTCAACATCCTCGGCGCCGATACCCGCAGTATCGACGGCAAGGCGTTCGGCACGATGCTGCTCGGTCTTCCCGAGAGCGAGTCGGAGGCGACGAGGGCGCTGGCATATATCGCGGCGCAAAAGGATATTACTGTAGAGGAGGTGCGGGATTACCGTGGTTGAGGCATTGACAAACTTTTTTGAAGATCTCGGCATGCGCAAGATCCCCGAGCAGCTCGAATTTCTGCTGACTCCCGAAAATATCCCGTTTGCCATCTGGGAAACGCTGTACGCCCCGCTGCTTGCGACAGTGCTTGCCTATGTGATCGGCTTGCCGCTCGGCATTCTGCTGGTGACGGGGGAGCAAAACGGCATCCGTCCGCTGCCAAGACCCCTCATGCAGGTGCTCAACACCGTGATCAACCTGCTGCGCTCGATTCCGTTTTTGATCCTGATGGTTCTGGTCATGCCGCTGAGCCGCCTGATCCTCGGCACCTCGGTCGGCACGATGGCGACGGTCGTTCCCTTGACCGTTGCGGCGGCGCCGTATGTGGCGCGCCTTGTGGAAGGTTCGCTGCGCGAGATGGATCGCGGCGTGATCGAAGCGGCGCAGGCAATGGGCTGTTCGCCCTGGCAGATCGTGACGAAAGTTATCCTGCCCGAGTGTAAACCCTCGCTGATC
Source organism: Clostridia bacterium (assembly GCA_017463665.1). Classification (GTDB taxonomy): domain Bacteria; phylum Bacillota; class Clostridia; order Oscillospirales; family CAG-272; genus UMGS902. The sequence goes on along the minus strand of JAFTOT010000003.1, from coordinate 11,789 downwards.
ACCGGTGCGACCAACGCGGCGATCACGGTCCTCGGCTACGGTGCGATGGCGGGTGCCATCGGCGGCGGCGGTCTCGGCGCGATCGCGCTGATGCGCGGTTACAACCGCGGACAGACGCTGGTTCTGTATGTGGCGGTGATCATTCTGGTGATCCTCGTCCAGATCATTCAATCTGTAGGTACCGCTCTGGCTGTGAAAACAGACAAGCGTATCCAAAAAACAAATTCCAAAAAGGAGAAAAGAAAATGAAAAAACTGATTACACTGGTTCTCGCTCTGACGCTGGCACTGTCTTTGGCAGCATGCGGCAAGACCGAGGACGCAAAGACCGTTACGGTAGGTGCTACCCCCGCTCCCCACGCGGCGATCCTCGAGGTTGCCAAGGAGATCATGGCTGAAAAAGGCTACACGCTCAAGATCGTGGAGTACAACGACTATGTGCAGCCGAACAACTCGGTTGAGGATGGCTCTCTGGATGCAAACTACTTCCAGCACATCACCTACATGAACAACTTCAATGAAGAAAACGGCACCTCGCTGGTAAACGCTGCGGGCATCCACTACGAGCCCTTCGGTCTGTATGCCGGCAAGACCGCTTCGCTCGAAGCACTCGCTGACGGCGCGAAGATCGCGGTTCCGAACGATGCGACCAACGAGGCACGCGCACTGCTGCTCCTCGAGCAGGAAGGTCTGATCACCCTCAAAGAGGGCGTAGGCATTTCCGCGACCAAGTCCGACATCGCTGAGAATCCCCACAACTACGAGATCGTTGAGCTGGAGGCACAGCTCCTGACCACCACGCTGCAGGACGTTGACATGGCTGTCATCAACGGCAACTATGCGATCGATGCAGGTCTGAAGGTTGCAGATGCGCTGGCAGTTGAGGCTGCTGACGGTACCGCTGCCGAGGCATATGTGAATGTCATCGCCGTTAAGGCAGGCAACGAGAACAATGAAGGCATTCAGGCACTCGTTGAGGCGCTGAAGAGCGACAAGGTTAAGACCTATATCGAAGAGACCTACGCCGGCGCCGTTGTTCCGCTGTTCTAAAGAGTCACTCAAAAACCAAGGTTTTTGAGTGGATGGGGTCGTTTACTCGCGTGGCGCTCGACCGCGCCCGACCCCGTAAGGTGTAAAAAAGTCGGCGCATGTCCGCCTTTTTTACGAAAATAAATACAAACGCGGAGAAACTTTTTTCCGAAAAGTTTCTCCGCGTTTTTTATTCTTCTTTTTCCCGTTTCATCTTTTTGAGCTCTTCTTCGAGGTAGAAGGCGCGGCGTTCAAGATCTTCGATCTTGCCGAGCAGCTCACCGGTAATAAAGCAGGCGCCGCTGAGTGCGAGCACACAGCCGAAGCCGACGAGCATGCACATCGAAAGCTGATCGACTTTCCCATTCTGCGAGAGCAGACAGAGCACCATCGCGCAGAAAAAGAGGATCAGTCCCAAGTATTTAAACGTGTTTTTCAGTTTCATCGCCGCTCTCCTCCGTTGAGCGCAGCGCCGATGATGCCTGCATCGTTGCCGCAGGTGGCAGTGCACAGGCGTGTGCGCTTCTTCGCGCCGCGGGCAAAGTCCTCGGCGTCTACCTTCGGCTGCAGCAGGTCAATGAGAAACTGCCTCTCGCCCGAAACGCCTCCGCCGATGATGAAGACGTCCGGCTGGAAAATGTTGATCAGCGATGCAATACCGTTTGCAAGCGCGTCGGTGTATCGCTCGATGACTCTTGCCGCCGCCTTGTCTCCTGCGCGGAAAGCGTCAAACGCGGTGCGCGCGCTGTCTGCACGCATTTCCGCCATCACGGTCGCCTCGCCGCTCATAAAGCAGGTGTTCAGCTCCTCCTTGGTCATGCGGACGAGCGCGGTCGCGGAAGCGTACGCCTCAAAGCAGCCGCGTCTGCCGCAGCCGCATTGCTCACCGCCCATTTGCAGCACAAAGTGTCCGATCTCGGCGGCAAGTCCGTTGGAACCGCTGTAGATCTTTTTATCCACGACGATACCGCCGCCCACGCCCGTGCCGAGCGTGATCATCACGGCGTTGTCCGCGCCTTTTGCCGCACCCGCCAAAACTTCGGCAAGCGTCGCGGCGTTGGCATCGTTTGTCACGCTTACGTGGATGTCGTCCAGTTTTTCGGACAGGATCTCGCAGATGTTCAGCCCCGAGAAGGGGATGTTGGGCGTAAAGAGGATCTCACCGCGCTTTTCATCCACGCCGCCGGGGACGGCGATGCCGACCGAGTCGATGTCCGACAGCGAAAGCCCCGCTTCACTCGCAAGTGCGCGGCAGAGTGCCGCGATATCGTCTATGATCTCCTCCTTTGGGCGGGATGCGCCCGTGGGGATCGAATCCTTATGGAGAATGGCTCCGTTTTCGTCTACAATACCTGCGGCGATGTTGGTACCGCCGAGGTCAATGCCGATTTTTCGCATGGAAAAACCTCCTTGTGGAAACAATTTCATTGCTTACATTATAAAATATAGACAAACAAAAGTCAATAAAAAGGCTATTTTCCGAAAAATCTTGAAAATATATAAAATCTGCTTGCATTTCTAAAAAATAGGGTATACAATATTATGTTGGAACAATAGTTTTGATAGCACGAACAGTGCGAGGAGATAAAAATGGAAAGATATGTTTACGCAGACAACGCAGCGACCACCGCGGTCTCGAAAGAAGTTGTCGATGCAATGATGCCCTACCTGACCGACAAGTGGGGCAATCCGTCCAGCTTGCATGCAAAGGGACGCGAGGCATCTGTTGCACTTGAGGACGCACGCGCAAGAATCGCGGCATGCCTCGGCGCGGATGCAAAGGAGATCTATTTTACCTCTTGCGGCAGCGAGTCGGATAACTGGGCTCTCAAGGGTGCGGCGCTCGCCGGCAAGCAGAAGGGCAGAACGCACATCATCACCTCGAAGATCGAGCACCACGCGGCATTGCATGCCTGTGCATGGCTCGAAAAGCAGGGCTTTACGGTCACATACCTCGGCGTGGATACGAACGGCGTTGTTTCGATCGACGAATTGAAGGCGGCGATCAGCGATAAGACCGCTCTGGTTTCGGTCATGCTCGCCAACAATGAGATCGGCACGATCGAGCCGATCGCCGAGATCGCGAAGATCGCACACGAGCACGGTGCGCTGATGTTCACCGATGCCGTACAGGCGATCGGCAATATCCCTGTCAATGTCAAGGAGCTCGGCGTGGATATGCTGGCGCTCTCCGGTCATAAGATCCATACCCCCAAGGGCATCGGTGCGCTCTACATCAAAAAGGGCGTCCGCATCGACAACCTTGTGGACGGCGGCGGACAGGAGCGCGGCAAGCGCGGCGGCACTGAAAACCTCCCGTACATCGTCGGACTTGCAACCGCGATCGAGCGCGCATATGCACGTCTGCCCGAGATGGAGAGAGTCCGGGAGCTGCGCAACTATCTGATCGACAATATCCTCGCGGCGATCCCGCACAGCACGCTGAACGGTCCGCGCGAGGGAAGACTTCCCGGCAACGTCAACATCGGTTTTGAATATATCGAGGGCGAGAGCATGCTGCTGCTGCTCGACTTTGAGGGCATTGCGGCGTCCACCGGTTCGGCATGCTCCTCGGCATCGCTGGATCCGTCGCACGTGCTGCTGGCGATCGGCGTACCGCACGAGCGCGCACACGGCTCGCTCCGTCTGTCGATCTCGACCGACACGACCAAGGAAGACGCGGATTATATTTTGGAAAAGCTGCCGCCCATTGTACAGCGGCTGCGCGATATGAGCCCGCTTTACGAAGAAGCGATGCAGGCAAAATAAATGTAAGGAGAACAAAGGATATGAGTATGTTATACAGTGAGCAGGTCATGGATCACTTTACCCATCCGCGCAATGTGGGCGTGATTGAGGACGCCGACGGTATCGGCGAGATCGGCAATGCGAAATGCGGCGACATCATGAAGATGTACCTCAAGATCGAGAATGGCATCATCGTCGATGTAAAGTTCAAGACCTTTGGCTGCGGCGCGGCCGTTGCGACCTCGTCGATGGCAACCGAAATGATCAAGGGCAAGAGCGTGGACGATGCACTGGCGCTCACGAACAAGGCGGTTATCGAGGCACTCGGCGGTCTGCCGGCTGTCAAGATCCACTGCTCGGTACTGGCGGAAGAAGCGGTCAAGTGCGCGCTTGCCGACTACTACAAGAAGCAGGGAATCGACCATCCCGTGATCGCAGAGGCAGAGGCTCTGCTGGGCGCTGATCACGATCATGAGCATGAAGTCACCGAAGAATAAGCACATGCAGCTCCGCCGCGGTCCGAAAGCCGCGGCGGACTTTTTATGCCGTTTTTTCTAATAAATTATAATAATTCGGAGCATTTTACACAAAAACGGGCTTAGAAACCGCAAAATGCAAAAAATATTTCTACGTATTGTGCAACTTGTACATGTGTAGAAAACCGAGCTGCGAATTTGTGCGTTTTTAACAAAAAAAGAAGACGCGATTTTTTATGGAAAAAACATATATTCTACGTTTTAAAAAGTTTAATTGTAGTAAACACTTCATAAAACAAACATATATGTTGCGCAAAAACGGCACAAAAATCGAGAAAAACGCACAGAAATGATAATTTAATTAACATTTTTGAAAGAATTGAATTAGGAACTACTCCTCTTTTTGAAAAAATTCAAAATCAAAAAAAGTTTTTCCCATTTTTTGACTAAGGAAAAAAACCTTTCTTCGGCAAACGGGTGAAAAAAAGCAGCCTTTGGCACTCTTGACAATGTCGGGCAGTCGTGATAAAATATACAAGTAAATTTATGGGTAATATTGCACATATGAATCTGCGGTTCCGACCCCGAAAAACGGGACTTGCACATCCTTTTGTGCATTTTGCTTGCGGAATCGTCTGCGTGCCTTGCGCGGAGGGTTCCTAAAATTTCTCTTGCGTGCGCGCGTGCGCACGTGCTTAACAAACTCGCTTTGGGAGGAACAAGATCTATGATGAGAACGAAGCTGTCAAGAGCGCTGGCTCTCTTCCTTGCCTTGCTCATGGCGTGTGGCTGCTTTTCGTTTGCGGCGTTTGCTGCGGCAGAAAACGAAGCGACTTCCAGCCGCCGAACCATGCAGGAATGGAATGAGATCCTGAACACGGACGACTACGAGGAGTATATCGCCGATCATGCGAATGCCCCGCGCGGAACCCGTACGGTCACAATTGACGCAACCAAGTATGTTGCCGATAAAACAACGGACAATGGCGTCAAGGTTATGTCCGATGTCAGCGGTGACGCGGGCAAATCGCTGTATACTTCGGCTAGCGGCAAGGTCACCTGGAGTGTGAACGTGCCGGAAGCGGGAATGTACACGGTTGAGCTTTTCTGCTATCCCGGTGATGCTCTTCTGGAAGAGGGCGACACGGAAAAGTCCACCGACGTTGAGCGTATCCTGTACGTAAACGGCAAGGTGCCTTTTTCGGAGGCACGCTCGATCACCGTTACCAAGGGATGGGCACCGATCTATACCGCACAGGAAGACGGTACTGTTCGTTTCCGCAAGGACATTGCGGGCAACGACATTCGCCCCGATAACGTAAGCGCGATCGAATGGGTGGATTACACCGTTAAGGATTCGACCGGCTATTATAAGGAAGCGCTTCAGTTCTATTTTGAAAAAGGCGAAAACACGATTTCGCTGGAAGCGATTCGCGAGCCGATGAACATCAAGACGATCTCGCTTGTTCCTCTGGAAGATATGATCACTTACGAGGAATACAAGGCACAGCATACATATACTAAGGGTCAGGATGTCATCAAGCTGGAGGCTGAGCTTCCCAACCGTCAATCGGATGAGTCGATCTACCCCCTCACCGACCGTACCAGTGCGGTAACTTCTCCGCAGGATCCTAAGCTGCAGGTCCTCAACTTCATGGGCGGCAGTGAAAACTTCAAGACGGTCGGACAATGGGTCGAATACGATTTTGAAGTTAAGACCGAAGGCTTCTATTCTATAATATTCCGCAGCAAGCAGAATGACCTTTCGGGTATGTTTGCTTCGAGAACCGTTTACCTGGACGGCGCGGTTCCGTTTGCTGAGTGCCGTGAGCTCCGCTTTGACTATACCAAGGAGTGGACATGCAAGGGCATCGGCGATGGTACGACCGAGTTTGAGTTTTATCTCACGCCCGGCAAGCACACGCTTCGCATTGAGGTCGGCCTCGGACAGTTTGCGGATATCATTCGTCAGGTAGAGTCTTCCTTAAATAATATTAACAACTGCTATCTGGAGATCATGAAGCTGACCGGCGCGGATCCGGATGAATACCGCGACTACGGTTTTGAGCGACTGATGCCGAACACCATCCGCACGATGCTGATCGAGTCCAGAAACCTGTATAAGGTATCTGAGTACATCACGGAGCTCTGCGGTGAGAAGGGTTCGCAGACCGCAACGCTGGATAAGGTTGCGTTCCTGCTCCAGAGAATGGGCGGCGATGAGGATGAGATCGCGCCGAACCTCAGTAACCTGAAGACCTATATCGGTACACTCGGTACTTGGCTGAACAATGTTCGCAGCCAGCCGCTGCGCATTGACTACATCCAGATCCAGCCTTCCGATGCCGCAATGCCCAAGGATAAGGCTTCCTTTGGTGAGTCGGTCATGTTTGAGCTGAAAGCATTCGTTGCAAGCTTTACGACCGATTATAGCGTAATGGGTGCTGTTTCGCAGGAAGCCACCGAGAAGAACGTTGAGGTATGGACGACCGAAGGTCGTGACCAGGCGAAGATCCTCAAGAATCTGGTCGCCAGTGACTTTACGCCCGAGAGCAACATCGGTGTCAATGTTAAGCTGGTTTCCGCCGGCACGTTGCTGCCTTCCGTTCTTTCCGGACAGGGACCTGACGCCTTCCTCGGTCTTGACGGTGCCAACACGATCAACTATGCGATCCGAAACGCAGTTATGCCTTTGAATGACTATGAAGGCTTCGATGCGGCAATTTCGGAATTCCATGAATCCTCTGTTCTGCCTGTCAGCCTGTACGGCATGGTTTACGGTATGCCTGAGCGCGTAGGCTTTGCAATGATGTTCGTTCGTATCGACATTCTGGCAGAGCTCGGTCTCGAGATCCCGAAGACCTGGGACGACATCCTTTCGATGCTCCCTGTACTCCAGGCAAACAACATGGAAGTCGGTCTGAATAAGGACTACGATATCTTCCTCTATCAGATGGGCGGCGACCGTTTTGCAGATGACGGACTTCGCTGCGGCTTGGATTCCAATATAGCACTGGATGCTTTTGAAAAATATACGAGATTCTATACCGACTATTCTTTCCCCTATACGTTCGACGGTCCGAACCGTTTCAGAACCGGTGAGATGCCGATCCTGATTGCCGATTACGTTACCACCTACAACCAGCTGACGGTTTTCGCAACCGAAATTGACGGTCTGTGGGAGATGGTTCCGCTGCCGGGTACCGTACAGGAGGATGGTTCGATCAACTACAACGCGGTTAACGCAGTATCTGCAACGGTTATGCTGCACGGTGCTAAGGATACGGACAGCACTTGGGAGTTCATGCGTTGGTACTGCGGACATGAGGCGCAGGCTGCTTACGGTAGTGACCTGGTTACCACCATCGGTCAGGCTGCAAAGTACAACACCGCAAACCGCCTTGCTATTGCTGAGATGCCCTGGACGACCAGCGAGTATGAGGCACTGTCCGATCAGTTCAACAACCTCTCCGCGATCGAAAACTATCCGGGCGCTTACATCTTTACCCGTTACCTGTCCTTCGCACAGCTCGCTGTTGTGAACGATGGCGTCGATCCCGTTACCGAGCTGCAGAGCTATGTAACGACGATCAATAAAGAGATCACACGTAAGCGTGAAGAGTTCGATCTTCCTACACTTGCAAACGGTAAGACCTATGAGACTTCCCCTGAAGTGTATGAGGAGATGCAGGCTTGGCTTGCCGAGAACGGCAGATAGTCAGCGGACGCTTGCAAATTACTCAGTATATAATTAAAGGAGAGATAATTCATGTCAAACAAAACGGCAGTAAAGCGTCCGACGGCAAAAAAAGACATGACGATGGCTCAGTGGACATGGAGAGAGATGAAGAAAAATAAGGTTGCGTATGTCATGATCGCTCCCTTTATGCTCCTGTTCTTCATTTTCACAGTATGGCCTGTTATCCTGTCGATTGCCCTCAGCTTTACGGACTTCAACATGCTGGAAATGCCCAATCTCGTGTGGCTGGATAACTACATCCGTCTGTTCCTCGATGATGACATCTTCCTTCTTGCGGCACAGAACACGCTGATCTTCGCGTGCATTACCGGACCTGTGTCCTACATCATGGCACTGCTGATCGCGTGGTTCATCAACGAGCTCGGCCCGAAGCTTCGTTCGGTCGTTACTCTGATCTTCTACGCGCCTTCGATCTCCGGTTCGGTTTACCTCGTATGGCAGACGCTGTTCAGCTCTGACTCCTACGGTTGGGTAAACGGTACGCTGATCAACCTCGGCTGGATCGACGATCCGATCCTGTTCTTCTCGGATGCGGACTACGTCATGCCGCTGTGTATCGTCGTCGCTCTTTGGACTTCGCTCGGTACCGCGTTCCTTTCCTTCATCGCAGGTCTCCAGAACGTACCGCGCCATCTGTATGAGGCGGGTGCGGTTGACGGTGTCAAGAACCGTTGGCAGGAGTTCTGGTACATCACGCTGCCTTACATGAAGCCGCAGCTGATGTTCGGTGCGGTGCTTTCCATCACGCAGTCCTTCGGTTTCGGCGGTATCGTTACCGCGCTCTGCGGCTTCCCGTCTGTAGAGTATGCGGCACATACGATCATGCACCATCTGGATGACTACGGCGGACAGCGTTATGAAATGGGCTATGCCTCGGCGATCGCGGTCATACTCTTCGTTGTCATGATCACGGCCAACACATTAATAAAGAAAGGATTATCGAAGATAGGACAGTAATATGGCTAAATTAAGAACACGCAAACATAAAGTTGTCCTCAGCCGTAGTACCGGCGGAGACTTCGGCATCAATCTTTTCCTTGTTATCATGGGAGCATTCATGTTCCTGCCGATGTACTATGTTATCATGCAGTCTTTGAAGCCTCTGGATGAGCTGTGGATGTTCCCTCCGCGCTTCTACGTAGAGAGCCCCACGCTTTCCAACTTCAGCGATCTGTTCACGCTGATGAGCGACAACTATGTACCTTTCTCAAGATACATATTCAACACGGTATTCGTTTCGGTTACCGGTACCTTTGGTAACCTGCTGCTTTCTTCGATGGCAGCATATTCACTTGCAAAGTTGAAATTCCCGGGCAGAAAGTTCTTCTTCGAGCTGGTTGTTAAATCGCTGATGTTCCACCAGACGGTAACGGCGATCGCAAACTTCTTGACGATGAGCACACTGCACTGGCTGGATTCTTATCTCGCACTGATCGTGCCTGCATTCTGCACCTCGATGGGTCTGTACCTTATGAAGCAGTTCATGGATACCGGCGTTTCCAACGAGGTTCTGGAGAGTGCAAGACTTGACGGCGCAAACGAGTTCAAGACCTTCTGGGTTATCGCAATGCCGATGGTTAAGCCTGCTTGGCTGACGCTGATGATCGAGTCCTTTAAGAACCTGTGGAACTCGGGTAACTCGATCTACATCTACAGCGAGCAGCTCAAGACCTTCAACTACGCGATCAACCAGATCGTTACGGGCGGTATTGCACGTGCCGGTGTCGGTGCTGCATCCACGGTTATCATGATGATCGTGCCGATCACTGTATTCGTTATTTGTCAGAGCAACGTCATCGAGACCATGGGCTCGAGCGGTATGAAAGACTAAGGGGAGGTATATATATGAAGAAATTTACGAGAATACTTCTCCTCGCGTTCGCGCTTCTCTTTGCGCTTACGCCTATCGTCGGCGCTGTAGAGCCGTACACCACGTATACATACGGTAAGGACGGTTGGCCCCGTACTTCGCCGACCGTTTATTCGCCGGTTATGAATGTCGATTCGACCTACATGGGTCTCGATACTGCGATCGACGATCCCCGCGACCTCTTTGTAGACTGCGACAACAATGTTTACATCGTAGACGCCGCAAACAACCGCGTGGTCGTTCTGGATCCCAACTATAAGGTTTCCTTTACGATCAGCGACTTTATCAACGATCAGGGTATCCCGGATGGTTTCTCCAATCCGTCGGGTGTTTTTGCAAACGATGAGCAGATCTATGTCTGCGATACCGACGCAAACCGTATCGTTGTATTTGATCGCGAAGGTAACTTCGAAAAGATCCTCGGCAAGCCCACCAGCGCTTTGTTCGGTGAGGATTCGATCTACAAGCCGGTTGCCGTTGCGGTTGACCAGTATAATCGTATCTATGTTATCTCCTCCACTACCTATCAGGGCGTTATCGTTCTGACCAGTGAGGGCGATTTCACCGGATTTATCGGTGCGCAGAACGTTACGTACAGCACTTGGGACGTTATCTGGAGAACTTTCCAGACGGCTGAGCAGAGAAAAGCTTCCGCACAGTACATCCCGACCGAGTACAACAACATCTGCGTTGATACGGACGGATTTATCTACGTTACTTCCTCTTCGATCGAGGCTGCTAATCAGTATTCGCAGTTGAAAACCAAGTCGGCGAAGTACTCGCCTGTCAGAAAGCTGAATGCGGCAGGCGACGAGATCATGAACCGCCTCGGTTACTTCTCCCCCTCGGGTGAAGTCAATGTTATGCGTTCTACCGTTTCGAGAATCATCGACGTTGCCGTCGGTCCCGAGGGCACTTGGTCGATCATCGACGAAAAGCGTCAGAGAGTATACACCTATGACCAAAACGGTAATATGCTGTTTGCATTCGGCGACAGCGGCGGACAGCTCGGTAACCTGAGCAGCATTGAAGCTGTTGCATACCAGGGCGATACGCTGCTCCTGCTGGATAAGAGCTCGGATATGTTCACGGTTTATAAGCGTACCGAGTACGGCGATATCCTTATCGCAGCACTCGAGAACGAGAATAACCGTCAGTTCGACAAAGCAATTGATTACTGGCAGGAGATCCTCAAGAGAAACTCCAACTTTGACCAGGCTTACATCGGTATCGGTCGTTCCTACTATAATGCGGGCGAATACACCGAGGCTATGGAGTACTATAAGGCTGCATACGATACGGCAAACTATTCGGCAGCTTTCCAGGAAGTCCGTAAGCAATGGATCGAGGATTACTTTATTCTGCTCCCGATCGCGGTCATCGCATTCGTTCTTATTTGGGGCAGATTCTCCAAGTATGTGAAGAAGAAGAACAAAGATACCTCTCTCAAGGTCGGCAGAAAGTCCTATTGGGAAGAGATCATCTATGTCTTCCATCTGATCTACCATCCGTTCGATGGTTTCTGGGATCTGAAGCACGAAAAGCGCGGTTCGGTGCGCGGTGCGATCACGATCCTTGCGCTGTCCATCTTTGCGTTCTACTACAATTCGATCGGTCGCGGTTATATCGTTAACCCCAGCGGTGAGTATTCCACCATCTTTGCGCAGGCACAGTCCATTCTGCTGCCGCTCGCACTGTGGGTAATCGCAAACTGGTGTCTCACCACCCTGTTTGACGGCGAAGGCAGCTTCAAGGATGTCTTTATCGCTACTTGCTATGCGCTCTTCCCGCTGGTGCTCACACTGATTCCCGCAACCCTCTTCTCGAATGTGGTTCTCGTAAACGAGACCGGCATTCTGGAACTGCTGATCAATATCGGTTATATCTGGACCGGTATGCTGATCTTC
>JAFTOT010000099.1 GCA_017463665.1 Clostridia bacterium | reverse complement strand
GTAGTCGCACAGCGAGAGCAGCGAGGTGCTTTTCAGCTTGTCGCGCACGGGCGAAAGACCGTCTCGCAGGATCTCCACCGAGGAGATGTAGAGCTCGATCTCGGAGAGGGAGAGCAGATATTCGTCGGTCGTGCGCTCGGAGGCGGCGGACATGCGACGCAGCTCGCCGATATCGGCAAGCACGGGCAGCACCTTGATAAACGTCTCGGCGACCTCGGGCACGGCGAGCATATCGGCGAAGATCTCTGCGCGGTAGTTGATGACGGCGGGGTCGGCGGTAAAATATTCACACAGAGAACTGTTTTTCAGTTTTAAGAGCTCGGAAAGTCCGAGACTTTCGGCGGTCTCATCCGAAACGGCAGGACGATTCTCCGCCGTGGCGTGCACCGCACGCAGCTCCGCCGATGGATACAGCAGACTAAAGCTGAATGTAGACATAAGATCCTCCTTGCATGTGAGGTTTGGGGGAATGATTTGCGCCTGCGGCGCATGATTTGGCGGCGATGCCGCCATGATTTGGAGCCGGCGCTCCATGATTTGAATTGCAATCCTCAATGCGCCGCAGCGCAAATCATGGCGGAGCCAAATCATGAGCACGCAGTGCTCAAATCATGCGATCCGTAGGATTGCAATTCATTGTTTAGCGGCTCCGCCGCAAACGTATTTCTTCGTTACCTTATAGTATAACAGCAAAATAATCTTTTTGCAATAAATATAAAAAATATTTGTATTTATCGGCGAAGTCATGTATAATAGAGTAACTATATGAAAAGCGAGGTGCGCGCATGATCTTTGACGCGGCGGCAAAAAAAGTGCATATTTCGGTCGAGGAGCTCTGTCATACCGTCGTCAACCATGCGAGCATCGACGCGCGCGGCGCGCATCTCTATCCCGATAAAGGCAAGGTCGCCGAACTGCTCACAAAAAGGCACGGGCTTGCCTATACCGAGGCGGTTGCCCTCAGTCGCACGGTCAGCCGAGGCGGTCTCTTTTATGAGGTTAGCGGCGTGTGCGACGGCGTACTGCGCGAGGGCGGCAAGGTCATCGCCTGCGTCAACGGCTGCATCGGCGACTTCACCTCGCGCATCACCTCGGATATGGCGGCGGAGTCGATCGGTCGCGCCGTGGCGTATGCATACATGCTCGCCGAGGCGGAATCGCTCGGCACCGTCGGCTTTCGCGTGACGTTTTACCACAACCAAAACGATGTCAAAACCATCGAAAAATCGTATACCCGCGCGGAGATGGCGGCGGCGTTCCTGCGTCTTGTTGACCTGCACCGCTCCTTTGCCGCGCTCGAAGCCGAGCGCATCTGCGTGCGCCTGCCCGCGGCAAAGGCGCAAGCCTTCCCCTACCGCGAAATGCGCCAACAGCAGCGCGATTTTATGCTCGAAGTGCTCCGCGCCGTCAAGTACGGCGGCAAGGCGCTGATCGAGGCGCCCACAGGCACGGGCAAGACCATGGCGGCGCTCTATCCCGCCGTCAAGGCACTCGGCAGCGGCTATGCCGAAAAGATCTTCTTCTTCACCTCCAAGACCACAACCGCGCTCGCCGCGCTCGACGCGGCAAAGAAGCTGTCCGCGACCTCGGGCATCCGTGCCATCCACATATCGGCAAAGGAGCGCTGCTGCCCGATCCGCATGCGCGATCCGATGAAGTGCACGCCCGAAAAATGCCCCCGCGCCAACGGACACTACAAGCGCACCGCCGATGCCATCGCCGAGATCGTCACCGCGCATAAGGTCATCGACGCGGCGGCGATCGACGCCTGCGCCAATAAATACAGCATCTGCCCCTATGAGTTCTCGCTCGACCTCACCGAGCACTGCGACATCGTCATCTGCGACTGCAACTACCTCATCGACGAGGCGGCGCACTTCCGCCGCTACTTCTCAAGCTGCGGCGAGGGACGTCCGAAATACATATTCCTCTTTGACGAGGCGCACAACCTGCTCGAACGCGCGAAAGCATCCTTCGGTGCCGAATTGCGTCTGACGAAGATCCGCCGCTTCCTCGACGAGGTGCGCACCCTGCCGCAGAATCCCGTCACCGAGGCACTGGCAAGTATCGACTTCTATATCGACAGCATGCGCGAGCTCTGTGCCGACACCTCGGAGGAGGGCGACGACGGCATCGTGCGCGGCTTCACCACCACGAACAGCTTTGATAAGCAGTTGTACGACCTGCTCACTGCCTTTGTCAAGGCGGCGGACAGGCATATCCGCTCGCCCTTCGGCGGCAGTCTGCCCGACAGTCTGTTTGAGCTCAGCGCCGACGCGAAAAAGTACATCACCTCGCTCGAAATGTTCGACGAATGCTTCGTGCACACCGTCACCGTAAACGGCGGCGAGGTGGTCAGCAAGATCCTCTGTCTCGATCCGTCAAAGCGGCTTGCCGAGCGCTGCAAATTCGGCGCGGCGACGGTCTTTTTCTCGGCGACGCTCACCCCGCTCGACTACTACGCTTCCCTCTACGGCGCGCCCGACGCGGTCAAGCTCAAGCTCGATTGCCCCTACGACCGCGCAAATCTCTGCGTCTGCATCATGGACAAGCTGAGCGTGCGGTACCAGTTCCGCTCGCAGAACGCCGCTGCGGTCGCCGACGCGATCATGAGCACGGTCAGCCGCCGCGACGGCAACTACATGGTCTATTTTCCGTCCTACGAATACATGAGCGAGGTGCAGACCGTGTTTAAGTACAAGTACCCGCATATCAAGACCGTTCTGCAGGCGAAAAACATGTCCGAGGAGGCGCGCCGCGCCTTTCTGGATGCCTTCCGCGCGGGCGCGCGGCAGGTGCTGGTCGGCTTTTCGGTGCTCGGCGGCATCTATTCCGAGGGCATCGACCTTGTCGGCGACCGCCTGATCGGCTCGGTGATCGTCGGCGTGGGGCTGACCAGACCCACCAATGAAAGCGAGGTCGTCCGCGTCTACTACGACAACAAGTACGAGGCGGGCAAGGAATATGCCTACACCTACCCGGGCTTCAACCGCGTATTGCAGGCGGCAGGGCGCGTCATCCGCACCGAGACCGACCGCGGCGTGGTCGTCTTCATCGACGAGCGCTATGCCGAGCCGGGGTATAAAGAACTGCTCCCGCAGCAGTTCCGCACCGCCAAATTCGTCGGCGACACCCGCTCCCTCGAAAGCGTCCTCGACAAATTCTGGGAAAAAGAATAAAGGAGCGCGATGCGCCATATCATAGAGAAAGCACCAAGTTCGATACTCATTTTGAACTTGGTGCTTTTGGTTTGGGTGAAGATAAAGGATGGTTTAGGTGTGTAAAGGTTACGCACAAACATTGTAGGGCGCGCCCCTCTTTGCTCTGCACCCCCGCTTGTCATCCGTTGCGATCTTGCGGGGAGAAGCCTGCCTGCCCCTCACCGATCAAAACACGCCTGCTATGCGGAGCAGGAAGGAGGCGAGGAAAATCGACACGGTCGAGCCGAGGGCGGTCCAGACGACGAGCTGACCGGCGAGCGCCGCGTCGCTGCCCATTTCCTGCGCCATCGGCACGCTGGAGACCGCCACGGGCGTGGCAAACACCGAGACAAACGCGGCAAAATGCGCACCGCCAAAGTGCGAGCCGAAGACAAAATAGGCAATGCCGAGCCCGAGGATCGGCACCGCGACCGTGCGCGTCAGCGTGCCGAACAGGATCTCCCGCCACATGGACTTGACCGCCGAAAATTCAAACTGTGCGCCCAGTACCAGCAGTGCCAGCGGCGTTGCGATATTCGAGAGATAGCCGAGCACGGTGTAGACGGGTTTGATATCCGTCAGACGAAAGGCGATGCCGTACCGTACAAAGACCGCGCGGATGCCGACGGCGACAACGCCGAGAACGATGCTCCCGATCAGCGGGTTCTTCACGATGCCGAGCAGGATTTTTTTGACGCTCGGCTTGTCTGCGCCTTCCTTGAAGATCGAAAGGCTGATGACCGCAAGGATATTCAGCATCGGGATGACCGCAGCGGACAGCAGCGTTGCCACGGCGATGCCCTCCTTGCCGAACAGCGACTCGGCGAGCGGCAGACCGATCAGCGCGTAGTTGGAGCGGAAAGCCGCCTGCACCAGCACGCCGCGCCGCTCGGGCCTCTTCGTCGCGAGCAGCACCGCAGGGATGGCGAGCAGGAAAACAACGACCAGTCCGCCCGCGCCGTAGAGCATGAAGCCGAAGTCCATATTGCCGAGATCCTCGATCTTATAGACATTGAGAAAGAGCATCGCGGGCAGAAACAGGCGAAAGACCAGTTTGTTTGCCGCCCTCGAAAACTCCGCGCTCATAAAGCCGAATTTTTTGAGAAGATAACCGATCGCCACCATCAGTACGATCGGCGCGACCGCGTTCAGTGCAAAAAGAAAGGAATCCATTGCTTGTGACCTCTGCGAAAAAAATATCGGCTCTATTGTAGCACAAACACGCCGCCAAGGCAATGAAAATTTCAGGAAAACGCACCCGAATAAAAAAACTTGCAAAGGCTTTCCAAATAACCTTTGCAAGTTTTTTTCGTATCGGTATAAACTCTTTTTATGCGTGTACTTTCTGCATCTCTTCGGCGGTGTCGGCGGTCTGTTCTGCGGGCAGGGATGCCAGCAGATGTACCATGGTGCGCAAAACATCGTTTGCGCTGATCTTTGCCGTGCGGTAGATGGATTCCTCCTGCGTGCGGATGACAAAGTTGTCGTCGATGGCGAGTACCTTTGTTTTCTTATTTTGCATCCGTGCCGCGTGCCGCTCACAGAGCTTGTCCAGCGTGAGCATGCCCGCGCCGCCGTTTTTGATGCCTTCCTCGAGGAAGACGATCGCGGCGGGCGACGACGGCAGCAGCGATGCGATGCGGTCGGCGGGAACGTCGTAGGGCTTGAGCGTTTCGAGCAGGATCACGCCCGTAGGGATGCCCTGTGCCCGCAGCTTTTCGGCGGCGGTCATCGCCTCGGTCACGATGCGTCCGTAGGTGAGGATGACCGCCCTGTTCGCGGCGGGATCGGTGAAGTCGGCGTGTGCGACTGTGTCGGTCGAGCCGTCGGCAAAGAAGGTCTCCGTGATGCGGGCATCGTCCTTGGTATTCGGGTAGCGGATCGCCATGGGCATGTTGGCAGAGAGGCTTGCCGCGAGAAAACGGTCGAGGGATGCGAAGGTCGCGGGAGCGAACAGACAGAGGTTCGGGACAGTGGAGAGGTATGCCACGTCGAAAATGCCGTGATGCGTGGGACCGTCCCCGCCCGCGAGCGCGGCGCGATCCACGAGGAAACGCACGGGCAGCTTTTGCAGCGCGACATCGTGCAGGATGTTGTCATAGCTGCGCTGCAGGAAGGTCGAATAGATCGCGACATACGGCTTCATGCCCGCAGCGGCGAGTCCCGCCGCAAAGGTCACGGCGTGCTCCTCGGCGATGCCGACATCGAAGAAGCGGTCGGGGTATCGGGCGGCGAATTCCGAGAGTCCGACGCCCACCTGCATTGCCGCAGTAATGGCGCAGACCTTGTCATCCTTTTTTGCCATTTGACAGAGCGTGCTGCCGAAATGCTCGGAGAAATTGTTGGCGTATGCGGAGCCCACCATGTGGTAGGCACTGGGATTTTCCTCGGCGGGGGCGTAGCCCTTGCCCTTGACGGTGCGCAGGTGCAGCACCACGCTGCACTGTCTGCGTTTGGCTTCTTCGAGCAGGTTTTCCACCGCGTCGTAGTCGTTGCCGTCCACGGGACCGAGATATTTGAGCCCCAGCCCTTCAAAATAGCTGGTGCCGTACAGCGCGCCTTTGGCGGCGTGCTTCAGGCGTCGTACGCCGCGCAGCAGCGGAGTGCCGATCAGCGGTACGCGGGAGAGAATGCTCTTGGTGCCGCGCTTGAAGCGGAAATAGCCGCCCGAGGAGCGCATTTTTGCAATGTGCCTTGCGAGTGCGCCCGTGTTGCGGGAGATGGACATTTCATTTTCGTTGAGAACGACGATCAGGCGCAGGTCGGGGCGGCAGTTGTTGAGCGCCTCATGTACCATGCCGCCGGTGAACGCGCCGTCACCGAGCACGGCGACGGTGTAGTTGTCGCTGCCGCGCATGCGATCCGCCTCGGCGTAGCCGAGCGCCGCCGAGACCGAGGTGGAGGCGTGCCCCGTGCCGAATGCGTCAAACGGGCTTTCGCCCAGCTTTTCAAAGCCGGAGATACCGCCGCCGCGGCGCAGGGTGGAAAAACGATCCTTGCGGTCGCTGAGGATCTTATGCACATAGCTCTGGTGCCCCACGTCAAAGATCACGCGGTCGTGCGGCAGGTCAAACACGCGGTGGAGTGCCACCGTCAGTTCGACCACACCGAGGTTGGAGGCGAGGTGTCCGCCCGTTTTGGTGACATTTTCCACCAAAAAGTCGCGCAGCTCGCCGCACAGCGCGGGGATATCCTCGCGCGGCAGTGCGCGTACATCGGCTTCGCCGCGTATTGTATCTAAAATTCGATATGCGTTGCTTTCCACGATTGTTCCCTTTTCTGTGTTTTTTGCCTGCTAAACTGCACAATTTTGCGATGCGTTTTTCTACGTTCTGCGCAGGATGTAGAAAATGCAAAAAATTATGCACAGGCTTTCCCCATTTACCCACAAAAGTTTTCCACACTTAAAAAGTGGAAAATGTGCATAAATGCATAGGAAAAACCCTTGATTTTACGGGAAATATTCATTTCCCACGATGAATATGCACACTTTTCCACATTTTCCACTTCATTTTTCGGTGGATAATGTGGAAAACTCGGTTTTGTGGGTTTTCCACAATTCTAGTTGTTGAAGTATTTTTTGTCGAGCGAGCGCAGCTTGATCGCCTCGGAGATGTGGCGTGCACCGATGGTCTCGCTCGCGTCGAGATCGGCGATCGTGCGCGACAGGCGCAGGATCTTGTCATAGCCGCGCGCCGACATGCCGAGCGCGTCAAACGCCGCTTTGAGGAGCGCGCTTGCCTCCTCGGTCAGGCGGCAGTATTTCTCGATCTGCCGTGTGGTCATGTCCGCGTTCTGCCGCAGGACATCTCCGTCTGCGGCGCAGCGCTCGCGCGCGTAGGCGCGTGCCGCGTTCACGCGGCTGCGGATGACCTCGGAGGTCTCCGCCTCCGTCGAGCCCTGCCGCAGCGCTTCAAAGTCCACGGGCGGCACCTCGATCTGTATATCCATGCGGTCGAGCAGCGGACCGCTGATGCGCGAAAGGTATCTCTGTATGTCGCCCGCCTTGCAGGTGCATTTCTTCGTCGGGTGTGAGAAATAGCCGCATCGGCAGGGGTTCATCGCGCAGATGAGTGTAAAATTGGAGGGGTAGGTCACCTTGGCGCTGGCGCGCGTGATGGTCACGGTGCCGTCCTCGAGCGGCTGGCGCAGCGATTCCATCGTGCTTTTGCCGTATTCGGGCAGCTCGTCGAGAAAGAGCACACCGCCGTGGGCGAGCGAGATCTCGCCGGGCTTCGGATTCGTGCCGCCGCCGACAAGGCTGACGGGCGACATCGTGTGATGCGGTGCGCGGAAAGGGCGGTTGACGATCAGCGGCGTGTCGGCGGGCAGCATGCCCGCGATCGAGTGGATCTTGGTCGTTTCGATCGCCTCGTCAAAGGTCATTTCGGGCAGGATGGTGGGAAACCGCTTGGCAAGCATCGACTTGCCCGTGCCGGGCGGGCCGATGAGGAGCACATTGTGACCGCCTGCGGCGGCGATCTCCAGTGCGCGCTTGGCGTGCGCCTGCCCCTTGACCTCCGAAAAATCGACGGGGAATGTTTTCCGCCCCTCGGTGAAGATCGAGGAATCGAAGGTGATCGGCGCGATGGGCTCCTCGCCGCGCAGGTGGCGGACGAGCTGCATCAGGTCGCGCACGGGGTATACGCGGATGTCGGGTACGGCGCTTGCTTCGGCGGCATTTGCCGCGGGGACAAACACCTCGGTGCGTCCGTGCGCCCTCGCCGCAAGGCAGAGGCAGAGCACGCCGTCCACGGGGCGCACCTCGCCCGAGAGCGAGAGCTCCCCGATAAAGGACATGCCATCAAGCCCCTCAGCGGGAACCGTGCCGCCGCAGGTCAGCACACAGATCAGCATCGCCAGGTCAAATGCCGAACCTTCCTTTCGGCGGTTGGCGGGTGCGAGGTTTAAGATCATCTCGAGGTGGGGAAAACAGATGCCGCTGTTGGTCGCGGCGGCGCGGATACGCTCGCGCGCCTCCTTGACAGCCGTGTCGGGCAGACCGATGATCTCCAGCGCCGGCAGCTTCTTTTGTGCACTGCATTCGACAGTCACTTCAAAGCCGTCAATGCCGCAGAGCGCGGCTGTATAGGTCCTTGCCAGCATCGTTTCTACCTCCGAGAGTGTAAGTTTGCATAAATTATCAATATATTATAGCATATTTCCCGTGCAAACGCAACAGCTTTTCTATGTATAGAAGGAGTACGGCGGGAAATACTATGAAAAAACGGAAAGGAAGCTGAAAAATGATACCCGAAACCGAACTTTTGCAATATGTTTACAAAACCGCCGATATGGGCGTGGTGGGGATTGAGGCAGTGCTGGAGTTTGTCAAGAGCGATGAACTGAGGAAGGTGCTGCGCGATCAGATGTCCGAATATGTCTGCTGCCGTACGCAGGCGGAGCAGCTGCTCGCCGAGCGCAGCGACGGCAGCTCCGGCGTCAACCCCATTGCCAAGATGTCGGCACAGGCAATGGCGACAGGCAAGCTGCTGATGGATTCTTCCCCCTCCAAGATCGCCGAAATGACCATCCAGGGCAACAGCATGGGCGTGAGCAAGACGCTCCGCCATCTGCACGACTACACGCAAAACGACGATGCCCGCCGCCTCACTGAAGACCTCCTCCGCATCGAGCAAGCCAACATCGAACAGCTGAAAGTGTTCTTATAATAATATTAGGAAGAAAAATGATTGGTTAGGGGGCTGACATCTCCGCCCGAGATCCTTCGCTTCGCTCGAGGATGACAGGGCGGGTTTGAGCGGAATGCTGAAATAGCTTATTTCAGCAGCGCAGAAACAACCCCCGCTTGTCATCCTGAGCGAAGGACGAAGTCCGCAGTCGAACTTTCGGGCTTGCCCGAAAGCACGAGCACAGCGAGTGGGATCTCGCGGGGAGAAGTAAGCAAAGCGCTATGCCCGAAAACAGTCGCCCCTACAGGATTTGTGCGGCGCCCACAACGCACGGTTTTTTAGCAATGTAACGGCGGAAGAGGGGACCCCTCCCCTACGATATGACAATACACAGCAAAAGCACCGAGTCTCGGCTCGGTGCTTTCTTATATTTACTTGCAGGCGACAGCGTCGGCGTAGAACTTGTCCAGTTCTTCTTTTGTGGAGAAGGTGGCAAGGTACATCTGGTTGCCCATAGCGCCTGCGAGGGCGTCGGGGATGCGATCGACCATCTTGATGTTGGCACTGTACTTTTCGACCAGTTCCTCATGGCTCAGCACAAAGTTTTTGCCGTCGCGGCGACCTGCAAAGCCGCAGTAATAGCGCTCGCCGACGGGGTACAGGGAGCTGCCGTAGGCGATCATATCCGCCCAGATCTTATAGACGTTGGTGGAGTTTGCAAAGTTGATCATATCGGGGGTAAATCCGCCGCAGGGACGCATGTTGACTTCGAGTGCAACGACATCGCCCTTCTTGCCGAGCCCCTCCTGATCCTGATACAGGCGGAAGAACTCAAAGTGTACAAAGCGGTTCTTGACGCCGAAGCTCTTGACCGTGGCGCGTCCTGCCGCGCGGGTATCCTCGGGCAGATCCTTGACGATATAGTACAGGCTGTTATCCTGATTGTTAACGATATCCATGATCGAATCCAGCGTTACATTACCGGTCTCGAAAATGGGGTTGCCCTCTCCGTCGATGATGGCATCATAGGAGTTGACCTGTGCATGCACGAACTCCTCCATGATGTAGGGGACTTCCTTCGGGTAGCTGTCGAAAAATGCGACCAGCTCATCATCGTTTGTGAGCTTATATGTAGCAGCGGCGCCGACACCGTTATCCGGCTTGACCACGACGGGGTAACCGACCTTTTTGATAAAGGAACGGCAGCCTGCGAGCGTCTTCACCATGTAGTAACGCGCAACGGGGATGCCTGCCTTCTGGTAGTAAGCCTTCATCTTGGACTTATGCTTGATGCGCTCCATGTCCGAGACCTGGAAACCGCTCTGGATATTGAAGTCGGTGCGGAGTCTCGCATCCTGCTCCAGCCAATACTCGTTGTTGGACTCGAGCCAATCGATACGACCGTACTTGCAGATAAAGAACGCGACCGCGCGGTACACCTCGTCGTAATTTTCGAGGCTGCCGACCTTGTAGTACTCATTGAGGCTGTCCTGCAGATCGGGGTTCAGCTCCTCGTAGGGCTGATCGCCGATGCCCAGCACGTTCATGCCGTTGTTTTTCAGCTCTTTGCAAAACATCCAATAGTTGGTCGGGAAATTCGGGGAAATGAAAACAAAATTCTTCATATTCTTTTATATCCTTTTTTAATTATAGTCTTCGATCAGTATAAAAGCTTGGGTACGAAATACGCGACCTGCTTGTGCCACCAGTCCCAATCGTGCTTGACATCCGAGCCCCAGACATCCACCCAGATGCCGATGCCCTTTTGCTCGAACAGCGTTTTTAAGCGCAGCGTGGTCTCGGGGATCTCCCATGCGCCGGTGCCGACGCAGAGGATGCCGCGATTGCGGTTGTACTTTTCCACATAGGGATGATGCGAGGGCATGCTCTCGATATAGTGCACGGGGGAGTTCTGATACACGTACTCATCCATGTAATCGCCGAAGCCGTACTGCGCGGTGTAAATGCCGCTCAGCGCCAGCATGCCCGTGAACATATCGGGAAAACGCAAAAACAGGTTTGCCGCATGGGTAGCGCCGAGGCTGCAGCCGAACGCGATCACGCCCGGTGCGCCGTCCCAGCCGTTGCGCTCGCGGGCGATCGCCTGCAGCATGGGTGTTGCCTCCTCGACAATGTAGCGTATCCATGCCTCGTGGCGGCGGATGCGGTCAAAGGGCGGCGTGAACGGATCCGACCAGGTCTCCTTGTCGATCGTGTCGATCGCCAGCACCATCACTTCGCCCGATTCGATCCACGGCGACCAGGTATCGGTCATGTGGTAGTTTTCAAAATCGTAAAATCTGCCGTCCTGACAGGGAATGAACAAAACGGGGCGTCCCGCATGTCCGTAGACCTTGCACTCCATATCCCTTTGCAGGGCGGGAGAATAGGTTTTGATATACTGCATTTCCATGGATTTTAAACCTCATATAATAAAGTATGCATAAAAAACGGGATCTGCTTTTCCCAGCACGCCTCACAGTGGTCGCCGTGCGGCACGATGCGGCAGCTCAGCTGCACATGTCTTTGCAGCAGCAGACCGACCGATCTTGTAAAGTGCTCTGCCATTGCTTTGTGGTTGGACAGCTCGTTTGCGCCGTAATCCATATACACCACGGTGTCGGGGGCGATCTCGGCGGTGCGGATCAAGGCATCCATCTGTGCGCCCTCTACCCAGAGCGACGGCGAAAGGCACGCTGCCCTGCCGAAGACCGCATTGTACTGCAGAACGGCATACAGGCTCATGAGTCCGCCCATCGAGCTGCCCGCGATAAAGGTGTGCTCGCGGTCGGGGATCGTGGGAAAACGTTTGTCGATCTCGGGCTTGAACGTGTTGACCAGCCACTCCATCGTCTCCTCGCCCCGCCCCTTGATATCTCCCACCTCTGTACCCTTTACGGTAAAGGGGGAATACTCGGAGAGTCTGCCGCCGCTCGGCGAATGGTTACATTCGATGGCGGCGATGATCATGGGCGTGTGGGTTCTATCCATATATTTTTTCATGCCCCAGCTCTTGCCGTAGGTGGCGTCCGCGTCGAAAAACACATTGTGACCGTCAAACATATACAGCACAGGATAGCGGCGCTCGGGGTGTTTGCGCGCCGCATTCGGCACGTAAACATAGGCAGTGCGGGGTTCATCTCCCGTATACGCGGGATAGGTAAGTTTCCATTTGGTGATCATAGGCAATTCCTTTGGTAAAGTATTCTAATCATAGCACAAATGCGGCTAAAATGCAAGGTTATCGCATCGTTTTGTGACAGTATATGCATTTTTATGTATAAAAAAACATGCTTTTTTGAAAAAAAGCACACAGAAAACGGCGGCTTCACCGTATTCTGTGTGCTAAACAAATATCTCGCGGGAGAAGTGAGCTAAGTGCTTCGCCCGAGATCCCGCTTCGCGCTTTTGAGACGATGTCTCAAAAGTTCGACTTCGCCTGCGGCTCCGCTCAGGATGACGCGGGCGAGGGAGTAGTAGGGGAGGGGTCTCCCCTCCCGCCGTTACAACAGTTATTATTGTTACAAGCGGGAGGCGAAACGCCTCCCCTACAAATATCCGGAAGCACCGCTAAACGATCCTTTACGGGATCGACTTTTTTACCGTCGGCGATGGGGCATCATACGCCTCGGAAGCCGCGTCCGATGATTTCGCTGCTTGTCGTTACGATAATAAACGCATGCGGATCCATCTCTTTGATAGCGGCGCGAAGCTTTATGGCCTCGGTTCTCTTACAAACCGTATGGATCATGCTCTTTTCGCCCTTGGTATACTCGCCGACCGCAGAATGAACCGTCACTCCATGGTGCAAGGTCCGCATAATGTATCCCGAAATTTCCTCGCGCTTATCTGTAATTACAATAAAATACTTGCAGATATTCAGGTTTTCAATAACCGCGTCAACCAAAAATGCTTTTGCAAACAAGCCAAGCAGCGAAAACAGTCCCGTTTTGATATCAAACACAACAAACGAGCTTGCCGCCACGATAAAATCGGAAATCAGCAGCGCTTTTCCCACGTCAATGGAAGTGAATTTTTTCAGCAGCAGTGCAACAATATCGGTACCGCCCGAAGAGGCATTGCTGTTGAATATCATCGCGGAGCCGATAGAAGTCAGCAGCATCGCATATATAAGCTCCAGCAGCGGCTGGTCGGAAAGCGGCTCGGTCAGCGGCAGGAATTTCTCAAGGAAATAGGTGATGCCCGAATAAAACATACTGCAATATATGGTCTTTACGCCCGTCTGCCCACCCAAAAAGATGAAACCGACAAGCAAAAGTACTATGTTCAGTCCCCAGATCCACACGCCGGGCGTGACGGGCGTTATCTGCGCCAGGACAGTGCCGATACCCGTCACGCCGCCGGTCGCAAATCCATTGGGGATTTTAAAAAAATACACTCCGAAAGCGAGAAGTACGCACCCGATGGTCATGGTCAAAAAATTTTTGAATTTTTTCATGCTATATCGACTCCCGACACTTACAAAAAAGTCTATTTCCGAAGATAGTATAGCATAGGCTCGCCGTTTATGCAAGATTAAACAGTTCGGTTTTGCGTTTCGAGGTGCGCACCGTCAGCAATGCACGGATCGTGTTCTCTGTGGATCTGCGAAAAAGAAATACCGCAGGGGAGTGCCCCTGCGGTATTGGTTTTATTGATCCTGCAGATCTGCCGCGGAAAGGTCGTTTTCCAGATTGTCCCTTGCCACGTCCGTGTCGATCACGGCATAGACCGAAGATATCGGCTTTTCGTTTACGTGCGCTTTTCCATGCTTTGCTTTTCCCTGAATTTCGGGCACCGGCGGCATATCATTCTTGGGTTTCGTATGCGTGTAGTCCGGTCGCTTCATTCCCTGTTTCGCCATTCTCTCACCTCGGGAGTAGTGTTTCCAAAAGCGAGCGATTTATGCGGGCAACCGCGGGCGCCGCGCAACGGTTCACAGCGGCTTTACCATAAAGAGTGCATCCGCATAGGTGCCGTCCGAATATTTCATATTGTTCGGCAGCCTGCCGCAAACGGAGAAGCCGAGGCTTTCATACAGTGCGATCGCGCGCGTATTGTCGGCGACAACTTCCAGCTCCGCCTGCTCATAGCCGATCGCTTTCGCCTGCTCGAGCAGCGCCGCCGCGTCCTGCACATCCGCATTGCGCAGGATCACCGTGCTGCCGTCCTTCGCCTTGATCTCCCTTGCCGCATACAGCATCTGTGTCACTCCTTTGGTTGTATATCCTATTTGTCGATATTCTGAATACGTCGCTCGGCTTCCTTATAAACCGCCTCGTCATCGCGTATTCCGATCACAATTACTTTCATAATGTTGCCTTCTCTTTGGAGTCCGTATACCACACGGTAGCCGAGATTTTTCAACTTGATCTTGTAGTATCCGGAAAGCTTGGAAGACGAATGATTCCCCAGCGGCTTTCCGATTCCGTCCGGCGGCGGAAGCGGTCGCTGTGCCGTTTTTTCGATCGCTTTTAAGATAAGAAGTCTATTATATGGCTCGATTCTTTTCAGATCGCGCTGTGCTTCTTTGATGTACTCGATAGTCCATTGCATGTGGCAGACTCCTTATTCGATATCAACATCGACTGCCGCAAGATCGGCTTCGGAGATACCAAGCTCGTCAAGCAACGCCTTATGCGAAATGGTTTCGCGATCGTCATTTGCTGCCATTCTCTTTTCGGCTTCGGCATACAAAATTGAATCGGAGAACATTTCCATTAATTTTTCATATTTTTCCGGCGAAATAAGAATACATGCCGGTTTGTTATTCTTGACAACAATCTTTATGCCGGTACTTTCCACTTCCTCAAAAATTCTATTTGCTTCACCCTTATTAAAACGGGTAATCGGAACCAAGGCATTCATCATTTCAACCAAAGACATACCATCCATTCTGCATACCTCCATACCGCAATGCCGTCAAGGGATCCTTTTTTGAACCAAACGGTGTCATTGCCTATAATAGTATCTTTCCTTTTAATCTCAGTATACGCAATCATGATCTGTTTGTCAACAAAATATCGATAAATTTATCAATAAATTTGCAGATACCGAGCGCTGTATTGCTCCTATTCCCTGCTTAGCAGCGGATACGGTGCGCCGTCGAGCGAGCCCCAGTCGCCCCATTTGAATGTAAATTCCCGCACATCCTCACGGATCTCGTCATAGGATACACCGCCGCGGCGGAGATTCAAGCCGTCTTCGGCAAGCATCGGTGCATACAACGAACAGATATCCGCACGAAAAACCTCGAGGAAGAGGTATTCCTCGTCGGAGACCACGCCGTCATACAGGATCGACTCCACCCGCGTGTCGTTGTGCATGGCGGCGTACGAGCATCCAACCGCGTTAATCACGCCGCGAAGTTCCCATGCAGGCTTGCGTGCATATAATACATTGGTTGTTAAAATCGCCTTTTCCATTCTGCTGAGCTCGACACAAATGATCTCCGCCGACCGAGCGTTATAGGTGCGTGTGCTGATCGCATATTCCAGGCATCGGTCGATCTCTTTCGCCGAAGAAAACACTGTGCCGGCAGCATTTCTTTTCACCGCCGCGATCTTCATCTCCGAAGAAATCAGCGCCGCCGTCAGAACGCCGAGAATACAGGTGAAGATCACAGTCAAAATGACCGTCTTTTTGACCCTGCGATCGTCGTCGCGGATCTTTGCGTTCACATATCCGAACACGCGGCGAAAGAACCCCGCGATCTTTCGCGGGATCGCAAAGACGACCGCCGCAATCTGCTCTCGTCTTTCCTGCTTTTCCATAAAGCGGCGGAGCGCGTCTTCCTTCTCGGTGGAGCTGATCTCCTCGTCCCAGACGTACATTCTAAAATGCGGGGGCGCCTCGGCTACCGTCGGCTCGGCGGTCTCTCCGGGCAGCGCCCGCTCGGCATGCACAGGCTCCATCGCCGCGGCAAGTCGATTCGCAAACTCGTCAAGGCTCGGCAGCTCTCCCTCCGTGAGCGAATCCATTGCGATGCTTAACGCCGTCATCCGCTGCGCGTTTTCCCGCACTTCCTCGCGGTACAGTGCAAACACCTCGGGGATCCGCTCGGGCTGCGTCTGCATGATCGAGATCTGCTCCATGGAAAATCCCGCGCGGCGCAGCGTGCCCACTGTCAGCAATGCGCGGATCGTGTCCGCGTCGTATTCTCTGTAGAGTCTGCCGTTTTTCTCCTCCATGCGCGGGCAGATCAGCCCCTTGCTCTCGTACAGCCGTATGGCTTTTTCGGTCAGCCCGCAATACGCCGCCGCTTCTTTGATCTTCATTCTGCGCCCTCCGTTTCGCTTTGCTACCGAAAGTGTACCATATGCCCCAAGGGCATTGTCAAGGGGAAACTGCGGTTTTTTGAAAAAGTGCGCCGAAGATAGGATTTGCGGCGGTATTGACAAAGAAATGAAAATCCATTATACTGGGATTAGATTTTTTGCCTATTATGGAGATCTTATGAAAAAATTCTTTCTATGGAGCCTGCCGTTGCTTCTTGTCGCCTGTCTCTTTGGCTGCAACCGACAAGGTGCCGATGCTCCTGCCGTTTCGGACGCGATCCCGACCGACACGGCACAAAGCACTTCCCACAGCACGCCTGCGGCAGCAGAAACTGCGGCTCCGCCCGAAACTTCCTGCAAAGCCGATGTCCCCCTCTCCCCCGAAACCTACTTTGAAAACGCGGTGTTCGTGGGGGATTCGATCCTGGAGGGCATCCGCCAATATGCGGTCAAACTGCGAAAAACAGAACCCACCCTCGGAAATGCAAAATTCATTGCAACAACGATCGGCATATCCATCGCCGACCTCGTGGGAGACAAAACACCCTGCCTCTGCTACAGCTACGGAGGCAAGGAACAGCCGCTCGAAGACATTCTTTCGAGCTTTCCGCAGGTCGATCGCATCTTTCTCATGCTGGGGCTGAACGATCTCGCCGCCGTCAGCGATCCGGATATCGGAACCGTCACCGACCGATATCTCCGACTGGTGCAGGATCTCCGCCGTGCGTTTCCCGATGCCGATATCGTCATTCTGACAAATCCGCCGAAGGTCGCATCCTCCTGGCTGCCAAGCTACGTCGTAAACAGAGCGTTCAACAATGCACTGATCTCGCAATTTGTGGCATCGGTCACTGCGATGTGCGATGAAAACAACATCCCTTACATCGACATATTCGCCGCCCTGCAAGACGAAAACGGCAACTTGCCCGACAGCTACTGTCGGGACGGATATATCCATTTAAGCGACGAAGGTGCCCGCGTCGTCGTCGATACCCTGCACGCATTTGCAAACAGCTTAGGAGGTCAATGATGAAAAAGAACCTGTTTTTATTGCTGATACTGGCGGTTTCTCTCGTTTCCTGCTCGGAGAAAACCGTTGATCTGCCCGCGCCCGATGCGCTTTTCTCTGCCATAAACGACACGGTGGAACTTGCCGAAATGGTCGATGTTTCCGAGGACTTTCTCGAATCGAACCTCGGCATCCTCGACGGGGACTACGACAGTGCCGTGTATTATATTCCCGCGATCGGAAGCTCCTGCGAGGAGATCATCATCGTGCGGGCAAAGGATGAAGCCGCGGCAGCGCGTAACTATGAAAAGCTCGAGGCAAGACTCGCGTATGTCGAAAAATCAGCCGGCAATTATCTCACCGAACATCTCCCGATGATCGCAAATGCCATGCTCCGCCGTGACGGTCTTACCGCTTCACTGGTCATTTCCGATCATGTCAAGGAAATCGAAACCATCTATAACGGCTATACAAAATAAGCCCCCAAAAGAGCTGAAAAACCTTGCAAATTCCGAAAAATTCGGTTTTTGCAAGGTTTTTTGTACGGTATTCTTATACGATAAGCGTTTTACGCATACCGTTTTTTTGCAGCACCCTCTGCATTATTTATAGAGTGCATTGTATATTTTCATAAACTTTTCGTCTCTGTCTTGCAGCGCCTTCTCCGCCTTACCGTCGGAATAGTCATAAAATCCTTTTCCGCTTTTCACGCCGTAATTGCCCTCTTTATACAGATCATCCAGCAGCTTCTGTATGTCGGTCGCATTGCACAGCTCTTTATTTAAGTACGAGGAAATATGATGGAAGGTATCGATACCGCCGAAATCCACGACTTCAAAGGGGCCGAAAGCGGCATATCGGAAGCCGAGACCGTATTTCATACAAGCATCGACATCGGCAACGTCCGCAATTCCCTCCTCCACAAGTGCGATCGATTCGCGGAGGATCGCGATCTGCAGTCTGTTCAGGATAAAGCCGGGAACGTCCTTTTTGCATACGGTCGTTTTTTTGCCGACCGCGTGCGCAAGTTCGATCACCGCATCGGTGCTTGCATCATCGGTTTCGCTGCCTCGGATGATCTCAATGCAGGGAATCAGATGCGCAGGATTCATCCAGTGCATGCCCAAAAATCTATGCTTGCCGTTTACGCGCACGGCGATACTGTCAATGGAAAGTCCCGAGGTGTTCGTGGTGAGGATCGTATCGTCTCTTACGATCTTAGAAAGCTTCTCCCAAAAGTCCTGCTTGATATCCAGCTTTTCAATAATGCTTTCAATAATAATGTCGCAATCCGCAAGTGCGTTCAGGTCATTGGTAAACACAAGCGCGGAAAGTACGCTTTCCACTTCCTCTTTTGTGGCTTCACCGCTGAGGAGCTGCGTGTTTTGATTCTGCTGCACCAGCGCTTTTCCTTTTTCCAGTGCATTTTCAAACGCGTCGTACACCGTTACGGCATAACCGTATTTTGCAAATATCTGCGACATGCTCGCCCCCATGAGCCCCGCACCCGCAATGCCTATTTTGCGAATATTCATATTTGCCTCCAAAATATATGTATTATCCCTATTAAATAATAAAATGCGAAAAAAGTAAATGCACTTTTCCGCACCATTTATATTTTTTGGAAGAAAATCGACCGCGCGCGCAAAGCGGAGATTGCCATCTGTATGTTGAAATGCTTTTGCAAGTATGTTACAATACAGAAAAACAAATATTTTGTCACCGGAGGACAGTGTGCCGCAGCACACGGGGGTCGTAAGCAGATGCTTGCAGACCGCCTGTCGGATAAGGTGTCGAGCGCGCTCGGTATTACGCTTTTTGCGTTCTTCCGGGTATTTTTATTATATGGAGACTACTATGAAAAACACAAAGGTTACGCTGGTCCCGCTTCGCGCGGATGACCGCGAACAGTTTATCGCAGATAACCAATGGGCGTTCCAATACGGCGCCATGGAAGAGTTCGGTATGCGGGATGACAGCATCAACGAAGACGGCGAGATCATTTCCCGCAAGACGATCGAACACTGTATCGACGATCCCAACTGCGAGACCTACCGCATTATGCTGGACGGCAGAAAAGTCGGCGGCGTAATTCTGAAGATCGACAAAGAAACGCATCATAACCATCTGGAGATCCTTTTCACCGTACCCGATGCGCATAGCAAGGGCATCGGATACGGTGCGTGGCAGGCGGTAGAAGCCCTGCACCCCGAAACCAAAGTCTGGGAGACCTGCACACCCTATTTTGAAAAGCGAAATATCCATTTCTATGTCAACAAATGCGGCTTCCGTATCGTGGAATTTTTCTGCGAGTACCACACCGACCCCAATGCCCCCGAAGACAACAACCAAGAGGGCCCGGACGAAATGTTCCGATTCGTAAAAATTATGAAATAAACAAAAGGATCCAACCACATCAGGATACATATACACCGCTCATAGCACTTTCCGCGCTGATGCTGTACTGGTTTTTCTGCGGGAATGCACGCACGATGAAGTTGTATTGCACGCCATCATGGAGCGGAATATCCGGAGTAAAAGAATTCTTGTATGTATAGTATGTCTTTGCTGCGATGCCACTGATGTAGAGCGTTATTTTATACGCGCCTGCGTTTTCCACAGCATCCCAGGTAGCAGTGTTTCCGTTCCAAGAAAGATTCGTGGGTGCGGGCAGTGCTTCGCCCTTTTCTTTCGAGATTGTATTCTCGAAAGAGCCGTTTCTTTGTGCAAAGAGCCAATCTATGAGTCCTTCTGTATCCGCCGCTATTCTCCAGATGTTGCTATGGTTTCCGCCGACGACCTCGGTATACGTGATATTGCCGCCGATGTCCTTAATTGCCGCAGACATAATGCGTGTGCCTTCCGGAGGAACACCCGCTTCGTTATCTTGGTCGCCATGGAAAGTCCAGATCGCGATATCTTTCATACGATGCGCAACCGAGTGAACCGCTTCCTCGGTCGCACGCGAGCCTGCAATCGGCACCGCCGCCGCAAAAACCTCGGGATAAAGCGCCATAAGATTCCATACCGCGCCGGCTCCGTTAGACCCACCGGCTAAATACACACGGGAGGTATCCGCACGGTAGTCGGTGAGGAACATATCCAGCAGCTCTGCTGCTGCGCAGAAGTATTTACTGCCGTAAGGCTCGCCGCTTTCCAAAAACTCCGCGTATGCCTTACTTCCGGGATAGGTATTTACTTTTCCAACAGAACCATAAAGCGTCCATTCCTCGGGCCTGCCCGGACACTGCGGCGCGATCATAATGCACTCATGATCGCTGTTGAATACTGCCGTATTGATCGAGTATGCACTCAGATGCGCCTTGTTGTCTGTTCCGCGCGAACCGTTGCCGTGCAAATAGAAAAACACGGGGTAATTCTTGCCGCTGGTTGCATAATCCTCGGGCAGATAGTAGCGGTACGGGATCACAGTGCCATCCGAAGCGGTAAAGCTTCCGTATGCGAAAGCGGAATTCATAGCTATTTTCTCTTCGTTTTTTGAAACTTCTTCCATTTTTTCCTCCTCTATACTGCACTTGCTGTATTTATTAACTTTGATGATGGTGAAGCTGTTTTGTATATCATAGCACATCGCCGCTGCGTTGTAAACACAATTGTTTATCTCTTTTTATAAACGACTAACTCCGGATCTGCACCGTTTTCTGCATAAGTACATACAAGAAGAAAATCCATATTCGCAACAATGCCAAAGCACCTGTCTCCGCCAAACTCACATTCAAGTTGGTTTCCCAGATAGGTTGCCCCATCCTCTAAAAACTTCACCCTATTTCCGTTTGGAAGTGTATATTCAAGATTGACAAATCTGCCTACAAGAGCATTCAGTTCTTTAACTTCCGGCATTCCTTCAATATGTAAAGCATTGCATTCGTCGATGATTTGTTTCTTAAATTCCTCAAATTTTTCTTCCCCGCCGATATCAGCATACCGCTTCCAATAATGGAGTCTTGGCAACATCTCTTGCATATATGCCCGTACCTGCTCGGAAGAAATGCTCTCGTTTGCCATGTGTGCAGCACAGAATTCAATCAAATCATCCATGTTGTCGTATGTATATTCGCCATCCGCATAGCACCATTTGCAGTATTCTTCATTGAAAAAACCGTCTGTCTCTTTGCTGATATTACAGTCCGCAAGAGGCATACCGCAGCATTGACAGATCAACTGTCGGGGAGAACCCAAAAGCGTATTGATAGAAACATCAAAAAGTTTGGATAGCAACTTTAGGGTTTCTGTATTCGGTGTCGTTTCTCCATTCTCCCAACGGGACACCGCCTGTCTCGTGACAAATACTTTTTCCGCAAGTTCATCCTGCGACAGACCTTTTTTCGTCCTAAGTTCAAGTATAACATCTTTTGTATCCATAAAATCATCACCTCCGGGAATATTATACCAAGTATATTTCATATAAACAAGCAACTCGCTGTTGCTATCGCATTTTGGCTCCCCGAGCTTAGCGCAAAGCGGCGACGGTGTGATCAACCGTACCCCAACACACAAAAGCCTCTCGTCATGAGAGGCTTTTGTGTTGTTTACAATCGAATTAGCTTACCGTTGATAGACCGTAATGGTTAAACCGAGTTCACCCATGATTTCATAGCCAAGTTCGACAACAATATCTCTATCCGGGAACGCAGTTTTGACTCTTGTTCTCCAATGCTCAACAAGAATATTGCCAAATCTCTCAATATATTCTTCGTTTAAATTTTTCAAACCGAACTCCGAACAAAAGAAATCATGTATGCTCCAACTGTTTATAGCTTTTTCAATTTTCAAACGATCCCCATTATAGGTCTTTTCTAAACGCTTTACTTTTTTTAAATGCTCTGACAAAGAAGCCGTTTTTTTACCATATCTGTTAAAAAAATCTGCTACAAATATGTAATCTTTAATTCTTATAAAATCAGGAGAAAAAAGATACGCTATAGCGAAAACATCCTTCACTGCTATGCGAGTAAAAACCTCTTCTACGCAATCTAATTTAAAAAAATTCTCACCTTGTATGGATACCGAGCTTTCAATATATTCATACTCATTTTTCATGATTCGTACCGCTATGTGCCGCTTCACACCATATTACTTCCACATCGCCGTCAACGAAACCTACGCCCACGCCCTGCTTCATTTTAAAAGCGGTCGCATACTTTCCGTTATCCAGATACGCCTGCAAAGCGCCTGCAGTCTCTTCTAAAACGCTGTTCCATGCAGCATCTTTATTCCAACGAAACGGATTTTCTCTTGTGCCGAAATCGGTTGCTTCGTCACAAGACCAGTCGCTATCATCGGCATCAAAGGACTGCGTACCCACGAGTTCCATGCTCCAGTTGCCGTCGCCGTCATCGTACAGATTAAAACAGAATGCCACAACATCTACGGGGATCTCCTGCTGCAAAACGGAATCTATCCATTTTGACACTTTGCTTTCAAAGCTCGTGCCTTTATTCTTAAAAATATTTAGCAATCCCATGTTAGTACCTCTCTTCAACTATGCCCTTTATATTTCGCGCGCATTTCTGTTAATTCTTTTTGAAAATCCATACTGCCTTTCTCCTCAAGAGTTTATTGTAATTCATTATATCACATCATAACTACTATTGTAAATAAAAAACCACCCTACTTCGGTGGTGACAGTGAAATATTCGGCTAACGCCGAATGTGAAATAATGTGCTGCCGTACATTGTGAAATATTTTGCTAACGCAAAATGTGAAATGAAATAAATCCACTCACGCCCGCAGGCATTTCACATGGCGAAGCCATATTTCACGCGCGAAACGCATTTCACAAATCCCGCAAGGGATTTATTTCGTTGAAAAAAGCACATTGCGAATGCAATGTGCTTTTTTTAATCCCAAGATTCTTGAGCCTCAGTAAATAATCGATTTCATTTCCTGACCGGTTTTCGGTAATTATAGATAATGCCGTCCTCCACGCTTTTATGGCTAAACCATTCAAAACCGCGAGAGGTTAATTCCTTGTTAGGAGATGTACGCTTAAACTCGTCATCACCATTACAGATAACAATCCAACCACCATCTTTCGTAATTCTTGTCATCTCTGCAATTTCTTTATCATACTCATCTCCCACCACGTGACCACTGAGAACAACATCAAAGGTATCATTTTCATAAGGCAAGCAAAGCACTTCACCATCCAAAACTTTCATATTTGTTATATTCTCCATTTTAATTTTATCTCGCATATATTCACGAAGCCGATCGCATGGCTCACTTGCATATACTCGTTTTGCTATTTTTGCTGCAGCAAAAGCCAATCTGCCGGTACCCGCCCCAACATCTAAAACGATTTTATCTTTTAAGTCTACCAATTCATATAAATATTTGGCATTCCAGTTTCGTATGTAATTTACTTTTTCCATAACCTTTGGATATGCATAAACAACAAATGTCTCGTGCGTCTGAAGAATTGATGTTTCTGCTTTTCGCATTTCTAAATTCGTCCAGTTATCAAACGGAACTTCACGAACTTTGTCAAGGAATTGGCTACACTCAGGGGCTTTGCAACGGCAAAAGGTATCTATGTGCGGATACTTATATAGCGCTTTAGCCATGTCCGTAATGTAATCTCCGGCATAGTAATTGCAATCTCTAAATATCCAACAAAGAGCCCAACGATCAAAAAGTAAAAAGCTGTCCATTGTATATTCATTCGCATCTATCCAATTATATTTCATTACTATTTGTCCTTCTTTCTTCTTTGATTTTATTAAAAACTACAGATGAAAGACGATCACATATATAAAGCAAAAAACGCATCCATATCGGATGCGCAACAAAGCAATAGTCAAAAACCAAATTATGACACGATAAATCCGGCAATCAACATATCATCCAATATGCTCTTATACAGAACCGTCATATACGACTTTTTCATGTTGATCACCTCTCTTTGTGTTTTTTATTACGATATTAGCATATCACATTTTGCGCACGTTGTCAATTAAATCAGTAAATAATGATGTAAACTATTAGTTAAATTACTTTTTACGCATAAAATCGTCTCAAATTATTCTTCGATAACGCCACCTGCTGACTTATTTTCAACCCGCACATCATGTATTAACAAAGCGTCGCTATGCGAGTTTGTCTTGCAGTGCTAAACGCCGTTTGCGGCGAAGCAGCAACATCATTGATGCGAAGCATCACATCGTTTATTTTTCAAAGATCGACTCGATTTCGCTATCAAAATACCGCTCTTGGAAATGTACGGCTTGTTTCATTTCGATAGCAGTATAATACATCCCTTCGGGAGCAGCGATCAGCTTGTCCTCCACATCATCGCGACGATGCACAACACCGATAATACGCGCGGTATATGCCTTTATCGGGGCATCGACACGCAGCAAATAGACATCCAGTTCCTCTCCATCGCCACCAAATACGTCCGGAATATAACCGTAATTGATCGGATAGATAAGGTCTGCATACTTCGGATGCACACTGCCGATAGGACGGTCGATTTGTATTGTAACGAGTTCCCCAAGATAGGAATGGGAAAGTTTTTTACGTTCTTCCAAAGTCATTATTGTCTCTTTTCTCATTGCATATAGGAAAGATCATTTAAGCGCGAAATAATACGATGTTTTGCCGCATCTTCCTGCAAAAACGACACTCCTCCCGATTTACCGAAAAAATTGCATGTATCTAACATATCAATGTCCAAACCCAGCCACATTGCAAAAAAGAGGCTCAATGTGCCGTCATGTGAAACAATAATCAAGTTTTGTTCGGTGCTTTCCATGATCTGATTATAAAAAGTTAACAGACGATTCCAAACTTCTCTTTTTGTTTCTGCACCCAAAAACGGTCTACCGTCCACAGAGTGAGCCCAATCTACCGTGCCCGGCCATACTTTGCAAGTTTGATTCTGCCGCGCCCATTCTTTAGATTTTCCAATAGCTTCGCCCAAATGAAACTCCCGCAAAGTATCTGTGTAAATCGGTTCCAGATGCAAAAATTCGGCTATGATTTCTGCAGTATGCCTTGCTCTTAACAAATCAGACGAATAAATACGGTAACTCTTGTCTTTCAATTCATCAGCGAGTCGTTCTCCAATTCGTTTTGCTTGTGCAATACCCCGCTCTGTCAAATCCCAATCTGCCCATGAGCCAATCATTTTATTTATGTGTTGCTCTGATTGCGTATGCTGAATTGTAATGATGTTTTTCATAACTGCTCATATATTCCTTTCCATTTTTTTCATTATATCACACAATTGTGCTCGCTGTAAACAACCAAACTGCGCCGTCATATTCTCGCTACGCTCGGAGATGGCTGTCATGGTAGATGCCGCTGGATCGAACTAAGAAGAAAGAGCCAAACAAAAAACCACCCGGATCGGGTGGAGGAAGTGAAATATTCGGCTAACGCCCAATGTGAAATAATGTGCTGCCGTACATTGTGAAATATTTTGCTAACGCAAAATGTGAAATGAAATAAATCCACTCACGCCCGCAGGCATTTCACATGGCGAAGCCATATTTCACGCGCGAAGCGCATTTCACAAATCCCGCAAGGGATTTATTTCGTTGAAAAAAGCACATTGCGAATGCAATGTGCTTTTTTCTGGCTCCCCCTGCTGGGCTCGAACCAGCGACATCAT
The DNA here is from genome assembly GCA_017463665.1 of Clostridia bacterium. GTDB lineage: Bacteria > Bacillota > Clostridia > Oscillospirales > CAG-272 > UMGS902. Next base: position 133 of record JAFTOT010000099.1, on the reverse strand, counting down.
GATTAACAGTCATGCGCTCTACCGACTGAGCTAAGGAGGAATATTGCCCCGCTATTGCAGGGCAGGTGGTGCACCTTCAGGGATTCGAACCCGGGACCCACTGATTAAGAGTCAGTTGCTCTACCAACTGAGC
>JAFTOT010000091.1 GCA_017463665.1 Clostridia bacterium | reverse complement strand
TCGCACACCGTCTTTTCGCCGTAGAACAGCGAAAGATCTTTCGCTTCTACGAGCAGATCCTTGGGGTACACAAGCGGCGAGAGTTTCAGGCTCTCGGTCTCCTCGATGTTGTGCAGCAGCTTGGACTTTTCGGCGATAGCGCTTTCCCGCCGCGCCTCGAGATTTTTGGAGCGCTGCATCATCTTTGCCGCCTTGTGCCCGATAAAGCCGCGGTCGGGGCGAATACCCGAATTTCTGGTGCCGTTCTTGGTGCTCTCCGCCTTGTCCGACCAGTTTGCCGAACGGCGTGCCGCGTCCTGCAAGCGCCCGATCTCCTTTTGCAGCTTGGCATTTTCGGCAAGCTCAAAGGCATCCTGCATCTGCTTGTTTTCCCACCAGGTGGAAAAATTGCCCTGCTGAATTTCTATATTCGTGCGGTTGATCGACAGGATATGATCCACCGCGGTGTCGAGCAGCGCGCGGTCATGCGAAACGAGGATAAATCCCTTTTTCGAGCGCAGATAGTCACCGACAGTACGGCGCGCCGCCGCGTCCAGATGGTTGGTAGGCTCATCGATCAAAAGAAACTTCTGCTCACCGAGAAACAGCGCCGCCAGCAGTGCCTTGGTCTGCTCACCGCTTGACAGCGTCGAAAACGGTCGGTACAGCACATCCGTCTCCACATCGAGCAGCGACAGCTCGCGCATAAACTCCCAGTCCTCCGCCGCAGGGCAAACCTCACGCAGCACATCCAGCGTGTCCGCCGCCCTATCCGCGACCGGATACGGGAAATAGGCGAATTCCGCATTTGCGCTGATGCTGCCGCTGTAAGGATATTTGCCGAGCAGCAAGTTTAAAAATGTCGTCTTGCCGCGACCGTTTCTCCCGATAAAACCGAGCTTCCAGTCGGTGTCGATCTGAAAGCTGACGTTCTCAAAAATATTGTCATAACTGCCCTCATACGCGAAGGTCAGATCTTTTACTTGAATGGTTGACATACACTTTTCTTTTATTCTTTGCTGTCCGCGATCTTTTTTCGCGTCCAATGGTCGATCTCTGCTTTCAGCGCCTGCAGGTAGGGCGAAAAGGTGACATTCTCCTTGCCGTAGGTAAGCTGCAGGTCGTATTCGAGCGGCAGCCATGTGGAAATGTCCGCCTCGTCGTGCTGGATCACCGCTTCGAGCTTATCGCACGCCTTATAGAGCTTTGCTTCCTCGGTCTGCATCGCCTGCATCTCCGCAAGCAGCGCTTTCCACTCCGCCCGTACAGGCTCGGGAAGCGTATCTACCCACGAAAAGAATGCCGCATCCTCTTTTTCGGTGTCGGCAGAGCTCTTTTCAAAGGCGGGGATGTCCCCCGTGAACGCCTCGCCGAGATCGTGGATCAGGCACATGCGGATCACCTTGTTCATATCCGCGTGCGGAAACTCACTGCCGAGCAGCATCGCCATCAGCGCGATGCGCCAACTGTGCTCCGCCACGCTCTCATGCCGCCCGCTTGAAGTATAGCTGTGCCGCGTGTTGCATTTGAGCTTCTCCGCCACGGATAAAATCTCCAAAAGTTCCTTCGGTGTCATACCCTCGCCCCCTTTTGTGGTATTATAGCACAATCCAAGCAGATTTTCCATAGAAAAGCGCCCACAAGAGTAATATCATTAAAAATGATTGTTTATATGTGTAATAATGCCAATCAATTTGTAGGGACAAATGCGACCAAAGGTCGCTATGTCCTCTGACTGTCCGCATGAACGAAGGCAAAAAAAGGACAGTCCGGAGGCCTGTCCCTACAGGTTTGTGCGCATAGCTTCACTCCCCTAAACATTCCTTTTACCAAGATCAAAAGCACCAAGTTCGCTTTCTCATCGAACTTGGTGCTTTCTCTTATCTGCATTTTTACAAAAACAGGATCCCAACGGCGAGGAGCAGCGCGAGCACGCCGCCCATGCGCGTGATCGTCAGCGCGGCATCCGATGGCTCGGCATCCTTAAATCGCCAGCCATGGTTCAAATACCAAACGCTCTGCGGCGAGATGGCACTCCACAGACCGAAAGCCGCAATCAGAATCGCAGCCAAAACATTTCCGAAATCGATGGAGATCTGATTTGTCTTTGCAGGTACGGCTTGCTGCAATACATCGAACAAGGTACTTCCGTCCGGATACGCGCCCTGACGAAAGCCCTCGCTCCAACCGCCGGCACCGCCGTGTGCATGCGTCTTCCACCAATAGGTCTCGCCGTCCGGATAGGTAAAGGTGACCATATCCCCCTCGCGCACATAGGTATACACATTGCCGCCCTGCGTGATCGTCCCGGCCGCTGTATCCACGACGAAGGTTTTTCCGCCCTCTTGCACCGTGAATACCGTATCTTCGGCGGCATGCACGAACACGGTAAGCAACACTGTAAATACCAAGAGCAGAGCACAAAGTTTTTTCATGCGAACCTCCTGTTTCAAATGCGTTTGTATTCCGTATAACGGATCTTTTCCCCGTTTTTCGCACAGAAAGTACAAGTTTTTTAAAACGACCTTCCGCCCATGCGGGCGCCGCCGCCGCGGGAGCCACCGCCGCCGTGGAAACCGCCGCCACCGCGTGAACCGCCGTGATGATGGGGCGGATCATCTGCGATGCGCGTGACCACTACATTCTTGGTGATAAAGGTGTCCTTGGCATCGATCAGATCAAGCTTTGCATACTGCCCGAGCGGATAGGTCGCGCCGTGCACCTTTTTCTTGTACGAGCCCCACACGCAGAGTACCGCGATGCCGCCCGCGAACAAACCAACCAGCAGCGGGAAAAGCACGGTGCCGATCGAGAACGCGGGCTCATACTCGGTCACATAGGGATAGTCATGCTCCGGTGCCATGTATTCGGGCGTGTAGTATTCGTTGTACTCGTAGCCGTCGCCCGGCACGGCGGGATCAAATGCTTCGGTATTTGTAAAACTCTCCTCGGCGAGCTGCACGAACAACAGCGCCGCGTCGGCATAGTTGCCGTCCGCCATATCGGGCAGGATGCCATCAAGGATGGTGTCGGTCTCGGAAGAGGAAATGCGGAACGCGCCCTCTCCCTTAACCGCGTTATACTGGTACAGATCAAACTGCCGTGCCGACATGTCGATGGTCAGCAGCGCCATATCCACGGCACTGCCCGCATAGGTCGGCAGCATATCCAGCATGTCGCCGATGCCGTTGTCGGTCACGATCACGCAGAGCAGTCCGCTTTCGCTATAGACCGCCTCCGCAGCCGCAATGATCTTCGTTTCTTCTTCGTCGGTATACAGATCGGCATCGTCATAGACATAGCCGAGATCGGCGGCAAATGCACTGACGGTCAAAAGGCACACACACAGCCAAATCAAAAGACTTCTTCTCATAACAGCAGCCCTCCGATCGTGCCGAGCAGTGTAACGCCGAGCGCCACCGCAAAGAACAGCAAAAACAGCTTTTTGCCGCTGATCGGCAACTCGCCGTATACTTTGCCGGTATGCCCGTTCATCGCGTAGGTATAGATCTTGCCGCCCTTGTTGTAGGTGAGGATCCAGATCGGCAGCAGCGCATAGTCCCAAAGCACCTTTCGCATCTCCACCTGCGTTCCCTGCGGATGCACCGCAGTGTAGCCGCGCATCGTGTCACGCAGCAGCGTGGTGGAATAATTGCTGATGCGGTTTTTGACCTCATCCAGTACTTCTTCTTTTTCCACATTGCGCTTCTTGCCGAGGAAGCCCGAGAGATACGTCATGGAAAAATCTTTGAGAGCATCGGACGGGTACGGCAGGATGCCCTCCAGCATGCTTTTATCCTCTTTGTCATACGCGCCCGTGGTGATGTCCTCAAAATGGATATTGCCCTTGCGGTAGAGACGGTAGTGCGAGGTCTCGGTGTACATATTCTTCCCCGCCCGCCAGGTGCGCACCTTCTCCGCCTTGGCGCTGCTGCCCGCTGTGATGTCCGCATCGGTCAACCAGAAAGGATAGTACACGCCGCGGATCTTTTCCACCTGCTTTTCGGCGAAGAAATCCCTCGGCACGAACCACTTTTTCCGTGCGAATGCAAGGAACTTCTGCTCTGCCGCCGCCTTATCATAGGCAAACGGAATGATCTTATGCGGGCGAAGCTGTCCTGTGAGTCTGCCGCCCGCGACCACGGGGTTGTGGCAATAATAACAGAAATCCGCTACCGTGTCCTTGTCGGCGAATACCTCCGCGCCGCAGTTTGTGCAGCTATAGGAGAGCACTTCGTCGCCGAACGTCTCGTCTGCGGCGGCTGTGCCCTCTCCCGCCGTCTCTTCCTCGGAAGTCTGCGCGGCGATCTCCGCCTCGGTGTACTCCGAAAGGCAGTACTCACAGCGAAAGAGCTGCTTTTCCGAGTCGAAGGCGATACCCGCGCCGCAGCCCGGGCATTTATATGCTACAACTGCCATGGTTTAGCCCTCGTGCTTGTAACCGCAGTTCGAGCAGAACTTTCCCTTGTTTTCCTGTCCGCAATCGGGGCATTTCCAATCCGTGGGGCGCTTTGCACCGCAGGCGGGGCAGAAGTTGCCGTGATTTTCCGAGCCGCAAGCGCACTTCCATGTGTTTACGACCGGCTTTTTCGCGCCGCAGGCAGGGCAGAAATTGCCCGTGCTCTCGCCGCCGCAAGCGCACTTCCATGCACCCGCTTGGGGTGCGGACGCGGGTGCCGCCGCAGCCTGCTCACGCATCTGCGCGCGGTTGGTCTCGCTCATCGTGCCCATGAAGCCGCCCGCCGAGCCCATGCCCATACCCATGCCCATGAATGCCTGCGCACTGCCGTTTTCGTTGGAGCCCGCAGCCTCAAAGCCGCGCGCGATCGAACCCTGTACATAGCCTTCGCGCACGGTGGGATCGGACAGCATAGCGCCCTGATTGCGCATGTCGATGAGCTTTTTGGAGTCCTCGTCATAGGAGATGCTCGCAAGACCGACCGACAGCACCTCAAAGCCGCGCAGCTTGTTCCACTCCGCGTCCAGCTCGTTTGCCATATACTTCGACAACTCCTGCGACTTGGACGCAACATGCGAGATGCGGATGTTGTCTACCGACATCTTGTTGATCGCCGTCTGGAACGCACTCAGAAATTCCGAGAGATACTGCGCATTGATGTCATTGATATCCACGCGATCGTCGTTCTTCGGGATGGCTTCCTTGTAGAACAGGATCGGGTTTGTCACCTTGATCGAATACGTGCCGTGCGCACGCAGGAACAACTCGGAGTTGTAGAAGTTGTCAAAATAGTTGAGCGCAGTCGGCGTGCCGAACTTGATGCCCTTGATCTCCTGCAGGTTGACAAAATAGACCTTCTGCGAATAAGAGGGCGTACCGCCGAACTTAAAGCGCTCCCACACATCTTTGAGCGCATCGCCGAACTGCCCGTTGAAGAGCGAGGGCGCGCCCTTGTTGTCTACCTTATAGTAACCTTCCTCCGCAGTGTAATCCACGATCCTGCCGCCGTCCACCAGCATCATAAACTGGTTCGGATATACATGGATCACCGAACCGTCACTGATGACATCCTCGGTGCCCTTCTTGTTCGACGAACGATCGCCATTGTGTACAAGCACACCTTTGGTAAACACCGTGGTGTCGCTCATTTCATACGCTTCAAACGCGTCCAGCCACTGATCGCCCAGCGCCCCGCCGATCGAACCGATTGCCGCCTTGATAAGTCCCATATTTGTTACCTCGCTTTAATAAAAAATTTCTCTTACTCTCATTTTACAAGGAAAACGCGAATCTGTCAATCTTTTCGCAAAGCACAAAAAGATTTTTTATGTCCACTTGACACAGTTTTTCCTTTGTGGTATGATAACAATGTTGTGTATCCCGAATGCCACTCTATACGCAGGGATATCGAAGTGGTCATAACGAGGCGGTCTTGAAAACCGTTTGGGGCAACCCGCGTGGGTTCGAATCCCACTCCCTGCGCCAAAAATAAAAAGTCGCTTTTGCGGCTTTTTATTTTTTGTGTTGCGGAGTGGAGCTGAGAACCCACGTTCCATCGCGACAGCGAGGGATCAGGGCTCGCTTGCGAGACCTTGGGGGTCTCGAATCCCACACTCTCCACCAGATAAGCACGCTAATTTTGATAGAATTAGTGTGTTTTTACTTTTTGTCCACGAAGCCTTATGCCATAAAGGGTTCGAGGTTTTATAAAATTCAAAAGCAGCATAGCGCTATGTGAAACTATCCGTTTTCACGAGTGAAATGCTGCTTTTTTCTGTTATTATCCGATTTTTCTCCTGCCCAATAGAAATAATCGTTTTTTAGTGGGTAATCGTTTTTTTATTAAGCTTATCGCGCAACCCTATATGTATCCGCTATATCATCCCAACGGGGTATAGTTAATCTTTCGCCATAAAAATCTTCATAGCCGGACATATTGTTTATCCAGCGGAAATTCGGAACAATGTCAATACCAATAGGCTCTACAAGGTGATTAACTTTCAGTTCTGTAATATACATGTCGGTTTCTTCTTCGGCGGCACCGTCATGGGTACTGCTAAAAGCAGCATCACACCGCATAGCAGTAAAGATAACATTTTTAGTAAATTGCGCTTCATGGTAAAATCCTCCTACTTGTAAACTCATGCTTTTTTTACCGGTATGCTTGTTTTTGAACCGATGTAATCAATGATTTCTTTTATTCGTTCTTCCGTTTGCATTGAAATTTTAGGTGGCTGTTTTCCTAATGGCATATACTTGCTTTCACCAAAAGAGTGATACGGC